>JAGCXP010000106.1 GCA_017961345.1 Bacteroidales bacterium | reverse complement strand
TCCGGATCCGGATTCTCAAGCGACCCTGTTTGCCCCCGCAAACTGCTTTATGGTCAACACCCCGGGATTTTACACCTTCAAGACCTTCAAGGGAAAGACCACCGAGGCTGTCGGTGCCGTGGCTTCCGCCGAGGTCCTTTGGGAATCCTTCGGGACCGCCGATCAACCGTCCAAGGGCGACATCGTAGCCGAGGCCTACTTCAAGGGAGACCAGATCTACTTCAAGACCCCTTCACCCCTGAAAGACGGAAACGCCGTCATCGCTGCGAAAGATGCCGCAGGCAATATTCTCTGGTCCTGGCACATCTGGGTGTGCAACGGCTATGACGCCAAAGCAACCTCCCAGAGGTATTATAACAAGGTCGATGGTGGTATCACCTTCGGCAATGTGATGGACCGCAACCTGGGTGCCACATCTGCCGCCATCGACGATCTCAAGAGCCACGGCCTTTTGTATCAGTGGGGCCGCAAAGACCCCTTCCTTGGCTATAACGGTGTCACGGTTGGGGAAGGAGTTCCGCCAACCCGCGCAGCATCTACCCTCGACTGGCCCTTTCAGGTTGTGAGTGATGAGAACACCGGCACCATCGAATATGCCATCGCCCATCCGACGACCATTATCTATTCCACCGGTCATTCCCATAACGCCGACTGGTATTATTCCCCCGTAGATAACGTCACGGACGATACCCGTTGGAACGAGAAGAAAGACCTGTACGATCCCTGTCCTGCCGGATGGACCCTCCCCAGGGCCCATACCCCAGAAAGCCAAGGGCTCTGGTACAATGCGATGGGAACCCCGCTCGGATGGATAACTATTGAAGATTGGGACAAGACACACAATGGCTATAACTTCACCGGTCTGTTCGGTGACGACGCATCTATTTGGTATCCTTATAACTGCACCTATTCATTTGAAGATGGTTATCTCCATCAACCGCAAATTTCGCACATCGAGATCTGGTCCAGCGACGTTCCTCATACGTTGGATGATCCTATATCGGCTTCCTTTTTCAATACCGAAGTTGATATGCAGGACCATCTTGCAATCTGGGCCGCAGGCCACGGATCTCGCTCTTGCGGCTTCCCCACCCGCTGCGTAGCGGTTCAATAGCACAATTCAACACAATCTCAGCTATTACTATATGCGATATCGGCCTCTCAGAAACCTGAGGGGCCGATATCTTATTCGTCCCAGTACAAAACAAGTCACTCGGCGCGGACGCCGGGGCCATGGTTCCCGCCGGGGCCGAACCCGCCAGGACCGCCGCCGGGACCTGTCTGCGTGCCGATTCTGGTGATTTTGTCAGACAGTTTACCTGCAGGCATTGCAACGCTATGGAGAGTCCTCCAATCTTTGCAGGGAAATGACTTTGTGCATCATTCAGTTTGCTTTGCAGGTATGCACGTCCGGACGAGTCTCGAGAATCGGATCCGGCACTCGGATCTGTCCGTATCACAGATTGCCGACACGATGGAATTTCCCAACAGCAGTTTTCTGTGCAAATTCTTCAAGGCCCAAACGGGAACAACCCCTCTGCATTACAGGTGCGGCAGATGAATTCCACGTTTTCAGGCTTTGCAAGGATAATCCTAAAATCAGTCCGAATCAGCCTAAAATAATCCTCCGGATATGCCGACCTTTGCAGCGGAAAACAAATAGTTTCCCTATCTTTGCAGCCAAAATGGAAACGGAAGCGACAGTCCTGAAAGCTCATTGGAATCCGGACGCGGATTTTTCGCAAGAACCATTCTTCATCCGGAGGATGGATACTTCGGGATATGTCAAACCCGCCGAAGCGCCCGAGGCACGCCTCCCGCTCATCGGATTCATCTATGTAACATCGGGTGAAGTCCTGGTAGAAGTCGACGGAACGCCCTTTCTCTGCCAGGTAGGCCAGATGCTGCTCATCCCCCAGCAATGCCCTTTTTCGATCCGCTTCTATCGGGACGTGACGGGTTATGCGGGCGGTTTCGCTCCGTCCATCCTGTCTGACACCAAGCCCCTGCGTTTCCTTTCCGAGCCCATCCACCAAGGCTTCTGGTTCGACGAAGGAGCTTTTATGGGTGAACTTTTCAAAATGCTGGCCATCGCCTACGGGAAGAGAGACCGGATTTTTATCGAAAAGGGCCTGGGTCTTCTTCTTTCACGGATCAAGCCCAGGAAAGGAACGGCTTTTCCCGCCGCGGTGAGCCGTTTTCTCGAGTTGGCGTTCAACCCGGGGCAAATGCCTGGAACCATCGCAGACTATGCCTCGAAGACGAAAATCAGCGAGAACTACCTGAGCCGTCTGGTAAAAAAATCCACGGGACGCAGCGTAGGCGCCTGGATCGACATCGTGCGCATCCAGCGGGCCAAGCGCCTCCTGGCGGAAACCGGGGACCCGGTCATCGACATCGCCGCAGCGGTGGGCATCGAAGATCAATCCTATTTTTCACGACTTTTCAAGAAAGGGACCGGACTGACCCCCTCTGCCTTCCGAAAGAAGATGCAAGGAAAATCCTAATTATAGATATGAATTTCAACGGAATCATCATAGGCGCAGCCGTTTTTCTGAGCATCGGCATCTGCCACCCGCTGGTCATCAAGATGGAATACCACTGGGGAAGACAGAGCTGGTGGATCTGGCTGCTTGCCGGACTGACTTTCAGCGCTCTTTCGCTGTTTGTAAAGAACGATATGCTGTCGATCATCATCGGCGGCTTTGCTTTCTGCTGCCTTTGGGGCATCCACGAGATGTTTCTGCAGGAGAAACGGGTACTGCGCGGCTGGTTCCCCGAAAATCCCAAACGGCACGCCTACTACCAAAGGCGTCGCAAAGAAATGGAGGGCCGGCTATGAAACGGATGCGCACTCTGACGCTCGTACTCGCCCTGGCATTCGCAGTCCCCGCTCTCGCACAGGAAAATAAAAAGAAGATTTATCAGGGCTTCGACGGCGGTATGATGGTCCACACGGGCTATCTGAGCGGCGTGCTGGACCCGCTGGGATACGAGGCGAAAGGGGCTCCTCTGGGCATCGGCGGAGCGATTCACATCCACCTGGGCGACCACTTCCGCGTCGGGGGCGAAGGATACGTCTCTTCGCTCAGCCAGCTTGGCAACGGAAGTTACCTGCAATATGGCTGGGGCGGCCTTCTGGCCGACTGGTATACCGTACTGGGACGATTTCAGCCCTACGTCGGGCTGACGCTGGGCGGGGGTGCGATGACGACCCTGCTGATGACGCAAACACCCGCCGCGCCCTGGCAGCCCGTCGACGGCTCCTATTACCACAAACAGGCATTTATGGCCATTACACCCTTTCTGGGCTGCGATTTTATCCTCACGAAAGCCATACACCTGACGCTGAAAGTGGATTACCTCTGCGCCCTCAGCCGGGGAAAGCTCCTGCCCCACGGGCCTAGAATTTATTTCGGCTTTCTATTCTACCGCTGATGATGTCACCCAGCATGCGGAACAGCAAAGGAACGGTGTTGGTCTCCAGCATCAGACGCTTGGCGATGTCATTCACCGGCTGCCCATCCCTCTCCCACAGTACCATCAGCACGAGGTACTGCGGGTAAGTGAGTCCATGTTTACTCAGCAGAGGATGATAGGCCTGGGTAATCAGGCGGGAAGCCGTGTAGAGCCTGAAACAAAGCTGGTTTTCCAGTTTGAATCTACCGTCCATTACAACATTTCCACAATATCCTTCTCAAACGAGGCGGGCTCGGCCGTGGGCGCAAAGCGCTTGACGAGGGTACCGTCGCGGCTGACCAGAAACTTGGTGAAATTCCAAAGGATATCACCGTCATTCTTGGCGCTCTTGCTGATTCCTTTCAGCAGCGTCCGTGCCGCTTTCCCTTTGAGTCCCTTGTACTCCTCGAGGGGTGCGGCAGATTTCAGATAGCTGTAGATCGGATGGGCGTCGGGGCCGTTCACGTCGATCTTTTTCATCAGCGGGAAGGTGACGCCGTGATTGAGACGGCAAAATTCCGCAATTTCCGCGTCATTGCCGGGTTCCTGATGGGCAAACTGGTCGCAAGGGAAACCCACGATGACCAGTCCCTGATCCTTATACTTCTGATACAGGGCTTCCAGGCCGTCGTACTGCGGAGTGAAGCCGCACTTGGACGCGGTGTTTACAATCAAAAGCACTTTCCCTTCGAACTGAGCGAAGTCACATTCCACCCCTTTGTTGTTCAGGGCTTTGAAGTCGAAAATTTTTGCCATAGCGAATTGATTTATGTCGTTTACGATACAAATATACGACTTCATTTTGAATTTGCAAAAATTTCATCAAAAATAACACATTTTGATAACGAAAATGCAAATATCGATAGCATTTTCTTGAGGGGGGCGATGTTCAATTCCATTTTTTCGGCGGAAAAATGCGTACCTTTGAGTAAAAATGCGTACCTTTGAGTATGGAATACCTGTCGAAGCAAAGACACGATGAAATTGTCGCCGAACTGAACCATCTGATCGACGTGGTTTATCCCCGGATCCGGGAAGATCTCGCCGAGACCAGCGCCCAGGGCGACCGGAGCGACAATGCGGGCTATCGCGAAGCCAGGCGGAACCAGGCAAAGACCATCAGCCGGATCCGTTTCCTGCAGAAGGTCCTGGAGTACTCACGCGTGATCGACACCGCAGCCCTTCCCAAAGACAAGGTATGCCTGCTGAGCCGGGTCGAATTTACGAACCTCACGACAAACGCCCGGATGCAATTCAAAATCGTCAGCCCTCACGAAATGGACCTCGAGGGCGGAAAGATTTCGCTGAAATCCCCTATCGGAGCCGCCTTGATGGGCAAAAAGGTCGGCGAGATTGTCGAGGTCAGGGCTCCTGCAGGAACCCTGAACCTGAGGATCGAGAGCATCACGCTCGACGACGGAAAAACCTTCGCCGATGCCTAAATACAATCAGCCTTTTTGCGGCCAAACCCCTCAAGGTGGCCGATGGCAGCCTGGACGTTCTCAAGCAGGATGCCACCGCCACCTGGACCATCGATCTTTCCGACGCCCAGTTTGTAAACAACGTAAAGGGTGACACGGATTTTGTGGAAACCGACCGCTTCCCCAAGACCATGAACTGGTTCTGCCGCGATTTGTTCAAGCTGAAGAAGTAGATCTTGTAGATTAATTTTGTTATCAAACTTTTAAAAATTCTATTCAATGAACACAGGAAACACCCGCCCGGCCGACATGCAGAGAATTGAGACTCCCGAACTTGCCCAAAAATTCATCGAACAGCAAATAGCCGCCCTTCGCGAACAGATTGGCGACAAAAAGGTGCTCCTTGCCCTCTCCGGGGGCGTTGACTCTTCCGTTGTTGCCGCACTTCTTATCAAAGCCGTCGGCAAACAGCTTGTTTCTGTTCATGTCAATCACGGTCTTCTTCGAAAAGGTGAGCCTGAGGAAGTGATTCGCGTTTTTCGCGATGAACTCGGCGCCAATCTTGTCTATGTCGATGCGACTGACCGCTTCCTTGACAAACTCGCCGGCGTGGCCGACCCTGAGCAGAAGAGAAAGATTATCGGCGCGGAATTTATCCGCGTTTTCGAAGAGGAAGCCCGCAAGCTCGAGGGCATCAGCTTCCTGGCCCAGGGAACCATTTATCCCGACATTCTTGAGTCCGGTCCCGTGAAGTCCCATCACAATGTCGGCGGCCTCCCGGAAGACCTTCAGTTTGAACTCGTAGAGCCCATCAAACTCCTCTTTAAGGATGAAGTAAGAGTCGTTGGCAAGGAACTCGGCCTCCCCGACAATATGGTGTTCCGCCAGCCCTTCCCCGGCCCCGGCCTTGGCGTTCGCTGCACCGGAGCCATTACCAGAGACCGTCTCGAAGCGCTCCGCGAATCTGATGCCATCCTCCGCGAAGAATTTGCCAAGAATGGTCTTGCCGGCAAGGTTTGGCAGTACTTTACGGTCGTCCCCGATTACAAATCCACCGGTGTTAAAGACAACAAACGCAGCTGGGATTGGCCCGTCATCATTCGTGCCGTCAACACCAAAGACGCCATGAGCGCCACCATCGAAGAGATTCCTTACGAAATTCTCCACCACATCACAAAGCGCATCGTCACCGAGGTGCCCGGCGTGAACCGCGTCCTTTACGACCTCACTCCCAAGCCTACCGGCACGATTGAATGGGAATAGAATATGCGGTTTTCCCGTCTCTTCTTGCGTAAGGAGAGGGGATCAAATATGAAAACGGGAATCATCGTCATCCTGGGCGCAACCCTGCTCGGCGTATTGTATGTAATCTGGCACCTTTGGCGCATCACGCCCGGTGGCTGGACGGCCAAACTGCTGGTCACCGGTCTATTTCTTCTCTGGATGGCCGCGGCTTTCGCCAGTATGCTGCTTCGCAAACAAGCATCCATTTCCACCATCACCGCCCTGTATGAGTTGGGACACCCCTGGATGATTGCCTTCCTGTACCTGCTGATTGTTTTCGTTGTTGCAGACCTCGGCATTCTTGTCCGACTGATTCCCAAAGGCTGGCTTATCGACAATGCAATTACGCTGGTTGGCATCCTGGGCGTGATTGCCGTCGTGCTGACTGCGGGCGGCATCCATTACCGTCACAAATACCGTGAAGAGTTGACGATTCGGACCGAGAAACCGCTGGGAAAGTCCCTTACGATCGTTTTTGCCAGCGACCTTCATATCGGCTACAGCAACCGGAAGGACGAACTGGGCCGTTGGGTGGATCTCATCAACGCCGAGGAACCGGACCTCGTGCTCTTCGCCGGCGATATCATGGACATCCAGCTCAGGCCCCTCGTAGCGGGAAACTATGCTGAGTCCTTCCATCGCTTGACGGCTCCCGCCTTCACGGTGCTCGGCAACCACGAATACATCGGTGGAGAAGCGGATGCCGAACGCTTTCTAAAGGAGGCGGGCATCTGCCTGCTGCGGGATTCCGTCGTCCGCGCGAAGGGAATTACCATTATTGGGCGGGACGACAGGAGCAATACCCACCGTAAGAGGCTTTCGGAACTTGTCGATTCCTCCTCGGATTTCAGCATTCTTTTGGACCACCAGCCCTCCCATCTGGAAGAAGCCGAAGCCTCCGGTATTGATTTCCAGTTCAGCGGGCATACGCATCGGGGGCAGGTATGGCCTCTCAATTGGCTGACGGACGCCTTGTTCGAGAAGTCCTGGGGTTATTACAAGCGTGGAAATACGCAGTACTATGTGAGTTCGGGCCTGGGCATTTGGGGGCCGAAAATCCGTATCGGAACCCGGTCTGAGTATCTTGTGCTGCACATCGAGCCGTGTACCCCATAACAAAAAATGCCCGCCAGGCCGTTACTATTTCGCTGGCTCCCACTTGCAACGGACGGGAGAGACGATGGCGCCTTCCTTCTTCAATTCGGCGAAAGCCTTGTCTACGTCCTTGCGGTCGATGCCGGTGATTTCAGCGATCTTACCGGCGTTCACAGGTGCACCAAATTCGCGCATGGCCTGTAATACTTTTTCTTTCATGATGGTAGGGATTTGGTTATTGTTTGAGTTGTTTGAGTTGTTTGATAATGTCGTCCAGCATGCCGAAGAGGCCGGGGACGGTTTCCGGCGTTACACTTTCGCAGATGACGGCTTTGCCAACGGTCTCTGGAACATCGGTCAGTCTCTTCTGGAGGTCATGCCCCTTCTTCGTCAGTTTCACAATCATCTGGCGTGTGTCCTCTTTACCTTTGCTACGGGTTACAATGCCCTCTACCTCCATCCTTTTTAGAAGTGGCGTGACGGTGTTGGTCTCCAGCAGCAGACGTTTGGCGATGTCGTTTACCGGCTGCGCATCCTTCTCCCACAGCACCAGAAGCACCAGGTACTGCGGATATGTGAGACCGTGCTCACCCAGCAGCGGATGATACGCCTGGGTGAGTAGCCGAGAAGCGGTATATAACCTAAAACAGAGCTGGTTTTCGAGTTTGAACTTTTCTTCCATTATAACATTTCTTCAATGTCCTTCTCAAAAGAGGCAGGCTCGACAACAGGAGCAAAGCGTTTGACGATGGTACCGTCGCGATTGATCAGGAATTTGGTGAAGTTCCAGAGGATGTCGCTATCTTTTTTTGCGCTCTTGCTCAGGCCTTTCAACATCGTGCGGGTAACTTTCCCCTTGATACCTTTATACTCTTCCGTGGGTGCGACAGACTTGAGGTAGTTAAAAACTGGATGCTCGTTCTCGCCGTTGACTTCAATTTTGGTCATCAGCGGGAAGGTGACACCGTGGTTGATGCGGCAGAACTCGGCAATCTCCTCGTCGGAGCCGGGCTCCTGGTGAGCAAACTGGTCGCAGGGAAAGCCGACGATGGCCAGTCCCTTGTCCTTATATTTCTGGTACAGGGCTTCCAGGCCGTCATACTGAGGGGTAAAACCGCACTTGGACGCAGTGTTCACTATGAGGAGGACCTTGCCTTCAAACTGCGCAAAGTCAAATTCAAGGCCCTTGTTGTTAAGAGCCTTGAAGTCATAAATCCTAGCCATCTTACAGCTGCTTTACGAGCCAGTTCTGATAACCAATCTTCTCGATGAGGTCCAACTGCTCCTCATCCCAGTACAGATCCTCTTCTTCGTCCAGTAGATAAGCTTTGGTAAGATCGTAAGTGGTGGGATCATTGGCAAGGGCGGGCATAGCCTTATAGAGCGTTTCTACGCCTTCTTTCTGCAATTTGTGGTCCGCCTCGATGTAGGCTTTGGGATCTTCGATAAGTTTAGCCTCGCTGCTTACATTCACTTCGGGAACGACGCCAAGGTCCAAAAGACGGTCGGTGTATTTCTCCACCCACTCCATTTCCTCGGTGTAGTGGCTGATGTATTTTTCGCCGAGCTTGGTGAAGCCCTGGCTCTTGAAGAGTTGTCCCTGCATCTTGTGTACGAAAGCGCTGCCGGTAAGCTCGTTGATGATCATCTGAGAAATCTGGATAGTGTTTGTAAAGTCCATGATGTTTGAATATTAAATTGTTATTTGTATCGTTCACGATGCAAATATACAACTTTATTTTTATATCGCAAGCGATATTTTAATAAACTTGGAGTTCATTACCAGAAAATTAATCTATATCTACTTGAATACCAAATAGATACAACTCCAAAAAATCATCAAAAGAAGTCAATTTCTGTGATAATTCCGACTATACGCTTTTCCCAAGGTCGTATGCATCTTCCAATTTATCGTTACCGTATATATCCCGTGGATCATTGACACCACCGCAGAAGATATGGCCCTTGGCGGCACCGCCATCTGCTTTCAGAAAAAAGATGCAAGGATAATCCTAATTCCTTCCCATCCCAGCCTAAAATATCCCGACTCTTATACCGAACTTTGCAGGGTGAAAAGCTCGGTATGAACAAGAAGGGGCAGCCGTATTCCTGAGTATCGGCATCTGCCACCCACATAATGACTGTGCTCCAAGGGAGCGGTCGCAGTAATCGGATAGATAGAATTTTACACACATAACTTGATAATTAACAAAAAGCCTCCCAGCGCAACGGGAATTCGCCAGGCCGATCTACAGTTCAATGGCTGCGCCGATGGAGAGGCCGGTGATGTACATCCGGCTGCGAAGGGCGCGGTCGGCGGGAACTTCAGCGCCGGTATCGTCGTGAAGGGCGGGCGTGGCGAAGGCGTGATGGCTGCGGAGGAAGAACTCCAGCGCGCTTTGGTTGGTAAGAGCCAGACGGTAGCCGAATCCGAGTTTGCCGAGCGCGAAAGGATGGCCCCAATCGCTGGCATTCAGGCCGCAACCCATATCGAGGCTGAGGAAGAAACGGTCGCCGGAAGCATTCAATTCGCGCAGGTACCAGTTTCCGCGAAGCAGGATTTCGTGCAGTCGCGTATCCCTCCGGATACCGGCATAGCCCAGCAGGAGCGAGAGTTTGAAGCTATCCGTCGGACGCCATCCGGCGCTGAGCAACAATTCTCCGCAGGGGCTGAAATCGGGCGCGTTGATCTCCTCGATGTTGCGATACCCGTCCTCGGCGAAATACATACGCTGGATATAGTTGTAAATGCTTGGAGCGAAGGCGGATTCCAGGGAAAAAGTAAATTTACGATTACTTGAGGTAGAAGACTCTATCTTATTGCAGTTGAAACAATAAGAGACCGAGATTTCGGGAAGGACGCTGTGCCACAGGCCGGCTTCGTAGATGTGCATATGAAAACGCTCGCCTTCCCGCCGGATATGATAGCCGAGGGTGGGATGGAGGCTGACGCCGAGGCTGATGTTTCGGGGAAAAAGATAGCGAAGGCCGAGACTGGCGCTCAGCCCCAGGGCCACCCCGAAGCGGCCGTCACTGTCGGCGACATAGCCCGCCATCGCGCCGGGACCGGCATAGAAGAGCAGGCGCTCGTTTCCCCCGATGCCGAAATTATAGTCGTAGCGAAGTGCTCCGCCCGGCTCGTTCACCTTACCCCAACCAAGTCCATGAATATCAAGGAAGAGATTGATGGAGTGGAAATTAGGAGATTTGTCTGAAGCGGTGTTATAGGTAATTCCCAGACTCTGTACGCCACCGGCGAAACCCAGCGAGCGGAAGGAAGACTCCCCTTCCTGCCCGGCAGAAAGCGGGAGGGAAACCATGATGGCCAGCAAGGCCACACAGGCACGAAGAAGTCTGAGGCTGTACACGCGATTCATTTCAATACAAAATTAGTCATTTCCCCCCAGATTGTATTCATTTTTTTGTAAATTTGCTCGGTTATGGATGAGAACACGCATACCTTGGCTCCCCTTCCCGAGCGGATGAGACCGACCAGCCTGGACGGCTATGTCGGACAGCGGCATCTGATCGGACCTGGCTGTGTGCTCCGCACGATGATTGACTCGGGCAATCTGACTTCTTTCATCCTCTGGGGGCCGCCGGGCGTAGGGAAGACCACGCTCTCCAAAATCATTGCCAATACTCTCGGCAGGCAGTTTTACACCCTTTCCGCCGTATCTTCGGGCGTAAAGGAAGTCCGCGAAGTCATTGACGGAGCCCGCAAGGACAGAGCCGGATTGTTTACCCCTTCCGCCACGCCGATTCTCTTTATCGATGAAATCCACCGTTTCTCCAAGTCACAGCAGGATGCCCTGCTCGGCGCCGTGGAAGACGGAACGATTGTGCTGATTGGGGCCACGACGGAAAACCCTTCCTTCGAAGTCATCTCTCCCCTGCTCTCCCGTTGCCAGGTCTTCGTGCTCAAACCCCTGGAGTCAGCCGACCTTGAAATCCTGCTGAGACGGGCCCTCAAGGAGGACTTCGTGCTCTCGCAGAAGGACATCCGGGTCAAAGAGACCGAGGCCCTCTTCCGCTACAGCGGCGGAGACGCCCGAAAACTGCTCAATATCCTTGAAATTGTCGTTAACGCCACCTCTTCCGGGCCGGTCATTATCGATAACAAAATTGTTACATCTTGTCTGCAAGAGAACATTGCAATGTATGATAAAAACGGAGAGATGCATTACGATATCATCTCCGCCTTTATCAAAAGTGTGCGCGGAAGTGACCCCAATGCGGCCGTTTATTACCTCGCACGGATGCTGGCAGCCGGGGAAGATCCCCTCTTTATCGCCCGCCGCCTGTGCATTCTGGCCGCCGAAGACATCGGACTCGCCAATCCCAACGCGCTGCTGCTGGCCAACGCCTGTTTCGAGATCGTAAACAAGATCGGAATGCCGGAAGCCCGCATTCCCCTCTCGGAAGCGACCATCTACCTGGCCTCCTCTCCCAAGAGCAACAGCGCCTATCTGGCCATCGACGCCGCGCTTGCCGCCGTCCGGAAGGACGCCTCCCCCGCCGTGCCCCTTTACCTTCGCAACGCGCCCACTTCCCTGATGGAAGACCTGGGTTATGCCGACGGTTACAAGTATGCCCACGACTACCCCGGTCACTTCACCGACCTCGAGTTTATGCCAGAGTCCATCCGCGGCACCGTCTTCTACCATCCCGCCGAAAACAAACACGAAGAAGGCCTCAAGAAATATCTCGAAGCCTGCTGGCCTAAATACTATAAGGAATAGTTCCTGACGGAAACGTCAGAGGAGGGCGTCGATGATTTTCTGATCGATGTCGAACGTATGTTCCTTTGCGGGGAAGGTCCGCTGACGGCAGTCTTCGCAGTACTGTTTGAAGGCTTCGAGCATCACGCCGTGGACGTCGGCATACTGCTTGGCGAACTTGGGTTTCCGGGCGTCGGAATAGCCGAGCATATCCTGGAAGACAAGCACCTGCCCGTCGCAATAACGGCCGGCGCCGATGCCGATGGTGGGCACGCCGGAGCGTTCGGTGATGATGCGCGCCAGCTCTTCGGGAACGCACTCCAGGGTAATGGAGAACGCACCAGCCTGCTCGAGGGCACGGGCGTCTTCGAGCAGCTTCTTCGCAGCGTTCAGGGTCTTTCCCTGCACGCGGTATCCGCCCAGGGTGTTGACGGACTGAGGGGTCAGGCCGATGTGTCCCACGACGGGAATTCCCGCCCGGACGATGGCCCTCACGCGGTCGGCATATTCGATGCCGCCTTCCAGCTTGACGGCCTGGCAACCGGTTTCCTTGACGATGCGGCCGGCGTTGCGCAGGGCGTCCTCCACGCTGACCTGGTACGAAAGGAAGGGCATATCGATGACGACGAAGGTCTTTTGGGCGCCGCGGCAGACGGCTTTGCCGTGGTGGATCATATCCTCCACCGTGACGGCAAGGGTGTTCTCATAACCCAGGACGACGTTGCCCAGGGAATCCCCCACCAGAATGACATCCACACCCGCTTCCTCCATCGTGCGCGCCGTGGGATAGTCATAGGCGGTCAGCACGCTGATCGGAGACACGCCTTTGCGTTTGAGCAAATCGAAAGTAGTCAGCTTCATGTTCGTCAGTTTTCGTTGGTTGCGTCCTTAGTCGCAAGATAAAGTCCCTTGAAGAGGAGATTGTCGTCGATGAGGATCTGATGGCGGCACAGGGGAATAATCTGCCGGGCAAGCCCGCCGGTCGCGATGATCTTCACCTCGCCTTCGAGGTCGGGCATAATGCGGTCTATGATTCCGTCGACCATGGCGGCATTGCCGTACAGCACACCGCTCTGCATACACTCCTGCGTGTTGCGGCCGATAATCCCGGAGGGCTTTTCGAGGTTGATCATCGGAAGCTGCGAGGCTTTGTGGCTCAAAGCCTTCAGGGAGGTTTTCGCACCCGGAATAATCATTCCGCCGATAAAGCAACGGTCTTTGTTGACAATGCCGATGGTGGTGGCCGTCCCCATATCGATGACGATGGCGGGAACGCCGTAACAGAGCGCGGCTCCGATGGCATCCGCCAGGCGGTCTTTGCCCAGTCCGGCGGGGGCTTCGACATCGATATCGATGACACGCATCGCGTCCTGCAGGCTGAAAATCTGCGGTTCGACGCCCGTTATGTCCTTGATGGACTGGATGATATGACCATTGATCTCCGGTACGACGGAGGAGATGGAGATGCTTTTGATCTCCGAGGTCTCGATGCCCAGTTTCTTGAGGCTGGACTTGAGTTCATAGGGAAAGAAACTGTTTGTTTCCCCTTTCATTGTCTTGAACCGCCAGGTCTGCGTGATTTCCCCGTCTTTGCCGGCCAGGGCAAAGACGATGGTGGAGTTTCCTATGTCGACGAGAAGCTGCATTTAAGACCGGGATGAAAGGGTCAGGACTTCCGTCAGGATCCGCTCCGCCGTCTCCTCCTTGGAGCAAAGAGGAAGTTCAACGGTCTGATCGGCAGTAATCAGGGTAACCTGGTTGGTATCCACGCAGAAGCCGGTCTTATCACTGCTGATGGAATTGGCGCAGATCATATCGGCCTTCTTGCGGAGGAGTTTTTCCCGGGAATGCTCGATGAGGTTCTCGGTCTCCATCGAAAAGCCCACGAGCAGCTGCCCCTTCGTCTTATTTTCGCCGAGATACTGCAGGATGTCCGGGGTGCGGGAGAGGGCCAGCGAGAGATCGCCGTCCTGTTTCTTCACTTTGGCGGGGCTGTATTCCGCCGGCGCATAATCCGCCACAGCGGCACATAGAATCAGGATATCCCGGTCTTTGCCGTACTGCTTGACGGCTTCAAACATCTCGGCGGCACTGACCACGTCAATCTTGCGGACGCCGGCAAAAGCCTCGAGATGCACCGGTCCGGAAACCAGGACGACATCGGCGCCGCGCAGGACAGCGGCCTTGGCCAGGGCATAGCCCATCTTACCGGAAGAGTGGTTGGTGAGATAGCGGACGGGGTCGATGGCTTCCTGCGTCGGTCCGGCCGTAATCAGCAGCTTTTTCCCCTGCAGGTCCTTTTCCCGTGCGGTCTCAAGAAGAACATGCTCGAGCAGCTGCTCGGGCTCGGGCATTTTGCCGGTTCCGACATCGCCGCAGGCCAGACGTCCCTCGACCGGGGCGATGATTTCGTAGCCGTAAGCGGAAAGTTTCCGCAGGTTGTCCTGCAGAATCGGATTTTCCCACATTCCTGTATTCATAGCCGGAGAAAGGAGCACTTTCGCCTTGGTCGCGAAAACGGTCGTCGTAAGCATATCATCACAAATGCCGGCGGCAATTTTACCGATGACATTGGCAGAACAGGGAGCAATCAGGACCAGGTCGGCCTTTTTCGCCAGGGACACGTGCTTCACCTCGAAGTCGAAATGGCGGTCGAAGGTATCGCTCACGCATTTGTTGCCGGTGAGCGTCTCGAAGGTAAGCGGGCTGACGAAGCGGGTCGCGTTGGAGGTCATGATGACGTGGACGTCCGCGTGCTGTTTGACGAGCAGGGAGGCCAGCGCGGCGGCCTTGTAAGCCGCGATGCTGCCCGTTACGCCCAGGATGATGGTCTTTCCTTTCAGCATATCGTTCATCCGTTCTTCCCGCCGGAGAGATTCCAGCTGTGCTTCTCACAGTCGCTCGTGCGGACGGCGCGGTTCCGTTCATCGACAAACACGACCCTGGGGCTGTGCTTTGCCGCCTCTTCGGGGGTCATCTGGGCAAAAGCCATAATGATGATCTTGTCCCCCACCTCGACGCACCGGGCCGCCGCTCCGTTCATACAGATCACTCCGGAACCGGCCTCGCCGGCGATGACATAGGTCTCGAGGCGGTTGCCGTTGGTCAGGTCGGCAACGAGCACTTTTTCATACTCGACCAGGCCGGCAAGCTCCATCAGCGAAGCGTCGATGGTGATGCTGCCCACATAATCGAGATCCGCCTGCGTCACACTCGCCCGGTGAATTTTTGACTTGAGTAAGCTTAGGGTCATGACTGCTGCTAGAGGTTAATGATAAAGTTATCGATCAGGCGGGTCTTACCGATATACACGGCAATGGCGACGAGGATGCTGCCTTCGATGCGTTCCACGCGCTGAATGTTTTCGAAATCGACCACTTCCACGTAATCGACACGGGCGAGGGGCTCCGATTTCAGCGAGGCCGTAATGAGGTCGATGACCTTTCCCGGGGTCCGTTCCCCGTTTTCGATGGCTTTCCGCCCCAGTTCGAGACTTCTGGAAAGGATTGTAGCGGCCTGGCGCTCGGCCGGGCTGAGGTAGGTGTTGCGGCTCGACTTGGCCAGCCCGTCGCTTTCGCGGACGATCGGGCAGGCGACAATCTCCACCGGGAAGTTCAGGTCCCGGGCAAAACGGCGGATGGTGGCGAGCTGCTGGGCATCCTTCTGACCGAAATAGGCCCGGTCAGGACACACGATATTGAAGAGTTTCCCCACGACCGTGCACACCCCGCGAAAATGGATGGGGCGGACGGCGCCGCACAGCAGTTCGGTGGTCTCCGTCGTATCGATGAACGAGGTGAAATGAGAAGGATACATTTCCGAAGGTTCCGGATTGAAGATAATATCCCCGCCCGCTTCCTCCACGGCAGCCATATCGTGCGCCATATCGCGCGGATAGGCCTCGAAGTCCTCGTTGGGCGCGAACTGCATGGGGTTCACGAAGACGGAGACGACGGTACGGTCGTTCTGCTCCCGGGACTTGCGGATCAGGCTCTGATGTCCCTCGTGGAGATAGCCCATCGTGGGCACGAAACCGATGCTCAGGCCCTCTTTCCTCCAGGCGGCTACCTGGCTGCGAATCTCTTCTATCGTTTTAACCAGCTTCATCGTCGATGCTTTCTGCATATTCATTTGAAACTGCAAATTTACAAATAATATTCGATAAAAGAATTTTCATTATCTTTGCCTCAATGTTCGAAAAAGTTGTCTCGACCCTGAATAGCATCATCTGGAACCCGGCACTGGTCGGGCTCCTGATCTGCGCGGGTCTCTACTTTTCTTTCCGCACCCGTTTCGTCCAGATCCGCCGATTCTCGATGATGCTGAAGTCCCTTTTCACCAAAATGAGCGTGGACGGGAACGGCATTTCCTCTTTCCAGGCCTTTTGCCTGGCCCTGTCGGGACGCGTGGGAACGGGCAACATCGTGGGCGTGGCGACCGCCATCGCGTTCGGAGGACCGGGGGCCGTATTCTGGATGTGGGTAGTCGCTTTTCTGGGTGCATCCACCGCTTTTGTCGAATCCACCCTCGCCCAAATCTACCGCTTCCCGCACAAAAGCGGTTTCCGCGGCGGACCTTTCAGCATCATCGACTATGGGCTGGGGCTTCGCTGGCTGGGGGTGATCGTCGCCTTCATCACCGTCATCTCCTGCGGGGTGTTTCTGACGACCGTGCAGACCAACGGGGCGGCGTCGGCGGCACTCAACGCGTTCTCCGTCTCCCCCTGGATTTCCGGGGTCGTCCTCGCCGTGCTGCTCGCCCTCGTCGTGATCGGCGGGGTCAAACGCATCGCCCGGGTCGCGGCCTGGATCACGCCGTTTATGGCCCTCGGCTACATTCTGATGGCCATCGTCGTGATCATCGCCCACCACGAAAGCATCCCTGCCGTGTTTGCCTCCATCTTCACCAACGCGTTCGGCATCCATCCCGTCTGCGGCGGCATCATCGGTTCGACCATCGCGATGGGAGTCAAACGGGGCATCTTTTCCAATGAAGCCGGCCAGGGTACCGG
This sequence comes from Bacteroidales bacterium, assembly GCA_017961345.1. Taxonomy (GTDB): domain Bacteria; phylum Bacteroidota; class Bacteroidia; order Bacteroidales; family UBA932; genus Cryptobacteroides. Next base: position 50,861 of record JAGCXP010000106.1, on the reverse strand, counting down.
AGCCATCGTCTCCGCCGCGGCCGACGTTCCCCATCCCGCCCAACAGGGGCTCTCCATCTCGTTCTCCGTCTATGTGGACACCCTTCTTGTCTGTACGGCAACGGCGCTGATGATCCTGTCCTCGGGTACCTACAACATTCTGGACAGCAAGACCGGCGAGATCCTCTACAGCGGCGCTCCGGAACTGGCCAACAACTATGTCAACTACACGCAAAGCGCCGTGGATACGGTCTTTGCCGGCTTTGGAAGCCAGTTCGTTTCCGTTGCGATGATTTTCTTTGTCTTCAGTACGCTGATCGCCTACTACTTCTATGCGGAATCCGGCATCCTCTACTTGTTCCGCGGGCGCGACCACCGTTACGAGCAAATCGCGGTCCGCATTCTGCAGGGCATTATGCTGGCGGCCGCGGTCTTCGGCGCAATCAACGAAGCGGATCTGATCTGGCAGCTCGGTGACATCGGCGTGGGGCTGATGGCCTGGCTTACCGTCATCTCCATCCTCATCCTCTGCCCCAAAGCCGTCAGCGCCTTGAAAGAATACGAGGCCCTGCACAAGCGCTAGTCCCCTCTTCCCGGGACCTTCCGGGACCTATCGGACCAGACGCAGGCCGATGCGTTTCCGCTCGGAATCGACGGACAGCACGCGGACCGTCACTTTTTGATGGAGTTTCAGCACCTTCGAAGGCTCCGCCAGCCCCTTTTCTCCCATCTGGGATGCGTGAATCAGGCCATTCTCGTGGATGCCGATGTCCACGAAGGCGCCGAAGGCGGTCAGATTGGTCACGATACCGGGCAGTTCCATCCCGGTCTTGAGGTCGCCCAGGTCATGAACGTCTTCCGCGAAAGAGAACTCCGAGGCCTCGCTGCGGGGATCCAGCCCCGGTTTACGCAGTTCCTTAAGGATATCGTGGATGGTCGGCAGACCGAACTCTCCCTGCACATAGGCTTCCGGCTTGATTTGGGCGCACAGCGTTTCATTGCCCACCAGCTCTGAGGTGGAAACTCCCAGGTCGGCGGCCATCTTTTCTACAATCGGATAGGCCTCCGGATGGACGGCACTCCCATCCAGCGGATTGCTTCCATTCTTGATCCGCAGAAAACCGGCACACTGTTGAAAAGCCTTGTCACCCAGACGGGGCACCTTGCGAAGCTGCTCCCGACACTCAAAATCTCCGGAGGCTTTTCGGTACTCCACGATGTTCCGGGCCAATGCCGGACCGACTCCCGACACATAGGACAACAGATACGGGCTGGCCGTGTTGATATTGACGCCCACGGCGTTTACACAATATTCCACCGTATCGTCCAGTTTCTCCTTCAGGAGTTTCTGGTCCACATCGTGCTGATACTGGCCGATGCCCAGCGATTTCGGATCAATCTTCACCAGCTCGGCGAGCGGATCCATCAGGCGCCGGCCGATCGAGACCGCTCCGCGGACCGTCACGTCATACTCCGGAAACTCCTCCCTTCCCACTTCCGACGCCGAATAGACCGACGCCCCGTCTTCACTGACGGAGAATACCTTCACCTCCGGGGACTTGGGCACCCTTTTGAGAAACTCCAGCGTTTCCCGCCCGGCCGTACCGCTTCCGACGGCAATCACCTCTACACGGTATTTTTCAAGCATATCGCTGACGGCCTGGATACTCTTGATTTTTTCGTTCTGCGGCGGATGCGGAAAAATCGCCTCATGATGCAGCAGATTGCCCTGTTCATCCAGACACACGCACTTGCAACCGGTCCGAAAGCCCGGATCAACGGCCAGCAGGCGCTTCTGTCCCACAGGAGAAGCCAGCAGGAGTTGTTTGAGATTTTCCCCGAAAATCGCAATGGACGCGACATCCGCTTTTTCCTTGGCTTCCTTCAGGATATCGTTGGTAATGGAAGGCTCCAGCAAGCGCTTGTAGGCATCATCACAAGCCTCCTGCAGTTGTTCGGAGAGTTCGCGGGAGGGACGGGCCTCTCCGCAGAGGTCCTTGTAAATCTGCCAGGCCGACTTTTCGGGGTCGGCATCGATCTTCAGGGAGAGAATCCCCTCTTCTTCCGCGCGAAGGATGGCCAGCAGACGATGCGGAGCGATCTGACGAAGCGACTCGGAATAATTGAAATAGGCGCGGTACTTGTCGGCCTCGGGATTCCCCGCCGCCCCTTTGGCGGTCTTGGCAACAACGCGCCGGTTCCGGAATACCGTCCGCAACATTTCCCGGATTTCCTTCCGCTCGCTCACATGCTCGGCGATGATATCCCGGGCACCGGAGAGGGCTTCTTCCCCACTTTCCACGCCGGCCTGCTTGTCAGTGGCCGGCCGGACATAATGCTGCGCCTCCTTTTCGGGGTTGGAGAGCTTGAAGGAGAGCATCGCCTGGGCGAGCGGCTCCAGTCCTTTCTCTTTGGCGACGATCGCGCGCGTGCGCTTTTTCGGACGGTAAGGAAGATACAAATCCTCCAGCGGTCCGCTTTCCGTGCAGGCCTCGATCGCCTTTTGGAGTTCGGGCGTCAAAGCGCCCTGCTCGGAGATGGTGGCAAGAATGGTAGCCTTACGGGCGGCCATTTCTTCATAAACTCCTTTGTAATGTTTGATTTCCGACACCTCCACATCGGAGAGGTTGCCGGTCTTTTCCTTGCGGTAGCGGCTGATAAAGGGAACGGTCGCCCCGTCCCCCAGCAAATCAAGACAGTTCTCCACCTGCCAGTCCTTTATCTGGAGTTTGGCTGCGATGGCGTCGACATAGATTTTTTCCATGGAATGTTCTGTAGTTTTCAGAACAAATATAGTGAAAAATAGCGAAAATGTTAAAGGCGCCGTGCGATATCACATCGTGGGCGCCTTTATAACCTAAACTTAAACTATGAAAAACTTCACTGCAAAGATATATCTTATTTTCAAATTCACAAAATTTTTTGTAAATTTTTTCAATAAACTTTCAAATTCACAATTACAGGACTTACAAATTCACAAAAATCAACTCTCCAGTATGCGCAATTTGGCATATTGCAAAAGAAGGAGTTTGTCGCCGAATTGATCGAAATGTACCTTCGCCTTGACAGAGGAGCCTTCCCGCGTGAGGGTGATGATCGTCCCTTCGCCGAATTTTGCATGCTCCACTCTCTGCCCTTCCTTCATATCCAGCACACTGCTGGGGACGAAATCTTCCCGGGGAGCAGTCGGTGCGGAAGAGATGCGGGAGACCGGACGGGTCGGAGCTGTAACGCGCGGGGTTGAAGGCGCCTGCTGCCGATACGGCGAGGCCGTCTTCGGACGCCCGAACGAGCCGAAGGAGGCGATTCCCCTGCCTCTGCCCGCGTCATATTCCACATCGGCAGTCCGAACAGAGGGAAGCGGATTCTCGATAAAGCGGCGGTCGATTTCACCGATGAAGCGGGAAGGCGGATTGTTTTCGTGCTGACCATTGTGCATACGCGACGAGCAGAAGGAAAGCGTGACGGAACGGGCCGCGCGCGTCAGCGCCACATAAAACAGACGGCGCTCCTCTTCAATATCACAGGTTCCGCCCGGATTGCGCGAACCGGAAGGAAAGAGATTTTCCTCCAGGCCGGTAATGAACACATGGGGGAACTCCAGACCTTTCGAGGCGTGTACGGTCATCAGCGTCACCTTGTTGCCCATCCCGTCGTCATCCGCCGTATCGACGGCGCTCAGCAGGGAGATGTTTTCCAGGAAGGCGTCGAGCGTTACGACCGGAAGCCGGTCGGCTTCGTATTCCGCCTGTGAATCGTCATATTGCAATTCCGCCAGATACTCGCTCTGACGCTCCTCCACGAAAGATTTCACGCTGTCGAGCAGTTCCTGGAAGTTCGCCGCTCGCGACTGCCCTTCCATGGAGGTATCGCTTTTGTAAAAGGTCCAGAGTCCGCTTTCCGTCGCAATTTTGAAGGCCAGGTCATACGCGTCGGCCGTGGAAAAAGCGGCATTGGCCTCGCTGATCATCCTGCAGAAAGCGGATAGTTTTTCCAGCGCTCCGGCCTTCATACCGAAACCGGCGAGTTCCTGCGCATTGCAGGCCGCCTTGAACAAGGAACAGCCGCAGCGAACGCTGACAGCCCCTACGGCCGCCAAAGAAGTATCCCCGATGCCCCGGGCAGGCTTGTTGACAATGCGCTTGAAAGACTCGTCATCGTCGGGATTGACCACCAGCTTGAAGTAGGCCATCAAATCCTTGACCTCCATTCGTTCGAAGAAGGAGTTGCCCGAAAAGATAACATAAGGAATGTTGCGTTTTCGAAGCTGCTCCTCCAGAAGGCGGGACTGGGCGTTGGTGCGGTACAGGACTGCGAAGTCCTTATACTCGGCTCTCTCCCGCTGCAGGATGCCGGCGATGGCCGAGGTGACGAGCAAGGCTTCCTCCTGGTCGGTGAACGCCTTGATCAGATGGATGCGCTCCCCTTCTTCTCCTTCCGAGAAACAAACCTTGGGAAGACGGTTGCGGTTTTTCTCGATCAGCGAGTTGGCCGCGTCCACAATCGTGCGCGTAGAACGGTAATTCTGCTCCAGGCGGAACACGTGCACCCGCGTCTTCCCGAAATCGTTTTCAAAGCGAAGGATATTCTCCACCCGCGCCCCGCGGAAGGCATAGATCGATTGGGAGTCATCCCCCACAACGCATATGTTACAATGCCTGCAACACAGCAATTTAAGTATATTATACTGGGCGTGATTGGTATCCTGATATTCGTCCACCATCAGGTAGTCGAAACGCCCTGCAATCTCCTCCCGGGCCTCCTTGTTGTAGAAAAGGAGGTAGTTCATATTGTAGAGAATATCATCGAAATCCATCACGCCGCTCTGCCGGCATTTCTTCCAGTAAAGATCATAGACCTCCGCGAAACGGGGACGGCGGCTGCGAAGGTCCGCCTCCCGGTTGGCCGCATCGGCGGCATAGGAGGCCGGCGCGACCAGTTTGTTCTTTGCGTCGGAAATCCGGCTCAGTACTTCCTTGGGTTTGTAGATTTTATCATCCAGGCCCAATTCCTTGACGCAGGCCTTGATACACGCCTGGCTGTCGGAAGTGTCGTAGATGGTAAAAGTCTTCGGATAACCCAGGAAATCCGCATAATCGCGAAGGAAGCGGATGAAAACAGAGTGGAAGGTACCCATATACAGTTTGCGGGCCTGCCGCCCCCCCACCATCGCGGCGATACGGTCTTTCATCTCGCCCGCCGCTTTCTTGGTGAAGGTAAGAGCCATCATCCTTTCGGGATCCTTCCCCTGTGCGATGGCCCAGGCGATGCGACTGGTCAGCACCCGTGTCTTTCCCGATCCGGCGCCGGCGATAATCAAAACCGGCCCGTCGAGCTGCAACACGGCCGCGCGCTGCTGCGGGTTGAGCCCCTGTAGTATCTTCTGTCCCTCATCCATATCATTTATCCTGAAAAGGACTGCGAAAATACAAAAAAAATGCGTAACTTCGCGGCACTTTTTGGAGCTGATTCAAGAAAATCTAATCCTTCTCATAATGTCAAACAACATCAAATTGAAAAAAGGTCTGGACCTTCCCATCAGCGGAGCGGCCGCTCTGCGTTGTGAAAGGACGGTCATCGGAGATGTTGTCGCCGTCAATCCCTGCCAGTTCCGTGGGCTTGTCCCCCGTCTGCTGGTCAAGGAAGGCGATCACGTGCTCTGCGGAAGCCCCGTCCTCTCGGACAAGAAGTGTCCTCAAATCCTCTTCACCTCCCCCGTCAGCGGCACCGTCGCGTCCGTCGTCCGGGGCGAGAAACGCAAATTGCTGGAAGTGCTGATCCGTCCCGACGGAAAACGGGAATGTGTGGACTTCGGCAAAAAGCAGGTAGAAAATCTTTCCGCCCAGGAGGTCAGGGATGCGCTGCTTGAGAGCGGTCTCTGGCCTTCCTTCGTTCAAAGGCCCTTTGGTCTGCTGGCGGGAGTGGATGTGACGCCCGACGCCATTTTCGTCTCCGCCTTCCATACGGCTCCCCTCGCCGCCGATGTGGACTTTACCTGCAAAGACAGCCTCAAGGACATCCAGACGGGTATCAATGCGGTTTCCAAACTCGCGGCAAAGGGCGTGGTCGTCTCCTATCGCAAGGGCGGAAATTCCCCGCTTGAGAAACTGGAGAACGTGCAGAAATTCTATTTCGAGGGCAAGCATCCGGCCGGCAACGTAGGCGTGCAGATTCATCACCTCCGTCCCATCGGCAAAGGCGATATCGTCTGGACCATTTCCCCGATGCTGCTCGCAGCCATCGGCCGGCTCTTCAATACCGGCAAGCTGGATTTGATGCGCAAAGTGGCCGTCTGCGGCCCCGCCGCCATGGAGCCCGCTTATGTCAACACCCTGCCCGGCGTGAAAATGAGCGAGCTGCAGTCCTTCATCGGCGCCTGCCCTGAAAACGTGCGTATCATCAGCGGCGACGTTCTTTCCGGGACCAGCGTCGGTTTTACCGGTACGCTCGGCCTGCAGGACGACCAGATTACCATCCTGAACGAAGGCAACGAATACGAACTCTTCGGCTGGGCCAAACCCATCCGTTGCAGCCAGTACAGCACCTCCAGGACCTATTTCTCCTGGCTCACCCCCTGGAAGAAATACGACATGGACACCAACCTGCACGGCGGCGAGCGCGCCTTTGTCGTGAGCGACGTGTATGGAAAGGTACTCCCGATGGATCTCTTCCCGGTCTTCCTCGCCAAGGCCTGCCTCGCGGGCAACATCGAAGACATGGAGAAATACGGCATCTATGAAGTGCTGGAAGAAGATCTTGCCGTCTGCGAGTATGTCTGTCCTTCGAAAATCAACATCCAGGCCATCATCACGCAAGGGATTGACCTGATGATCAAAGAAACCTTATAAGACAAGGAAGCGTTATGAATTTGAGAAACATCGTAGACAAAGTCAAGCCGACGTTCGAAAAAGACGGACGCATGGGCTTCCTTCACTCCACCTTCGACGCCTTCGAGACCTTTATGTTCGTGCCCAACACGGTCACGAAGAAGGGCTCGCACGTACGCGACTGTGTGGACATCAAACGCGTGATGATTATCATGGTGATGGCCCTTGTGCCCGCCTTCCTTTTCGCCATCTGGAACATCGGCTACCAGCACAGCCTGGCTTTCGGCCTTGACTGGGGCTTCTGGAATATGGTCGGTTATGGACTGGTGAAGATCATCCCCCTGTATCTGGTGACCTACATCGTGGGTCTGGCCATCGAGTTCACCTCCGCGCAACTTCGCGGCCATGAGGTGAACGAAGGCTATCTCGTGACCGGTTTCATCCTTCCGCTCATCGTCCCCGTAGACGTCCCCCTGTGGATGCTGGCGGTTGCCACCGCCTTTGCCGTCATCATCGGCAAGGAAGTTTTCGGCGGCACCGGTATGAACATCTGGAATCCGGCCCTGATTGCCCGCGCCTTCCTCTTTTTCTCCTATCCGAGCAGCATGTCCGGCGACTATGCCTGGATCGGCGGCCTGCAGAAAGCCTCGCAGGGCGGTACTCCCTGGGCTTCCGGCAGCGGGGCCATCGTGGACGGCTTCTCCGGAGCCACGCCCCTTGCCAACGCTTCGATGGACGGCCTGGCGCAGCACGGATACAATTTCTGGAATCTGTTCCTGGGCAATGTCCCGGGTGCCGTAGGCGAGACTTCCGCGATTGCCATCCTGCTCGGCGCCTGCGTGATTTTTTTCACGGGCGTCGCCAGTTGGAAAATCATGCTCTCCGGCGTTGCCGGCGGCCTGTTCGTAGGCTGGCTGGGCAATCTCGCCGGCGTGACCGACATCCCCTGCTGGTATCAGTTGGTGATGGGCGGCTTCCTCTTCGGTATCGTCTTCATGGCTACCGACCCGGTCACCTCCGCCCAGACGGAATGCGGCAAATGGATCTATGGCTTCCTCGTGGGCGCCATCTGCGTGGTTGTGCGTCTCTTCAACCCCGGTTACGCCGAGGGTATGATGCTCGCCATCCTGCTGATGAACACCTTCGCGCCGCTCATCGACCACTATGTGATCGAAGGCAGCATCGCACGCCGATCCCGCAAGAAAGTCAAAATTGCATAATATATAATAGGTATGAATACGAACAGCAATATTTATACGGTCATCTATACGAGCGTTGTCTGCGTATTGGTGGCGGCTATCCTTGCCTTCGTGTCCCAGGCCCTCGGCCCGCGTCAGCAGGCCAATGAGAAAGCGGAGACCATCAGCCAGATTCTGACGGCCGCCCGTTTTGCCGAGAAAGCAGAATGGGACAGCCGGGGCAACGACGCCGTCCTTTCCTTCTACAAGGAGAACATCGACAGCGCCTATACCATCGACGCGACGGGTACGTGCAACGGCACGCTGAATGTCGAGGACGCCGAGATTGTCACCGTCTCCGGCCTGAAAAAGCAGAATTATCTCATCAAGGACGCCGCGGCGGCGCCCGCCCTTCCGGTCTACAAATTCAAGAACGGCGTAACGGTCGTTCCCATTTACGGTGCCGGCCTGTGGGGCCCCGTCTGGGGCTACATCGCCTTCGACAAAGATTTGAAGACCATCGTCGGTGCCTATTTCGATCATGAAAGCGAGACCCCGGGTCTGGGCGGAAAAATCAAGGACGACCCTTCCTTCCGCGAGAGTTTCGAGGACAACCAGCCTGATTTCAGCAGCGAAAACATCTTTGAAATCGTCAAGGGCGGCGCGCCTAAGGGCGAAGACAAGAAGGACCTCGCCGACAACAAGATTGACGCCATTACGGGTGCCACGATGACTTCCAAGGGACTTGACGAAGCCATCAATACCTGGCTGAACGCCTACAAACCCCTGCTTAACCGATAGGAGAAGAGCGCTATGAATGCAAAATTGAAAGAAACCATTCTCAACCCGATTTTCAAGGGTAACCCGATTACCGTCCTGGTGCTGGGTATCTGCTCTGCGCTCGCCGTTACGGTCGAGATGAAGGGCGCCTGTGTGATGGCCCTGTCCGTGATTATCGTCACCGGCATGTCGAGTCTCGTCTGCTCCCTGCTGCGCAAGACCATTCCCAACCGTGTGCGTATCATTATCCAGCTGGTGGTGGTCGCCCTGATGGTGATCCTCGTGGACCAGGTCCTCAAGGCCTTCGCCTACGGCATTGACAAACAGCTCAGCGTGTACATCGGCCTGATTATTACCAACTGTATCGTGATGGGCCGCATCGAGGCCTTCGCTCTGATGAACAAGCCCATTCCCTCCCTGCTGGACGGTATTTCCAACGGTGCGGGCTACGGCCTCATCCTCATTGTCGTGGCTTTCTTCCGCGAACTTCTCGGAAGCGGTACGCTCTTCGGCCTGCCGGTTCTCTCCGCCCTCGGATACACCAACAACGGTCTTGTCATCCTGCCCCCGATGGCCCTGATTATTCTCGGCTGCATTGTCTGGGTCCAGCGTGCCATCCAGAAAGACCTTCAGGAAAAGTAACCCTTTAGCCCGGTAATTATTATGGAATATATCAGTTTGTTTGTAAAGTCAATCTTCGTTGACAATATGATTTTTTCATACTTCCTGGGTATGTGTTCCTACCTGGCGGTATCGAAAAATGTCAAGACGGCCAACGGACTGGGCCTCGCGGTGATCTTCGTGCTCCTGGTCACGCTGCCGATCAACTACCTGCTCTACACCCACGTCCTTAAGAGCGGCGCCCTCGCCTGGGTTTCCGAAAGCCTGGCCGGCGTGGACCTGAGCTTCCTTTGCTTCATCGTGTTCATCGCGACCATCGCGGCCATCGTCCAGGTGGTGGAAATGGTGGTGGAGAAATTCGCTCCCGCCCTCTATTCCTCCCTGGGTATCTATCTGCCCCTGATCGCCGTGAACTGCGCCATCCTCGGCGGTTCCCTCTTCATGCAGAACAAGGACTTCCTGAACGTGGGTGAGGCTTCCGTCTATGCCCTCGGCAGCGGTATCGGCTGGTGGATGGCCATTGTCGCGCTGGCCGCCATCCGTGAGAAAATGGCCTATGCGCACGTCCCCGCCCCCCTCAAGGGTCTGGGCATCACCTTTATCACCGTCGGTCTGATGGGTATGGCCTTCATGACCTTCATGGGTATTTCACTGTAAAAGAGGAGGAAGAAGATTATGAAGACAACAATTTTTGCATCCGTCATCCTGATGGTCGTGGTCATCCTGGCCCTGGTGGCGCTGCTGCTGGTCATCAAGAGCGCGCTCACCCCGAAGGGAAAGGTCAAGATTTCCATCAACGACGGAAAGAAAGAAGTGGAAGTCACCCCCGGTGGCAACCTGCTGAACACCCTTGCCGGCGAACAGATCTACCTTCCCTCCGCCTGCGGCGGAAAAGGCAACTGCGGCCAGTGCAAATGCCGCGTCGTCGAAGGCGGCGGCGAGATTCTGCCCACCGAGGTCGGCTTCTTCAACCGCAAACAGATTCAGGACCACTGGCGTCTGGGCTGCCAGGTGAAAGTCAAGGAGAACCTCAAGATCGTGGTTCCCGAATCCGCCCTGTCGGTCAAGAAACTCGAATGCGAGGTCATCAGCAACGACAACGTGGCTACCTTCATCAAGGAATTCACCGTCAAGCTGCCCGAAGGCGAGCATCTCGAATTCAAGAGCGGCGAATACATCCAGATTGACATTCCCAAGTACGAACTCGACTTCAAGGACATCGACGTCGCCGACGAGTACCGTGCCGACTGGGAGCGTTTCAAGTTCTTCGACCTGCACTCCTCGAACCCCGAGCCGACCATCCGTGCCTACTCGATGGCTTCGTATCCCGGTGAGAAGGGCATCATCAAGCTCAACGTTCGTATCGCCACGCCTCCTTTCGACCGCAGCGTCCCCCGCGAACTCGGTCCGAAACTCCTGCCGGTCAATCCGGGTATCGCCTCCTCCTATGTCTTTACCCGCAAACCGGGCGACAAGGTCATCATCAGCGGCCCTTACGGCGAGTTCCTCCTGCCCGAGAACGACCCCGACAGCCAGGAATACATCTTCGTGGGCGGCGGTGCCGGTATGGCTCCCCTGCGTTCCCACATCATGGAACTCTTCAAAACGCGCCACACCAAGAAAGAAGTGCACTTCTTCTACGGTGCCCGCGCCCTGGTCGAGGCTTTCTACCTGGAAGATTTCGCCGAAATCGAAAAGGAGAATCCCAACTTCCACTTCCACCTTGCCCTTGACCGCCCCGATCCCGCGGCGGATGCGGCCGGTGTGAAGTATACGGCAGGCTTCGTTCACAATGTGATGTTCGAGACCTACCTCAAAGACCATGAAGCCCCCGAAGATATCAAGTATTTCATGTGCGGCCCTCCGATGATGGTGGGCGCCGTGAACAACTTGCTCGACTCCCTCGGCGTGGTTCCCGAAAATATTCTCTACGATAATTTCGGCGCCTAAGCGGTCAAAAATTTACAATTTCACAAAAATTTCTCCAAAAAGTCAAAAAAAGGAAAATCTTTTTTTGACTTTTTGATTTTTTCGGAATTCGCATTCTACATTTGCGGCGAACAAAAAAATGAAAAGATGCGACATTCCGCCCATCCGGTCCGACCGGCAGTTACAGTGTCTTCCGGGGAAATCACTGGTCCCCTGTCCAAAAGAAAGGACTCTCCTTTCGAATCACCTGTCGTCGTACCCACGAAAACCTGGTCTTTGATTTTGCTTGCTATAATCGGGCAGGCTGTCGCTCTTTTCGGCCTTTGCGGCTGCCGGGAAGTGTCTCCTTCCGAGACCGCCTTTCCGGCTTCCGTAGAGTGCGCCTGCACCTTACGGATGCACGCGCCCCAGGCAGAGGATTTCGCGGACGATTCCCTATGCGTCTTTTCCTACAATCCGGATAACTACGATTATATCGACTCCTATTCCCGTCTTCCGTACGAAAATGACGTACGCATTCTTCTGACCGCCGGTCGCAAGAAGATTGCCGTGCTCCGCGGCATCGCCCCCTCACGTATCACGCCCGAGGATTTTGTCACGCTGGAAGCGTTGGAGCGCTTCTGTTTTCAATTGGAAGAGGAGGATCCCGCCCATCCTTTTCAAAGCGCCTTTGCCGAGTTGGACGCCCGCATCCAGACCGTCGCGGACCTCTCGCTCACGCCCCTTCTTTCCCGTATCCGGGTGAAAAGCCTGCGGGCGGATTTTTCCGGACAGCCGTATGACGGAGCGCGCGTAGACAGCGTACGCGTCTATCTCACGCATGTCAACTGTCAGTGCAGCGTACTCGCCGAAGAGAAAGTAAGCGCCGAAGTGTTTTGTCACCAGGGCTTTTTTTCCCCGGAAGACAACGCCCGTCTCCGCCATCCGGAGATGCTTATCCACTGTCTCGACGGGACACTCTCCCCTACCGCCCGGCAGACGGATCTCTCCCTTTATTGCTATCCCAACCAGAACGGCGAGGAAGGGCTTGGCTCGCCCTACACCCGGCTTGTCATCGAATGCCGGATTGCCGGCGAACGCTTTTACTATCCCCTCAATGTAGGACGGGGTTATTTGAAGGCCGAAGGCCTGACGGAAGGCATCGCCCGGGGAAAGAGTTATGATTTTGACATCTGCCTGAGGCATCTTGGAAGCCGCGATCCGGATACCGTCTTGGAAACGGGAACGGTCTCCGTGCTACTATCCGTAGGTCCATGGACTGAAAAAGAAGAACGATATGAAGATTTTTAATGGTATGACTCCGCCCGCGGCAATCCTTGCAGCCGCGGCAACGCTTTCCCTTCTGCTTTCCTGCAACGCCATACCGCTCGAGAAGGAGACGCTTTCCGCGGCGGCAGGAACCCTGGTTTATATTGAAACGCAGGAGAACGTCCGCTCCCTCCTTCCGGACGAAGGACGGATGACCGATTTGAATCTCTACGTTTTCAACGGGAACATCCTCGAAAAACGGTTTTACCTGACCGGACAGCCCCTTTCCTCCCTGCTCGAGGGACAGGCGCTCGAAATGACGCTGGTTTCGGGCTGCCGTTACGGCTTTCTGGCCTGCGCCAACTTGGGTTACGAAGTGGTTTTCCGAAGCCGCCAAGAAGCCGAGACTTACCAGTACTGGCTGGCTTATCCGGATGATTACAGGCCCGGGATGGCCATGAGCGTCTATGATGAGATTACGCCTCAAAAGGGAGAACCGGTCCGGCTCTCGCTGCAGCGGATGATGGCCCGGGTGGACATCCGGATTGACCGGAGCGGGCTGGCTCCGGATGTTCAACTTGAATGCCGGAAGCTCAAGGTAGGGAACTGTCCGCGCTGGGGCGGTCTGTTTCCGGGAAGCCGGCCCAAAAGCACCGACGACCTGTTTCTCAGCGGGTTCCAATTGGACGGAATCGCCTGCAATCCACTTAATCCATTGGACGGGAGCGCCTTAAGCGAAGAAGTCCCCCTCTATATCATGGAAAATGTCCAGCCGGAGGAGAACCAAAAACTGGGCACCTACGTGGAGGCCTATTTTTCCTACGAAAGCGACACCCTCTGCACGGTCGGTGAGAATTACCTCGTCTATCGTTTCTACCTTCAGGACGACGGTTTCAAAGTGCATCGTGGCTGTCACTATCACATCCTGATCCGTCCGAGGGGAGATGGTTTGGGCACGGGCGGATGGCGGGTGGACCGGGAAGCCGTGAACTACAGGAGCGGAATCGGATGGTACAAACTCTATCCCGGCAACTATGTGGAATGCCGTCTCGGCGAGAGCGTCCATATCCGAACCGAATGCTACCCCGCCGGCATGAGCTCCACCTTCAATGCCGAAAGCCTCTACAACCACAGCGTCGAGCGGGGCATGTTCAGTTACAGACTGGGAGAAGACGGACGCTCCATCACGCTGACGGCTCTCAAGAAAGGCAGCAGCATGATTGATATCGACTATGGTCCCCCGCTGAACGAAAGCCACTGGGTGCTGGTTGTCTGCGAGCCATAATTTTGGAAAATCCCGCATTTCTTCGTATATTTGTGGGATTAGTGAATGCTATGGCAAACGATACAGATATTCGAATTCCGCTAGGGGAAGATTATGACGAAAGCAAGGTCCGGCATCTTGAAGATATGGATCATATCCGGCTGCGTCCGGGTATGTACATCGGCAAACTGGGAAACGGTGAGAAAGAGGACGACGGCATCTATGTGCTGCTGAAGGAAATCATCGACAACGCCATCGACGAGTTTACGATGGGTTTTGGAAAGACCATCAAGGTGACGGTGGAAGAGAACTGCGCCAGCGTGCGCGACTACGGCCGCGGCGTACCTTTCGGCAGCCTGATCGACGTATTCAGCAAACTCAACACCGGTGCCAAATACGACGACTCGGTCTTCAAGAAATCCGTCGGTCTGAACGGTGTCGGTGCCAAGGCGGCCAATGCCCTCTCCGAAGAGTTTTATGCCGAATCCTTCCGTAACGGGAAGAGTTTCTACGCCCTGTTCCGCAAAGGACAGTTGATTGAAAGCGGCGAACGGGACACCAGCGAGCGAAACGGCACCCTGGTCCGTTTTACCCCCGACCCGATGCTTTTTGTGAACTATCATTTCCGCACGGACCTCGTGGAAGTGATGCTCAAGAACTACTCCTATCTCAAGAAGGGACTGACGCTCACGCTCAACGGAGAATCCTTCAAGAGTGAGAACGGCTTGCTCGATCTGGTGAACGACTCGCTCAATGAAGAGCCGCTCTACGCCCCCATCCACCTTTCCGGAGATGACATCGAAGTGGTTATTACTCACGGTCGCAGTTACGGCGAAAACATTGCCTCGTTTGTCAACGGGCAGAACACCCGGGAAGGCGGCACGCACCTGGCTGCATTCCGTGAAGCGGTCGCCAAATGTCTGAAAGAGTTCTTCAAGACCAACTACAAGAAAGATTTCGCCCCGGAAGACATCCGTCAGGGCATCATCGGTGCCGTGAGCATTCAGATCCAGGAGCCGGTGTTCGAGTCCCAGACCAAGGTCAAACTCGGCAGCCCCTATCTCTGGCAGAAGGAAATAAAGAATCCGGACGGGACCACCACCCTCGACAAGGGCCCCACGGTCCGCAGTTTCGTCAACGACTTCGTCTGCCGTCAACTGGATGACTACCTCCACATCCACAAGGAGGTCGTCCCGATGCTGATGGATAAAATCATCGACTCGGAAGCCCAGCGCAAGGAAATTCAGAGTATCCAGAAGCAGAGCCGCGAACGCAACAAGACCACGGCGACCTACAATCCCAAGTTGCGCGACTGTATGTACCACTACAACGAGAAGACCCCCAAGGGCAAGGAAGAGATGGCCGAAAAGTCCAGCATCTTCATCACCGAGGGCGACTCCGCAAGCGGTACCATCACCCAGGCGCGCAACGCCAGTTATCAGGCGGTCTTCGCCCTCAAGGGCAAGCCCATCAACAGCGTCAAGGAATCCGCCAAGAAAGTGGCGGGCAACGATGAGCTTAACTACCTGATTTCCGCTCTGGGCATCGAGAACGACAGCGAAAACCTCCGTTACAACAACATCATCGTGGCGACGGATGCGGATGACGACGGTATGCACATCCGTATGCTCGTGGTGTCTTTCTTCCTGAAATACCACCCCGACATCATCCGTCGCGGCCATCTGCACATCCTGCAGACGCCTCTCTTCCGCGTCAAAAACAAGAAAGAAGTCCGTTACTGCTACGACCAGACGGAAAAAGAAAAGGCCATCGCCGAACTTAAGACCGGCACGGAAATCACCCGATTCAAAGGTCTGGGCGAAATTTCCGACCACGAATTTTCCGAATTCATCGGAGAGAACATGCGGATCGATACCGTCAAAATCAGCGACGAGGAAGACATCAAGGGGCTGATGGAGTTCTACATGGGCGACAACACCCTGGACCGCCAGGTATTCATCCGCCGCAACCTCCGCACGGAGCAGGAACTCGACGGCGTCGATTTTTAAGCCCGGAGGCACTCCCCCGTGGCATACGCTCAGGTCATATTGCCCGTCAGGCTGTCGTGGGTCCCGTATTATGCGGTACCGGACGAGGCGCAGGTCGGTATGGCCGTTCGCGTTCAGATGGCCGGGAAAACCCTCGTAGGCGTCATCCGAAACCTGTGCGAGCGACTCCCGGAGCATTTGAGCGCCGCCCGCGTCCTTCCCATCGAAGCCCTGCTTACCGAAGCACCCCGCGTCGGCGGAGAGCAACTGGAATTCTGGCAGACGCTCTCGGAATATTATCTCTGCACCCTGGGCGAAGTGTTCAAGGCCACGTTCCCGGTATGGGAAGAGCCCGCCTCCATACGAGCCGCCCGAAAAAAGAAAGCCGACGCTCCTTTCGAAGCCGCTCCGATTACCTTGTCTCCGGCCCAGCAAATCGTTTTTGACGGATTGGAAAAGTCCCTGGGAGAAGGAAAAACCTGCCTGTTGGAAGGCGTGACCGGTTCGGGAAAAACTGAAATCTACCTGAGCCTGGCCCGCAAGGTGATGGAAAAGGGAGACAGCGTTCTTTACCTCGTTCCGGAGATTGCCCTGAGCCGCCAGCTGGAAGACCGTCTTCGGACCCATTTCGGCGACCGCCTCCGGGTATTTCACAGCAAGGAAACACCAGCCCGACGCAGCCGGCTGTGTTGGGAGCTTTCCCATAACGAGGAGGGGCCCCTGCTGGTTTTGGGTACGCGGAGCGCCGTGTTTCTCCCCCCGGATCGCTGGGGGCTGATCATCGTGGACGAGGAACACGATGCTTCCTACAAACAGGATTCCCCCGCCCCACGCTACAACGGCCGCGACAGTGCCCTGATGCTCTCCCGCATTCTGGGCTGTCCCGCCCTGCTGGGTTCCGCCACGCCCTCCCTGGAATCCCTCTACAACTGCACCCACGGCAAGATGCAGCGTTTCTTTCTCGGTGAAAAATACCACCATGCCGAATCAGCGGACATCGAAATCATCGATACGCTCGCCGAACGCCGGAAGCGGGGCATGAAAGGCAGTTTCTCCATCAAACTGATCGAGCGCATCCAGGATACGCTTGCGGAAGGAAAACAAGTCGTCATTCTGCGCTCCCGCAAGGCCTATGCCCTCTACCTGCAGTGCCAGGACTGCGGAGCCATTCCCAAATGCAAACATTGCAACCTGCCCCTGAGCTATCACAAGGCCACAGACCGCATGGCCTGTCATCACTGTGGGAAAAGTCGCCGGATGGAGCCCGTCTGCCCCGCCTGCGGAGGAACGCTCCAAATGATTGGCGCCGGAACGGAGCGGATTGAAGAAGAAGCCATTACCCTCTTTCCGCATGCCCGCGTCGCCCGCCTGGACGCCGAAACCGCCTCCAGCACCGTTCGGGAGCGCGAAATCATTGACGCCTTCAGTCGCGGCGAAGCCGACATACTCATCGGCACCCAGATGGTGGCCAAGGGGTTCGACTTTCCGGGGTTGAAAATGGTCGCCGTCATCGATGCGGACGCTCTTTTGGGCATCGATGATTTCCGAGCCGACGAGAAAGCCCTGCAAACACTCTCCCAACTGCGCGGACGCTGTTCCCGCCGGGAAGAGAAAGGGCTGTTCGTCATTCAGACGCAACAACCCTCCCATCCCGTTTACGAGGCCTTGAAAAATGGCAACGGCCAAATTCAGCCTACCCAACTAGAGGAGCGCGAGAACTTCGCCTACCCTCCCTATACCCGCCTGGTGGACCTGATTGTCGGCGATTATCAAATCGCCCGCTTGAACGAAAAGGCGGGATTGCTCGCCACCCTGCTCATTCAGGAAGGCTATGATGTGCTGGGGCCCTACGAAACCGGCAGCGGAAAGCACGCGGGGATGTTTCAGAAGACCCTCCGGCTTACTTTTCCCAAAAACAAACTCTATACGGCACGTAAAAAACGGCTTGGCGAGCTTTTGGAGCGTTTTGAACGCGAAGAAAAGTATCTCCGGCACATCAGCGTGAACGTAGATTCGCTGTAATTGATTATCTTTGCAAAGGATGCCAAAGATGTATATCATATCAGGATGCAACGGAGCCGGGAAAACCACCGCCTCCTACACCATCCTGCCCGAACTTTTCGAATGCAGTCAGTTTATCAATTCCGATGAATTCGCAAAGAGTTTCAATCCCTTCCGCCCCGAAGCCGCAGCCATCCGGGCGAGCCGTTTCATGCTGATGCGTTTCCACTACCTCTTCGAGAAGAAGATGGATTTCGGCATCGAGACGACGCTCGCGACCCGCACGCTGCTCAAACTGGCCCAACAGGCCCAGAAACAGGGATATGAGGTTACCATCATCTACTTTTGGCTGCGGACGCCCGAACTGGCCATCGAACGGGTCAAGGCCCGCGTGGCGACCGGTGGTCACAACATTGACGAACAGACGGTCCGACGCCGCTACCGCGTGGGTCTACACTATTTTTTCCACGAGTACATCCCCTTCTGCGACCACTGGATTCTGGTAGACAATTCCACACCGCCCTTCCAGATTGTGGCGGAAGGATATAAGGGGCAGGATGCGAAGATCTTCGACGCAACCACCTACGGCAACATCCTGGAAATCGTCGAAAAACCCCTTCTCCCCCAGGAAAATGAAGACGGAGGAATTTAAGGCACATTTTTCCGTTGGCGAAGAAGACCTCGACAGCGTCGTGGCATCTGCCCTTTCCCGGGGTGGAGATTATGCCGACCTCTATTTTGAAGATACCGTCAAAAGCGTGTTCCGCCTGACGGATTCCAAGGTAACATCCGGCGGCCTCTATTCCGATTACGGTGTGGGCATCCGCACCCTTTCCGCGGAAAAGACAGGCTATGCCTATTGCGCCGATACCGTGCGGAGACGGATGATAGAAACAGCCCGGACGGCCGCCCTGATTGCCTCCTCAGACGTAAAATATCACTATCATACTCCAGCTCATGCAATCCCGGATGCCTATCCGCAGACCGACGACTGGAACGATTTTCCCCCTGAAAAAGCAGTGGCCTTTCTACAGGAACTGGAGGCTGCCATCCGGGGACGTGACAGCCGTGCCGGGCAGATTTCCATCTATCTGGAGACGGTCCACAGCGACATCCTGATGTACAACTCACTCGGAGAGTTGCGCTGTGACTCCCGCCCCATGCTGGAACTGTCGGTCACCTCCGTCTTTTCCCGGGGCAGCGAAAAGATTTCCCAGTCGTCCAGCCGCAGCTACCGCCTCGGCAGCGAAGCCTTGACGAAGCAACTGATCAGCGACCTGGCGGATACGCTCACCCGCAACCTGGACGATCGGTTCAACGCCCGACGTCCCAAGGGCGGACAGATGAGCGTCGTCATGGGAAAGGGGGCTTCCGGCATTCTGCTGCACGAGGCCATGGGGCATGCTTTCGAAGCCGATTTCAACATTACCCGCGAGTCCGTCTTTTCGGACAAAATGGGGCAGCGCGTCGCTCCGGAAGGAGTGAATATCGTGGATGACGGCACCCTCCATGCAGACCGCGGAGCCTGTCGTTACGACGATGAAGGCATTGAGGGACAGAAGACCTATATGGTCCGGGACGGCATTCTTTGCTCCTACCTCCACGACCGCCTGAGCGCAGCCCGTTTCGGCGTACAGCCCACTGGAAACGGACGACGCGAGAACTATACCTGCGCGCCCCTTCCGCGCATGCGGGACACCTATATGGAGGCCGGCACCGCCTCCCCGGAGGACATCATCGCATCGCTGCACAGCGGTATCTATGTAGACGATTTTTCCAATGGGCAGGTCAAAATCGGCGAAGGCGACTTCACCTTCTATGTGCGCAGCGGCTATCTGATTGAAAACGGGCGTCTGACGACCCCCATTAAGGATATCAACATCATCGGCAACGGACCGGAGGCGCTCGCGGACATTCGGGCGGTCGGAAACGACCTGTCCATTCCCCCGCTGGCCTGGACCTGCGGAAAAGGACAAAGCGTCCCGGTTTCCTGCGGGATTCCGACGGTCTGTATCGGCAATCTGACGGTTGGAGGAGAGTAGGATGGAAACAAAAGAGATGGAACTGGCCCGCTGGGCACGGGATTACGCCCTGAAAAGTGGCGCAAAGGCTGTGCGCGCGCGTCTGATGGGCCATCATGAAGTCAACCTGGAATTAAGAAACGGAGAAATCTCCCGCAGTGGCAGCGAGGACTGCACCCTGCTGGGTCTTACCCTCTACCGGGATGACCGCTGTATCCTGCTTCAGACGGATAAACTCTCTTCTAAAGAGGAACTCGCCCGCCTGATTGTTCGGGCGCTCGAAACGGGTGCTTATTTGGAAGCGGATCCGGACGCCTCGCTCCCTCCCCTCCAACGGAAATACACCGGGGAAAAGTCTGATGACGATGCCTGCGACCCTTCGGCACTTGCTTTTGATGCCAATCACCTCTTGGATCTGGCCCGGCGCGAATGCCGCTATGAAGCGCTTTGCCAAAAGGCTGAGGGCAGGAAAGCGCAGCTTATCAGCGAAGTACTGAACGTCAGTCGCTCTCTCACGGAGAGTTTTCTCTGCGACAGCGATGCCTTTGAAGGAAGCCGCAGCGTCAGCAGCTGGCATATCGACAGCGAAATTCACCTCAGGGACGAGGGCGGACGCATCCATAGCCAGTTCGACTGGGAAAGTTCTCCCTTCCTCGACCGCCTGCAAAAGGGCGTTTGCAGTGAAAACGCGTTCCGAAAGTGTCTGGAACGGATGGGAGAACAAGCCTGCGGGAGTTTTACGGGCACGATGGTCGTGGCAGCGGAGAAAGCCTCCAAATTCGTCAATCCGCTGATCAGCGCCCTGCGGGCGGAATATGTGCGCCGCGATCAGTCTTTTCTCAAAGGAAAAACCGGCGAGAAGGTGTTTGCCGACTGCCTTACGGTGAAGGACAATCCCTTCCGTCAGGGGCACCCCAGCAGCCGGGACTTTGACAGTGAAGGAGTTGCCACCTCGGAACTGGTCCTGATTGACCGGGGTGTCGTCCGCGCGTTCTATGCCAACACGCTGCATTCCCGGAAGTCGGGACTTCCCCAAACATTCGGCGAACCCTGCAGCAACTGCATCGAACCCTTCTGCAAGGGTTTGGAGCAAAACAAAAAATCGGTAAATTTGCAGGATATTCTATCCCTGGTAAAGGACGGAATCTATGTGACCGACTTTAACGGTGGCAATTGCAATCCGCTCTCCGGCGACTTCTCCTTTGGGGTGGAAGGGTTCCGGATACAAGACGGAAAGACGGCCGGCCCGGTCTGCGGAATGGTGGTGACGGGAAACCTCGTTTCCCTCTTCCAGGGCCTTGTGGCGGCCGGCAGTGATGCGCCGGAGAAAATGAATGACAAAGTGGGCACATTGGCATTTGAAAAAGTGAATTTTAATGGATAAAGATATGAAAATCAGCAAAGACAAGGTCGTAGCCATTACCTACGAACTCGAGGTGGAAGGCGCGATTGCCGACCGCGCTACCCGCGAAAGGCCCCTCGAATACATCCACGGCAACCACAATCTGCTGGCCAAATTCGAGGAGTATCTCGAAGGCAAATCGGTCGGAGACAGTTTCCAGTTTACCCTCTCCCCCGCCGAAGGATACGGCGAAGTGGATCCGGAACGCATTCTCGACCTGCCGAAGGATATGTTCAAAGGCCCCGATGGAAAATACATTGAGGAATTCCTGAAAGTGGGCGCCCGGGTTCCCCTTGTCAATTCGGCCGGCCAGATGATTCCGGGCGTGGTCCTGGAAGTGGGCGATAGCAGCGTGAAGATGGATCTCAACTCCCCGATGGCCGGCAAGACACTGAATTTCACGGGCGAAGTTGTTTCCATTCGCGAGGCCAGCGAGAAAGAACTCAAAGAAGGCCTGCACGGCGAATATGTCAAGTCCAACTGCCACTGTGACGGCGGGTGCGGAGGTGGATGCTCCGACGGCGGTTGCGGAAAAGGCGGCTGCAAATAATCCTTTGAAGACGGCGGTTGTCATACTGAACTGGAACGGGGAAAAGTATCTGAAACGTTTCCTCGCTCCCCTGCTGCACTCGCTGGAGGGGTATGACGCCGGCGTCATCGTTGCCGACAACAACTCCACGGACGGCTCGCTCGCCTATATCGAAAGCTGCTTCGAAGGCCGTGTGGGCGTCATCTGCCTCGACCGCAATTACGGCTTTGCGGAAGGCTACAACCGCGCTCTGGCCCAGGTGGAAGCCAAATATTTCCTCCTGCTCAATTCCGACGTACTGGTCGAGAAAGACTGGCTCTTCGCCCTGGAAGAATGGATGGACCTGCACGACGACTGTGCCGCCTGCTGCCCCAAACTCCTTTCCTATGACGATCGCGAGCGCTTCGAATACGCCGGAGCGGCCGGCGGGCTGATTGACTGCTTCGGTTATGCCTTCTGCCGGGGGCGCATCCTTTCCTGGACGGAGAAAGACGAAGGGCAATACGACATGCCGGCGGATGTATTCTGGGCCAGCGGTGCCTGTATGATGGTCCGTTCCAAGGCCTGGAAAGATTTGGGCGGCTTCGACGGAGATTATTTCGCCCATTTCGAGGAAATCGATTTTTGCTGGCGGGCCCGTCTGGAAGGCTGGCGCATCTGCTGCGTTCCCCGCAGCCGCGTTTTTCATATCGGCGGCGGCACCCTCCCCAACGAATCCCCCCGGAAGCTCTTCCTGAACTACCGCAACAACCTGCTGACCTACCACAAAAACCTCGCCCGAACCCTGGCCCTCGAGATTTTCTGCGAAGTGGCCCTCAGCGTGGAAATGGCCACCGACCTGCCGCTTGAAGCGAAAGAACGGAAAGATTTGATCGTTCAATCCGCCCGCCATGCCCTTTCCTTACGCCGTCTGCGGGTTTTCGAACGAAAGCTGATGGACGGCATTTCCGCCATCATCTACCTGTTCCAGGGCAAGAAATCGGCATTCAAGGCCGTCTGGAAGGCCCATCAGGACTATCGCAAACTTATCCGGAAGTATCCGGAGGAAAGCCTTGAAATCCTCAGCGGCTATCTTGAGAAGGCGCTGGACAAAGGCGTTCCTGACACCTTTTTGGAAATAAACCGGGACAAGGAGTCCGGCCATCGCATACGCGTCAAAGGAATGCTGGACGACTGGGTGGTTCCCATCGCCCTCCGCTATAAAGACAAAGCACACGAACGAATCATCAACCATATCGCATTATGAAAATCATCATTGCAGGCGCCTGTCAAGTGGGAACGCATCTGGCCAAGATGCTTTCCAGTACGGGCAACAACGAAATCACCCTCATCGATTCCGTCCAGGAGCGGCTGACCGCCGCGGCCGAGAACGCGGATATCGTCACGATCTGCGGCGATTCTTCATCCATCAAAATCCTGCAGGATGCCGCTGTGGACCAGGCGGACCTCTTTGTCGCCGTCAATCCGTCCAGTAACCAGAACCAGAACCTGGTCAGTGCCCTGCTGGCCAAAAAACTCGGCAGCAAGAAGGTCGTGGCCCGGGTCAGCAACGAAGAATACCTCTCCTACGACAACCGGATCCTGTTTACCGATATGGGCATCGACCTGCTGTTCTACCCCGAAAGGATTGCCGCAACGGAAATCGTGGAACTCTTGAAGAACGCCAGCGCCTCGGAGAGCTTGGATTTCGCCCGGGGACGCCTGCAACTCTCCGTACTGAAACTGGAAGAGGACTCCCCCGTCCTCGACGAAAAACTCATCGACTTCAGCCGCGAAATCGCCGACAAGTACAACATCAGTTTCCGCATCGTGGCCGTGTCGCGGCTGGGCGAAACGATTATCCCCGGTCCGGACTTCAAGTTCAAGGAACGGGACATGCTCTATATCATTTCCTTACGAGAGTCACTTTCACCACTGCTCAAGGTGCTGGGACGCCAGGAAACGGTGGCCCGCCGCGTGATGATTCTCGGCGGAAGCAACATCGGATGCATGGTGGCCACCCAGCTCGTCGACAATACGGAAGAGGTCAAAATCATCGACAACAACCGGAAAACCTGCCTCAAGATGACCGAGGAACTGGACAGTCATATCAAGGTGGTCTGCGGCGATGCGAGGGACACCGACCTGCTCATTGAAGAAGGCATCCGCGGTTACGATGTGGTGATTGCCGTAACCGACAGCGCAGAGACCAACATCCTCTCCTGCGTCGCGGCCAAGCGGCTGGGCGTTCCCAAGACCATCGCCGGCGTCGAGAACATCGAATACCTGCGTCTGGCCGAAGAGATGGGTATCGACACGACCATCAACCGCAAACTGATTGCCGCCGCCAAGATTTTCCGCCTCACGCTCAGCGACAAAGTCAAGTTTATCAAATACATGAACGGCACCAACGCCGAAGTGCTGGAATATATCGTAGAAGAAAATTCCGCGATTGTCGGAAAGAGCCTCAAGGATATCTCCTTCCCTTCCGGCGCGCTGATCGGCGGTGTCATCCGCGGCACGGACGCATTCATCGCCGTCGGTTCCAGCGTCCTCAAGGCCTACGACCGTGTCATCGTCTTCTCCGTTCCGGGTAGCGTAGCGGCCGTCGACAAACTGTTCAAGTAGAAGCCGGGATCAGAGTACCCCGTCCCTTCGGGTCTTCCGGTTCAGCACGAAGAACAGCACGGCGGCCAGGGCGGCCGTTGCGGAAGCGATATAGGGAATCACGGCGGAAGGAACGCCGAAGCCCATCTTATCCACCAGGATGAAACTCACGCACACCGCACTCATAAAGAGGGCGGGCAGCAGCGTAATCAAGAAATACGGCTTTTCCGAACGGACATAGAGCCACTGGGTCAATGCCCAGAGGGTGAAGCAGGCCAGAGTCTGGTTGAGCCAGCCGAAGTAACGCCAGATATTATTGAATCCCTGGGCGTCAGACATATTGAACCAAAGAAGAGCAATGGTCGCTGCAAAGACAGGAATCGTAATCACAAGACGGTTCTTGATGGGCCGCTGGTCGTAGTGGAAGAAATCCGCAATCATCAGACGGGCGCTGCGCAGGGCGGTATCTCCAGTCGTAATCGGAGCCGCAACCACGCCGATGATGGCGAGAATGCCACCGACAACTCCCAGCCAGTGCTTGGCAACGGCCTGAACGACGGTCGGCGCCTGCGCGTTCAGGGCTCCGGTCTCGGCCATTCCCCCGTCAAAGAAGAACCAGGAACTCACGGCAGCCCAGATCAACGCAACGAGACCTTCGGTAATCATCGAGCCATAAAAAACAGGGCGGCCGTACTTCTCATCCTTGAGGCAACGGGCCATGAGCGGGCTCTGGGTGGCATGGAAACCACTGATAGCGCCACAGGCAACGGTCACGAACAGGCAAGGGAAAAGATCCTGTCCGCTGACGCCCAGGCTGGGAAGGCGGTTCCCCAGCCCCTCCCAAAGTTCGGGAATCGCGGGCCAGTGAATCAGCAGGCTGACCAGCAGGCCGACCGCCATGAAAAGAATACAGAGGGCGAAGAAGGGGTAAATCCGTCCGATAATCTTGTCGATTGGAAGCAGAGAGGCCACCAGGTAATAGAAGAAGATGACCACCACCCAGAACATCATGGATGAGGTCGGGTTCTCGAAGACGGAAGCCAGCGCGCCAAGGATGATGGCCGGACTGTAAACGAAGACGGCGCCCACCAGCAGCAGCAGAGCCGTTACCAGAATAGAGACGAGCACGCGGGCCTTTTCGCCAAAAATGTTTCCAATCATTTCGTTATAGGAAACACCGCCCTGACGCAGCATCGCCATGCCGCTGAGGTAGTCGTGGACAGCTCCGGCGAAGATACAGCCGAAGACAATCCAGAGATAACTGGCAGGGCCGAATTTGGCTCCCATGATGGCACCGAAAATCGGTCCGGTGCCGGCGATGTTCAGGAACTGGATCATAAACACCTTCCACGTAGGCATCGGAATGAAGTCCACACCGTCATTCTGCACGATGGCAGGCGTCAGACGGGAGGAATCGGCGCGGACGACGTGCGAAACGAAACGCCCGTAAAGCACATAGCCAAGGATGAGGGCGACGACACTGAGCAGAAAAGAAAACATGGTCTCTTAAATTTAGACGTGCAAAGATACGAATAATCAGTCTTTTAAACAAAGAACATCCTAGAAGGGATAGCCGATGCCGAAGTGGATGGCACAACCGTTTGCCGAGAACATTTCCTTGAAACCGAGCCACTTCTTCTCGCGAACGGGATCGTGGAAACGGAAGCCCACATCCAGCCGAAGCAGCAGGAAATCCAAATCGAGACGCAAGCCCAGGCCCCAGTTGGCCGCAAGGCTCTCCAGATGGTCGAAGGAGAAAGCGGCGGCAGTATCCAACACGAAGAACTGTTCATGGGTCTTGGTAAAGATTTCATAAATATTTCCGACATCCACGAACGCGGCTCCCTCGAATTTCCAGAAAATCGGGAAACGATATTCGGCATTGAATTCTACTTTTGCGGCGGCAACCTGGCTGGGAACGACAAAGTACGCGTAGGGTTGGGCAGTTCCGGGACCGAGCGTACGCACCTGCCAACCCCGCATGCTGTTGGCTCCGCCGGCGTAGAACATCTTGTCAAAGGGCATGGTGGAGGAATTGCCATAGCCCACGCCGGCACCGATTAAAAAGCGCAGCGCCACCGCCTGCCTGTCATCCCGGCCGAAGCGGAATACCTGACCGACAGACCATTCCGCCCGAACATACTGGCTGTAGGGCATACCGAAAAGAAGCCGTCTCGGATATCCGGTACCATCATCCGGCGCGAAGGGCATCAGCGAATTGAAGAGAGAGACGAGATTGCCGGAGAGGTTGAAGTGCAGACGGGACCAGAAGTAACTGGTCTTGGGGTTGATGGCCGGATTGGTCTTGTACAACAGCGTCCCGCCCATTCCCAGGTCAATCTGTTCCGAGAAAGAATAAATCAGGAAAGGATTGGCCGACATCTTCTGTACGAAAGTCGGATCCAGAAAAGGGACGCGTACCAGGTTGAGCTGGAGCGGGTTGAACTGATAACTGAAATAGTCCCCGACCGTTCCCACATAGCCGAAGGAGCCCGAAAAGAGAATCCGCTCGAATTCCGGCCGGCGCTGATAACTGAAACTCAGTTTGATATCCGTATGCGGCATCCGGCCCGGAAATGCGCTATAGGGCAGAAACACGAATTTTGGGAAACGAAGCCCCACTCCGACGACCACCTCATTGCTCGCCACATCGCTTTTGAACATAAACTGATGCTTGGTCATCAGGCTGACGTTCAACACCTCACCGCCCCCGAAGATATTCTTGTGGAAATAGGTGATCTGCGGAGAAACGCTGAAGAGCCAGTTGGCGTTGGCGGAGGCCTCAAGCCCCAACTTAATCCCCTGGAGTCGGGACTGCGAGAGTTTGATGTTGCTGTGTACCCGTCCGTCTTCCCCCACGCTCGTTTCGATGTTGACCGAGCTGAAAAGCGGGACCTGGGAAAGGCGGGAATAGGTATTGTTGACAGCTTTTTCGTTGTAGATTTCGCCAGGTTTGATGGTATTCAGACCGCGCAGGACGCTTTCCCGAAACTTCAGTCGTTTGGGATAATCGATATTGACCGGCCCGAAACGGAACTTTTCTATGGAAGAGGAAACGCTGTCCGCATTTTCGCCGCTGCTGTATTCATTGATACGCAAGGTCAGGAGCGCGTGCCCCGGCCGGGTCAGCGTGTCCGCCTCGAAGAGAAAATGAGTCTTGGAAAAACCATAATACCCCTGCGTGCGCAGATATTCACTGCTGCGCGCGGCTTCCTGGCTGAGCGCTTCTTCCGAAAGGAAACTGCCTTTGTGAATGGTGACATGACTGGAATCGGCGAGGAAAGCATTCCGGAATTCCTCGTTTTCAGGCAATTCGAATGCAACCGAATCAACCGTAATCCGATTGCCGAGCGTCACTTTGTAGGTAACGAAAGCCTCCCTGCCCTTGTAGTTAATCTCGCTCTCAACCGTCGAATTGTAATAGCCGATGTAGTCCAGATGTCCCTTGAGATTGCGTTCCGTGGGCTGTACGAGTCCCTCCTCGAATACGACCGGCGGATCGCCCAGTTTCTGGACGAACTTGTCCCAGCCACCGCCCTTTCCGTTCTGAGTATTGTAGAGCAGCAGCATCGGTTTCCAGCCGAAAATGCCGGAAGCATTCTCGCGCTGCTTGAGATAGGGCACCAGGCTCTGGGGATTGAACTTCTTGTCGTTGGTTACGACGATTTTGTTTTTGGCCAGACGATAGGTCCCTTCCGGAAGCATCTTTGTCGTACTGCAACTTTGCAAAAAAAGCAAAGCAGCCAGGAGGACTCCCCCGGCGCGGACAACGGTATGACGGCAAACGGACACGTCTAGACGGCAGAACTTAGAAACTGTTTCAGGCGCTCGGCCAACTGTCCGACCGTATCCACGACCGCATCCGCTCCGGCTTCATAAAGGGCCTCGGTATAGCGGTAGCCCCAACTCACGCCAATCGTCTTGCAACCGAAAGCTTTCCCCGCCTCGATGTCGGTCCAGGCATCCCCCACCATGATGACGGGCGTATCCGGCGGAAATTTTCCCGCCAGGGCCTCAATCATATCGGTGGCAGGTTTCAATCGCAGGCCTGCCTCGTCGCCTAGCACCCACTCATCCGGAATGGAGGGATAAAATCGGCGGCACAGACGCAGGGCACCTTCCCGGAATTTGTTGGAAGCGACAGCCACGGCCACGCTGTCCTTTTGCAGGGCCTCTATCAGCGCGGGCATCCCCTCATAGGGGCGGGTATGAACATCGATATGGGAAACGTAAAATTCCTTAAAATCCTTCAGGGACTCTCCCAGACGCGGGTCGGACTCCCCTCCCAGAGCCAGGGCGCAGAGTTTGCGGATCCCCGACCCGACCATATCGCGGTACTCGGAGAGGGTGTGTTCCGGCAATCCCCGCTTTCTCAGGGCGTAATTGACGGCTTCACCGAGGTCGGGCAAGGTGTCGAGGATCGTCCCGTCGAGGTCGAAAATCACCAGACCGCGGGAATTCATCGGCGGGAACTGTTAGCGATGGAGATATAATACAGCAGCGTGGCCAGCGAACCCAGGGCGGCTATCACGTAGGTATAGGCAGCCCAATGCAGGGCATCTTTCGCCATCCCACGCGTTTCACCATCCGCAATCCGGCTCTCATCCAGCCACTGAACGGCCCGGGAACTGGCGTTCACCTCCACCGGCAGGGTGATGAACGAAAAGAGGGTGGTCATGGCAAAGAGCGCGATGCCTGCCCAGAGGATGGAAGGAAAACGCTCCACGAGAATCACGCCGATGAGCAGGACCCAGGAGACGACGTTGTTGGCAAAACTGACCACGGGCACGAGGGCACTGCGCATTTTCAGCGGGGCGTACCCCTCCGCGTGCTGGACGGCATGACCGCATTCGTGGGCGGCAATGGCGGCCGCGGCAATCGAATCGGAATGATACACGCCTTCGCTGAGGTTGACCGTCATATTCACGGGATTGAAATGGTCGGTCAGGCGTCCCTTGATGCAAGTCACCTTCACGTTGTCGATACCATGGTCGGAAAGCATTTTCTGCGCCACCTGAGCGCCGGTCAGACCGCCCCGGGAGGGCACTTTGGAATACTTGTCGAACTTGGAGTTGAGCACGGCCTGAATCAGGTAGCTCGCCACCATCACGCCAATGAGTATAATCCAGATATTCATCTTTTTTTCAAATGGTTTTCTTTACAAAATTAAGAATTATTTTCGTTTTTATCGGATATTTCGTTAAATTTGTAGGAAACATGGCTTGACACGGCCGGACAAGAATAATCTTTAATCTCAATAATTATGGAAAGAACCTATCTGGAAACTGCTCAGGCGTGGCTCGACGGCAACTTCGACGCTGCGACCAAGGATGAAATCCTCCGTATGAAAAAAGAGGACCCCACGGCCCTGGAAGACGCTTTCTACCGCAATCTGGAATTCGGTACGGGCGGCCTGCGCGGCATCATGGGCGTCGGTACCAACCGCATGAACCAATACACCGTCGGCATGGCCACCCAGGGGCTTGCCAACTATATCAAGAAACACTGCAAGGGCGAGATCAGCGTCTGCATCTCCTATGACTGCCGTCTGCGCAGCGATGAATTCGCCCAAATCACGGCCGACGTGCTTTCCGCCAACGGCATCAACGTGTATATTTTCGACGCCCTGCGTCCCACGCCCGAACTCAGCTACTCCATCCGCAAGATGGGCGCCCAGGCCGGCGTAATGGTCACGGCCTCCCACAATCCCCGTGAATACAACGGCTACAAGGTCTTCTGGGCCGATGGCGGACAGATTACCTCTCCGGTGGACAAGGACGTCGTCGCCGAAGTGGCGGCCATCACCGGTCCCGAAATGGTGAAGTTCACCCCCGATGCTGGCGTGAAGGCTGGGTTTATCAAGAAGATGGGAGCGGAAATGGATGAAAGCTATCTGCACGACATCCTCTCCCTGATGCTCTCCCCGGGCAGCATTTCCCGCAATCAGGACAAAATCAAGATTGTCTATACCCCGCTCCACGGCACCGGTGTCCGCCTCGTTCCGATGGCGCTCGACCGTCTGGGCATGAAACATGTCCTCCACGTCCCCGAGCAGGATGTCAACGACGGCAACTTCCCGACGGTCGCCTCCCCCAACCCGGAGGAGCCCTCCGCCCTGAAAATGGCCATCGAAGTGGCCGACCGTGAAGGAGCCGACCTCGTGCTGGCTTCCGATCCGGATGCCGACCGTATGGGTATCGCCGTGCGTGACAACGACGGCAAGATGGTGCTCTTCAACGGCAACCAGACCGCAGCCCTGATGACCTATTACATTCTCAACCGCTGGAAAGAACTCGGCCGCCTCGACGGCAAACAGTACATCGTGAAGACCATCGTGACCTCCGAACTGCTCCGCGCCATCGCAAACTCCTTCGGCGTAGAGGTGTTCAACGTGCTCACCGGCTTCAAGTACATCGCCGAGGTTGTCAAGGCCAACGAGGGCAAGAAGACCTTCGTGTGCGGCGGCGAAGAGAGTTACGGCTTCAACGTGGGCGAATTCGTCCGCGACAAGGATGCGCCCGTGGCGTGCTGCACCATTGCGGAATGCGCCTGCTGGGCAGCCGATCAGGGGCTTACCCTCTTCCAATTGATGCAGAAGATTTACCAGGAATACGGCGTCTATCGCGAAGGGCTCGTCTCGCTCGTGCGCAAGGGTAAATCCGGCGTCGAGGAAATCGCCTCCATTATGAGCAACATGCGGTCGAATCCCCCGAAAGACCTCGCCGGCTCCCCTGTCGTAAAGGTCATCGACTACAACCAGCCCGAGAAGACAGGTCTTCCGAAGAGCAACGTGCTCCAGTTCTTCAGCGAAGAAGGCGATGTCGTCTCCGTACGTCCTTCCGGCACCGAGCCGAAGATCAAGTTCTACTTCGGCGCCCACGGCTCCGATGCCGCCTCCAAGATTGACACCCTCAAAAAACAATTCGCACTCTAATGGCAAACAAGTACGCCGGTACCCAGACCGAGAAAAATCTGGAAGCCGCCTTTGCGGGAGAGTCCCAGGCGCGCAACAAGTACACCTATTTCGCCTCCAAGGCCAAGAAAGAAGGCTTCGAACAGATTGCCGCCCTCTTTTTAAAGACGGCCGAGAACGAAAAGGAACACGCCAAGCTCTGGTTCAAGGAACTGGAGGGCATCGGCGACACGGCCTCCAACCTTGCCGCCGCTGCAGCCGGTGAGAACTACGAGTGGACTGACATGTACGAGGGCTTCGCCAAGACGGCCGAGGAGGAAGGATTCCCCGAACTCGCCGCGAAGTTCCGGGGCGTCGCCGCCATCGAAAAGTCCCACGAAGAGCGGTACCGCGCCCTTCTGAAGAATGTCGAGAGCAAGGAAGTCTTCGCCAAGAGCAGCGTCAAGGTGTGGGAATGCCGCAACTGCGGACACATCGTCGTCGGCACCTCCGCCCCCGACATCTGCCCGGTCTGCGCCCACCCCCAGGCCTTCTTCGAAATTCACGAGACGAACTATTGATTTTTACCACCTCACAAAAAGCCCGGTCCGCCGGGCTTTTTTTGTTCGTGCATCGTGCGTCTCAGGCCGTTGGCAGCCGCATCGTGCGTCTTAGGCCGCAGGCCGGGCAGAAGAAGTTTTTGAGCTTACTCCACCTTCGCCGCGGGTATGTCGGCCCAAAGAGTGGTATAGTGGGGGGACTGATGGTCACGGGCCATCTTGATATGTCCATCTCCTTGAACTCCGAAGAGGATGCTGCCGGGGCCGAAACTACGATGAATGCTGTCGATGGCGCGGGAGAGCTGGGCGTCTTTTTCCTGGGTCTGCGCGTCTGAAAAGAGGGAACGGGTATGTCCCTCTTCCTGAATGAGTTTGGTGATGACCACGCCGGCCCTCTTATAGGCAAAACCGGGCTTGAATAACTTGCGGCACGCTTCTACGGCGGCAAGCAGCAGGACGCGATGGTCGGCGGTAGCATCCGGGAGCTGAATGACGGTGCCGGCGGATGTCTGCGGAAGATTCTCCTTGAAGCGGTTGGTCATCGCGAAAACCGCCATCTCCACGGCAAGGGAGCCCTGCTTGCGAAGTTTGGCGACGGCCTTTTCCGCAAAGTTGGCGACCTGTTCGCTGAGGTCCGGCAGGGAGGTCAGTTCGTGGGCGAAGGAACGGGAAATGCAGATGCTCTGTTTGGGCTCCACCATATCTTCGAATTCGATACAGGGAATGCCCCGAAGTTCCTGCCAGGTACGATAGCCGGGCAGGGCGAATAGTTTGCGGACGGCGACTTCGGAAAGGCTGCGGTAATCCCACGCCGTGCGGATTCCCATCTGGGTAAGTTTCTTCTGCGAGCGTCGCCCGATTCCCCACACATCCTCCACCGGGAAGCTTTTCAGGACCTTCTCGATGTCCTGCGGCCGGTACATATAGCAGCCGCCCTTCAGTTTGGGGTATTTCTTACAAAGTTTGGAGGCTATCTTGGCGAGGGTCTTCGTCGGGGCGATCCCTACCGAGACGGGGATGGCCGTCAGGCGGCGACAGGCGGCTGATATCCGTTTGGCGTAGGCGTCGAAGTCGGTTCCTTCCATTCCGCTCAGGTCCAGGAACGCCTCGTCGATGGAATATTGCTCCACGGCCGGAGAGAAGGTCCGCAGGACCTCCTGCACGCGGCGGGACATGTCTCCGTAGAGCGGAAAATTGCTGGAGAAGACGGCCACCCTGTTTCTGCTGACAATGTCGCGGATCTTGAAGAACGGGTCTCCCATTTTGATTCCCAGCGCCTTCGCTTCGTTCGAGCGGGCCACCGCACAGCCGTCGTTGCTGCTCAGCACGATGACCGGCTTTCCGTTCAGATCGGGACGGAAAACCCTTTCGCAGGAGGCGAAAAAGTTGTTGCAGTCTGCCAGCGCGTACATAATGCCTTTTGACGGGAGCGCTCAGACCTTCTTGATGACCCAGGTGACCACGCCCCAGATAAGGAACTCGTTTTCCGGCCCGACGGGAATGGGCTTGAATGCGGTGTTATCCTTGTTGCAGGGCATCAGGACGGCACTCCCCTGATGGATCTCCACCTGCTTTACCGTGTACTCCCCGTCGATGAAACACACCGCCTTGCAGCCGTTGTAGGGATCCACCGCCCGGTCCACGATGATGATATCCCCCTCGTCCAAATCCGCATCCACCATCGACACCCCGTCAATCCGGAAAAAGAAGGTCGAAGCCGAATGTTTCACCAGCAGTTTCACCAGATCCAGCTTCTCACGGACATCCTCGGCCGGCGAAGGAAAGCCGGCCTTGATCTCTCCCATCAGCGCAAAATCCAGGGAGGAGGAATCGAGTATGGTTTCGGGTTGCATGTCTGTACAAAAGTACGAAAAAATCTCCTTACAAATTCACATTTGACGTTACAATTTTATTCTTGTAAAAGAGTAGAATTTTAGTTACTGTTGCAAAATTAATAAAGGGACGACATGCATCACTTAAAAGCTGTTATAGAATACTCCGGGAGAAATTTCGCTGCATACATCGAAAACCTCAGAAATGTCATTTCCGTTGGCGATACCATCGATGAAACGAAAAAAAATCTGAAAGATGCAGTTGACTTTTACATCGAAAGCAGCAAATTGGACGGAGATGAAATCCCCGAAGAATTAAAGGGCGAATACGACATCCTGCTCAAAATGGACGTCAAGAGCTTTCTGACCTTCTACAGCGGAATCTTTACCAAATCTGCTCTGGAGCGCCTCACCGGCATCAACCAGAAGCAGCTTTGGCATTATGCGAAAGGGAAATCCGTTCCTCGTCGCAAACAGGTGCAAAAGATCGAAGACGCCCTGCACCGTCTCGGCCGCGAGCTGAACTCCCTCACCTTTTAGCCGATCCGCGCTGGCAGATGCTCCAGCATGCGGCAGAGCTGAAAATGGGAGGGAAAGGGTGATGCGGGGGCGTAGCCACCCGCGGCTCCGGGGAGCGGGAGGGGCCCGTCGGAGACGAGTTATCGCGGAGCGATGACGAAGGGTACGACGGGAGGGTCCGAGCGAGCGGATGCGAGCGAGTCCCCCGCATCACCCTTCCCTCCCATCGAAACGCTCTTCAATCCTACCGAAAAGTTCGCTCATCGGTGATTTATAAACCTCTGTTAGTCAAAGTATTACAGAAAATCGCCTGCGCAAAAATGCACGGGTGATTTCTAATATCTTCCTCTATATCAATAAGTTAGCCACGCCTATTGAAGACCCGGCCGCGCGCTGCGTAGGGCACGAAAGAGCGGCTTGCTCCGCGCTGGCAGATGCTCCAGCACGTGGCAGAGCCGAAAATGGCAGAAAAATAGCGCTGGCAGATGCTGCGGAGACTATATCTTGATGTCCTCCAGCGTGAGTTTGGGAACGTAATGCACGCCGTCCTCTCGATAGTATTTGAGGCTGTCGCCCTCATGTACGGGAACGAGGGAGATGCGTTCTATGGGTTTGCCCAGAGCAAGGACGATAAGGGGTTGAAGGGGCAGGGAGAGCGCCTCGCGCAGGGCAGCCGCATCGAAACAACGGACAATGACCCCGCCCAGGCCCATTTCCACCGCTTTGAGGGTCATCGCTTCCAGACTCATTCCCAGGTCGATATCCACGATGGGATTCTCTTCACAGGTTGCGCAGACGATGATGAAAGCGCGGGGCTCGGTGCCCGGAAGCGGGAGTCCCCATTCGGGATGGGCGCCCGCGAGTTTGATCAGCGAGAGGACTTTCGATGCATCCTCTCCCCCGCAGATACAGCGGAAGCGAAGGCGCTGGGCATTCATCCCGCTGCCGAGTTTCGTATTAACCGAGACGATGGTATCCAACTGACGCGGAAGTACGTCGTAGGATCCGTCAAAACCCCGATAACTGCGGTTTTTCAGCAGGAGGCTGTCAAGGGAAGGGCGGGAAATTCCCTTTCCCGCCCCTTTCCCGAACACTTCTTCGTGCCGTTTTTCCAGATAGTTGTCCGCCATCTTACTTGGCTTTCTTATCCGTCGGCTTTTCTTCCACGGGCACGGATGCCTGCTCGTCCGCCTTGCCTTTCAGATAGGAAGGAAGCTGCAGGCCGGCCATCTTGAAGAGGTCCTCGAGCGGGGGGACGGAGCCCATCATTCCCGAGACGAAATTCGCCGTGGACGTCTTACCGTCGGCGTTTTTACCGCCATCCCAGACGGTCACCTTATCAATCTTGATGCCCTTGACCGCCTCGACCTGCGTCTTCACCAGATCGGGCAACTTGTCGGCAATGAGCATCGTAATCGCCTGGCCCGGATCACCACCGGCCGCCTGCACGAGCTGACGGAAACCTTCCGCCTGTTTAGCCAGGACTTCGAGGGTACCGCGGGCCTGCGCATCCATCTTCGCATAGATGGCATCCGCCTCACCCTTGGCCTGCCGGCGAAGTTTCTCCGCCTGGGCCTCAGCCTCGATGATGGCTTTCTCCTTCTCAATCTGGGCCGCCACGACCACGTTCGCCTGACGGGTAGCCTTCTCGCGTTCGGCACGTGCCAACTCGGCATCGCGCTCACTCTTGTAGGCTTCTTCGAGGGCTTTCGCGGCCTGCACCTTTTCGGCGGCGGTCGCCACGCGCTCGGCCTCGGCCTGTTTTTCACGACGCTGGGCATCGGAATTGGCAATGGCAATCAGGGAGTTGTTCTCACCCTCGACGGCCAAAGCATTCGCTTCAGCGGTACGGATACGGGTATCACGGCTGGTCTCGGCAATACGGATGTCCTTGTCCCGGTCGGCCTCCGCCTTACCGATTTCACCGAAACGGTTCTGTTCGGCCACGCTCTTCTTCGCGTCGTTGATGGCCTTCGCGGCGGCTTCCTTACCCAGGGCTTCGATATAGCCGGACTCGTCCCGGATATCCGTCACGTTCACGTTGATGAGTTTCAAACCTATTTTGCGGAGTTCGGCCTCCACGTTCGTGGAAACGTTCGCCAGGAACTTGTCGCGGTCCGAGTTGATTTCCTCAATATCCATCGTCGCGATGACCAGACGCAACTGACCGAAGAGGATATCCGTCGCGATGTTCTGGATATTGTCCGTCGTCAGGCCCAACAGACGCTCGGCCGCATTGGTCATGCTGTCCGGCTCCGTGGAGATACCGACGGTAAAGCGGCAAGGTACGTCCACGCGGATGTTCTGTTTGGAAAGCGCGTTCGTCAGGTTGCACTCGATGGAGATCGGGGTCAGGTCCAGGAACTCATAGCTCTGGAACACCGGCCAGATAAAGGCCGCGCCGCCGTGGATGCACTTCGCGGAGGAATTGCGTCCCGTCTTACCGTAGATAACAAGAATCTTGTCGGAAGGACAGCGTTTGTAGCGTTTGAGGATGGCAGCGAAGGTCGCAATCATCACAAACAGCAGGATGAGGATAATAAGGATAATCATGGGTATGTTTGTTAGTGGTTACACAATCTTGTCAAATGAAGGCTAACGGCTGGAAACCCGCACCGTCCCCTCGTCCACGACCTCGTCCACCTTGATCAGCGCCCCGGTCGGAAGCGACTCCCCTTCCGTCACGGCGTCGTATTCCCGGACGGCACCGCCGATGGAGATCTGCACTTTTCCCTTGCCTTCTCCCTTGGCGGGAATCGGGAGATAGACGGTCCCCCGACAGCCCCGTGCATCTTTGGTCAGTTGGATATTGCCCGACTGCTGCATCGAGGACAGCCACTTGAAAAGCGACATCACGGCCACCACGAGCAGCACGCCGATCAGGATGGAAACGAACAGGCGCAGGGGAACGTCCGGCATGCTGTCTTCCAGAATGATGGCGCTCCAGCCGAAGCCCAGCAGAAAGTTCACCACGTTGCGGAAGGTGTAGAGATTGCCTCCGTCCGAGAGCACATCCGCGTCGGCACCGGCCGAAAGGTCGCCGCTCAGGTCGGCATCCGTACCAAGGAAAGCCATCACCGTCTGGATGATGAAAATTACCGTCGCCAACAGGGATATTCCCCACAGAATCTGCATTCCGAGCGTCATGCCCGTCCACCAGGAAATCATAAGCCGCAAAATTTAGTAAGCAAAAAGAAATTTCATTTTCAAATTTAGAAAAACGACGACAATCTGCAAAATTTTTCACGCGGGATTACGGGTAAAATACGTATATTTGTCAAAAGCAGCGGAAAAGCCATGAAAGAATACGACGTCATCATTGTCGGAGGCGGAATTACCGGAGCCGGATGCGCCAGAGACTGTGCCCTGCGGGGCCTGAGCGTGCTCCTGCTCGAGCGTTTTGACCTGACCAACGGTGCCACGGGCCGCAACCACGGCCTGCTCCACAGCGGATCCCGCTATGCGGTCACCGATGCGGAAGCGGCTGCGGAATGCATCCGGGAGAACCGGACGCTGCGCCGGATTGCCGCCCATTGTGTAGAACCGACCGAAGGTCTGTTCATTACCCTGCCGGAAGACGACCTGGCCTATCAGGACAAGTTTGTCGCTTCCTGCCATGCAGCCGGTATCAACGCCGAGGCCATCGACCCGAAGGAAGCCATTGCCATGGAACCCGCCGTCAATCCCGCCCTGATCGGGGCTGTCAAGGTACCCGACGGAGCCGTGGACCCCTTCCGACTGACCGTTTACAACGCCTACGACGCCCGCCTGCACGGAGCCGAAGTGCTCACCTACCACGAAGTCACCGCCTTCCTCAAGGACGAGAGCGGACGCGTGATCGGCGTACGGGCCCATTGCAAAGATGAAAACACAGACAAGGAATTCCACGCCCGCGTCACCGTCATTGCCGGAGGAATTTGGGGTACGCTCCTGACTCAGATGGCCGGTGCGAAAGTCAATATGTTCCCCGCCAAGGGAGCCCTGCTGATTTTCGGCCACCGCGTCAACAATGTGGTTATCAACCGTTGCCGCAAGCCCGCTGATGCCGACATCCTCGTTCCCGGCGACACCATCTGCCTGATCGGTACCACCTCCACCCGCATTCCCATCGAAGAATGCGACAACCTCCGCGTAACGCCCGAAGAGGTGGACCTGCTGTTCCGTGAAGGGTGCAAACTCGCCCCGAGCCTTGCCGACACCCGGATTCTGCGGGCCTACGCCGGCGTGCGGCCACTGGTTGCCTCCGACAACGACCCTAGCGGGCGAAGCATCAGCCGCGGCATCGTCTGTCTGGACCATGAGTCGCGGGACGGCATCCCCGGCCTGATCACCATCACGGGCGGCAAACTGATGACCTACCGCCTGATGGCCGAGATGGCGACCGACCTGGTCTGCCGGAAACTGGGCAACAGCAAGCGCTGCACCACGGCGACAACGCCCCTGCCGGGTTCCGAAGGGGAAATCGAGCGCCCCGAAGACGCGCACGACCGCAGCGGATACAAGGCTGCCTGGGGCCGTCACGGGAGCAATGTCAGCAAGATTTCATCGGGGTCGCTCTCCAATGCCCTCGCCTGCGAATGCGAGGAGGTCTCCGTCGGGGAAGTCAACTACGCTATCGACACCCTTGGTGCCAAGAACATTGTCAACATCCGACGGCGCACCCGCCTGGGGATGGGCACCTGCCAAGGCGAGGTATGCGCGTGCCGGGCGGCCGGGCTGATCGCACAGGCCAACGGATGCGCCCTGCAAGCCAAAGAAGACCTGGCCGCCTTCCTCCAGGAGCGTTGGAAGGGCATTTTCCCCATTACCTGGGGCACCAGCGTACGGGAAGCCCAGTTTACTTCTTATATCTATCAGGGATTGTGCGGAATTGACGCATACAGCCGGGAATCCAAACCGGAACGCCCCGTTTTGAAAGGGAGGAAGAAGGCATGAGATTCGACGATATTATTATCGGCGGAGGCCTGAGCGGCCTTTTGTGCGGCATCAGCCTTGCGGAAACAGGACGAAAGTGCCTGATTGTCTCACAAGGACAGAGCACCCTGAACTTTTCCTCCGGCGCCCTGGAATTTCTCGCCTGCGAAGAAGGCGTGAGCTATGAGCAGGCCCTCAAATCGCTCCCTGGAAGCCATCCCTACAGCAAAATCGGAGCGGAGCATCTCTTTGTGCTTCGTGCCGAAGCCGCAGGCCTTTTCGAACGCGCCGGTATTCCGATGCGCTCGGACATCCGCTGCAACCACTGGAGGATTACGCCCTTGGGCGTACTGAAACCCGTTTGGATGAGTCTATCGGAAATGACCTTCTTTTCCAAAAAGGACCTGCCGGAAAAGATACTCGTAGCCGGCATCAAAGGGTTCCTGGATTTCAACGCATCTTTCGTTGCCTCCGGGCTTTCCGAAGCGGGAGTGGACGCGAAGGTCTGCGAGGTTTCCGTCCGCGAATTGGACGAGTTGCGCGACAACGCCAGCGAATTCCGCTCGGCCAACCTTGCCCGCGCCCTGGACGGCTATGCCATCGACCGCCTGGCCGAAGCCATCAATGCGGAAAGCCCCGAGGTGGATTACATTTTGCTTCCCGCCGTCTTTGGCCTTGAAAACGGGAAGAGCGTCGAGCGTATGCTCTCCAAACTCGACAAACCCGCCGCCCTCATTCCCACGATGGCCCCTTCCGTTCCCGGCATCCGCCTGCAGAAACTGCTCAAAAAACGCTTTGTCGCACTGGGGGGCACCTTTATCAGCGGTGACAACGTCATCAGCGCCGAAGTAAACGGGGGGCGCATCGACAGCATCCGGACGGAACGTCACGGAGACACCCGTTTTCTTGCGGAAAACGTCATCTTCGCCACCGGAAGTTTCTTCAGCAATGGCCTCAAAGCCACGCCGGAGGAGATTTTTGAACCGATCCTGCACCTCGATGTCGATTACAGCGGCAGCCACGGAGACTGGTTCAACGAGGATGTCTATGCCGTTCAGCCCTACCTGAGTTTCGGCGTAAAAACCGACGACAGCCTGCGCGTGAGCCTGGGCGGAAAAACCCTTGAAAATGCCTGGGCGGTCGGCCAGTTGCTCTCAGGCTCCCTTCCCCTGAAAAGCGGATGCCTGGGCGGGGTCAGCGTTCTGAGCGCCCTTTATGTTGCCGGACAAATTAAACTAGCAGCACAATGAAAGACCATACGTTCCAGGATTGCGTAAAATGCACGGTGTGTACGGCTTACTGCCCGATGGCAGCCGTCACGCCCTTCTACATCGGTCCCAAGCAGGCCGGTCCCGACGGCGAGCGTTATCGCCTCAAAGACAAGTCTTTCTATGACTATGCCCTCAAGTACTGCCTGAACTGCAAACGCTGCGAGGTCGCCTGTCCTTCGGGCGTTCGCATCGGTGATATCATTGCGAAAGCCAAACTTGACTCCCCTTCCTTCAAGCCCGGACTGCGCGAATGGGTGCTCGCCAACACCGACCTGATGGGCAGCCTGGCCGTCCCCTTCTCCCGGGCGCTCAATCCCATTCTCGGACTGGACGTCAGCAAGAAAATGATGGATGGAATCTTGGGCATCGACCACCGGCGGCAGTTCCCCGCCTACGCCAAAGAGACGTTCGAACACTGGTACCGCCGCAAGGCAGCCAAAGCGCAGAAACGCTTCTCCAAACAGGTTTATTACTACCACGGCTGCTATGCCAACTACAACAATCCCGCCCTCGCGCAGGACTTACTCAAAATCCTAAACGCCTGCGGCTATGGCGTGCAGTTGCTAAAAGGCGAGAAATGCTGCGGGGTCGCACTGATTTCCAACGGCCTGGGCGCCCAGGCCCGGCGTCAGGCCAAAGCCAACCTGGCTGCCCTCCGCAAGGCGGATGGGCCGGTGCTGACCACCTCGTCCACCTGCACGATGACCCTGCGCGATGAGTATGCGCACGTCTTAGGACTGGACAACGCCAACGTCCGGGACAATATCACCCTGGCCCTCAAATTCCTGAGCGAGAAGGTAGACAGCGGAGAAATCCGTCTGGCCTTCCGCTCCGACTACCAAAAGCACATCGCCTACCACACCTCCTGCCACATGGAACGGCTGGGATGGTGGATCTATTCCCTGAACCTGCTAAGAATGATTCCCGGCGTCAGACTGGACGTTTTGGAAAGCGTCTGTTGCGGTATTTCCGGAACCTTCGGCTTCAAAAAAGAGAATTACGAACTCTCCCAGGAAATCGGCCGGAAACTATTCGACCAAATCCGCGACGCCCAGCCCGAAATCGTCGCTACGGGATGCGAGACCTGCAAATGGCAGATTGAGATGTCCATCGGTTTCGAGGTCCAGAATCCCGTCAGCATCCTCGCGGAGGCCCTCGACATCGAAGAGACCACCCGTCTGAACGCCGCACGGCCGTAAACGATGGACGCCTTTGCGCAGTATATCCTCCAGCACGAGAACGACGACATCGCGCGATTGCTTCTCTCGTCTTCCGGAGAGGAGGGCTTTGACGTGCGTCTGGCGGCAGATACCCTCCGATGCCGACGCATCTTGAAAGAGAAAGTCCCCTCTTTTTATCTAAATCCCTCGCTGATCTATCCCGGTCACCTTTGCGCGGAGCAATGCTCCAGCGAGGACACGGCACGTTTCAAGGCCGCACTGGCCTTGCGCCTGTTTCACGAATGCGGAGAAAGCGGAAGTCCCCGGATTGCCGACCTGACCGCCGGACTGGGCGTGGACGCCTGGGCGTTTTCCTTCGTCTCGAAGGAGGTCTTGCACAACGAAGCGGATGCTGCTCTTTCACAGGCCGTCCGGCACAATTTCAACGCGCTGGGCATTTCAAACGTGCGCTTCAGCAGGCTTCGCCTTACCGCCCAGGCATCCGACGGTCCGACAGCCACTCCGGAAAACATCCTCGGCGATTTCCATCCGGACATTCTGTTTCTCGATCCCGCCCGGCGGGACGAACGGGGCGGAAAGGTCTTCCGCTTGCAGGACTGCTCGCCCAATATCCTCGAGCTGAAAGAAAGCCTTTTCGCTCAGGCCCGTTTCCTCTTTCTCAAACTCTCCCCGATGGCGGACCTGCAGACGCTCCTCCGCGAACTCGGTCCCACTTGCCGGACCCTCTGCATCGTCGGTAGCAAAGGAGAGTGCAAGGAAGTGCTCGTATGGATGGACCGGGAATACGAAGGGAAGCCGGAAATCTGGGTTCGGGAGTCACAATGCTCCCTCGGGCAGCCCCATTCCGATAGAGAGGACCTGCTGCGTTTCACCCCGGAAGAAGAGGCCGAAACCCCGCTGCTGCTGCCGGACAGCCTGGAACAACTCCTCACCCTCCCCTGCCTGTTCGAACCCGGAAAAGCCCTGCTCAAAAGCGGAGCCTTCAAACTGATTGCCCTGCGCTTCGGCCTTAAGAAACTCGCCGCCAGTACCCATCTGTACCTCGGAACGCGTGAGCAGATGCCCCTCGCGTGGGGAAAAGCCTATGAACTTGTCGCCCCCGCTGAGGAAATGACCTCCCGCAGTCTCAAGGAATACGGCAAGCGCTATCCGGAAGCGGACGTGACGGCCCGCAACCTGCCGCTGAGCAGCGATGCGCTCCGGAAGAAACTCCGAAAAGAGGGAAAGGAAGGAGGCGAAGGCCTGCATCTTTTTGCCGCCGCCTGCGAGTGTCTGAGCGGCGAAAAACAGAACCTGCTCCTGCTTACGCGAAGGATTCGTCCTTGAAATTGACCAGATAGACCTGCTCGCTCGCACGGGTAAGGGCCGTGTAGAGCCACTTCAGATCCTCCAGCCGGTACTCGCCGTTCCAGAAGGGATTGTCGATAAACACGCATTTCCACTGGCCGCCCTGCGCTTTGTGCGTGGTCACGGCGTTGGCATACTTGAGTTGCAGGGCATTGAAATAATCGTCCTCCCGGACGCACTCCCAGATTTTCTTCTTGGTCTTGTACACCTGGGCATAATCCGCCCAGACGCCGTGATACAGTTCTTCCTGCTGGGCCGCCGACAGGCTTGCCTGCTCGGATTCGAGCGTATCCAAGATCACCTTGGCGCGGATCTCCGCGTCGCCATAGTCCGGAAGAGACAGGCGGGCCGAGGCGAAATGCAGGCCGTAGCGATCTTCATAATGGCCGATGGAAATCAGTTTGGCCATATCTCCGTTGGCGATGTAAGCCGTATTCTCCAGGCCTTCCGCGTAACGGTAATTGTTCTTGACAATCATCAGACGGTCGCCCCGCACCAGCCGTTCCTCCTTGAACTGTACCACCGAGCGGATGCCGGCATTGAAGCGGTTCGCCCGCTTGTTCGAGCGGCAAAGGATGATGGTCTCATCTTCTCCGAAACGGTCGAAGGCATCCGTGATCGTCTCGATCAGCTCCGCTCCGCTCACGCGGGAGATGTCG
Organism: Bacteroidales bacterium; assembly: GCA_017961345.1. GTDB lineage: Bacteria > Bacteroidota > Bacteroidia > Bacteroidales > UBA932 > Cryptobacteroides. The sequence continues at coordinate 7,333 of JAGCXP010000106.1, read as the reverse complement.
TCGAAACCCCCGACTTCCAGTTTCAGCGGGCTGTCTACATCCTCCTCGGTAATCCGGTGGCGGATCAGCGTGGCGTTGTGCAGGATGCCGGATTCCTTCTGCTGACGCACGACGGTCGAAAGGGTTGCAAAATCACTGGCTCCGAACATCGTCATCACTTCGCGGGAGAGCGACGGAGACTGATCCAGCCCCACCGGCGGCAGCTGGGCCGCATCGCCGATCAGAATCAGCTTGCAGTCACGCCCGCTCCGGACATAACTCAGCAGATCGGCCAGCAGGTCGCCCGTTCCGAAGAGGCTCCGGCTCTGGTCCGCCGTATCGATGCCGATCAGCGAGGCTTCGTCGCAGATGTAGAGGGTCTCCCTGTCCTTGTTGGGATTGAGGGAAAACTTGCCCCAACCCTGATCGGAAACCGTGCTCTGACGGTAGATTTTCTTATGGATCGTGCTGGCCGGCCTTCCGGCAAAGAGGGAGAGCACCTTGGCAGCACGGCCGGTGGGCGCCATCAGGCTGCAATGCACCCGCTGTCCTTCCAGGGTGGCAATCACGGCGGCAAACGCGCTGGTCTTTCCCGTACCCGCATAGCCGTTGACCACCATCAGATCCTCGTCAGAGGTCACGAAACGGGCCACTTTGCGGAAGAGTTCATCCTGACAGGGAGTGGGCACAAAGGAGAGAGACTTGACAAAGCCCTCGTAATAAAAGTCTTCCCGGGAAGGCATCAGCGTTTGCGTTTGAACATCAGGCCGATGACCGCCAGCACAGGGAGGATTTCCAGACGGCCCAGCATCATATCCATCGTGAAGATGAACTTGGCGGTACCGGGGAGGGCGCCGAAATTTCCGGCAGTACCGATTTCGCCGAGTCCCGGACCGACATTGCCGACGGAGGAAAGCGAACCGCTCAGCGCGGTCTGCCCGTCGATGCCCAGGGCCAGCAACAGCAGCGAAGAGACCACGATGATCAGGGAATAGAGGGCCATATAAGCCAGGGTACCCATCGCCACCTCGTCCTGCACGACCTGCTGGCCGAGGGTGATGCGCGTGACTTCGGAGGGGTTGGCGCTGTGACGGATCTGACGACGCATCGTCCTAAAATTCAACAGCATCCTGTCGGCCTTCAGACCGCCGGAGGTTGAGCCGGAACAGGCGCACTGATAGGCGGCGAACATCAGCATCACGCACGAGAGCAAAGGCCAGGCGCTATTGTCCGATATGGCGAAACCCGTGGTGGTGATATAGCTCACGACGGTGAAGCTTCCGTTGAGAATCGCCTCGCCCCAGTGTTCGAAATTGCCGTTCAATTTCAGCGAGAGGGTGGTGACGGCGCTCAACAGCACGATGCAAAGCAGAAAATACCGGACGACGGGATTGCGGAGCGGCTTCAGGGTCCGGTTCGCAAAAATAGTGAAAATCAAGCCGAAATGGATGGCGGAGAGGGTCATGAAGAACATCACGACCAGATTGATCGCCGTGCTGCTGTAATAGCCGATGGATGCGTTCTTGATGCTGAATCCACCCGTCGAACAGACCGTGAGGGCGTGGTTGATGGCATCGAAAAACGGCATACCCGCCACCATCAGGGAGATGGCGCTGGCAAACAGCAGGCCCAGATACACCCGCATGATCACGCGGACGGCCTGGGAAGAACGGACACGGTAGCCGTCCCGGGAGAGGGAAGACATTTCCAGGTTGGTCAGGCGCAAACGAAGGGTGCTCGTATCCGGAAGGACGTACAGCAGAAAGACGACGACCCCCAAACCGCCGATAAACTGGGTGGAACTGCGCCAGAAGAGCAGCCCGTGCGGAAGCGCTTCGATGTTGTGCAGAATGGTGGAACCGGTGGTCGTATAGCCTGCAACGCTTTCGAACCAGGCGTTGATGACGGTAAACTCCCCTCCCCAGAGCACATAGGGCAACATGCCCAGGAGAAAACTCAGCAGCCAGGACAGCACGATGGTCACCAGGCCCTCGTGCAGGCTCAGGCTCTGGCTGCTCCGGACAAAAATCAGCGGAAAGATACCGACGACGAAGGCAATCAGGAAGCTCAGCAGGAGCGGTGCAAAGGAGGAATCTTTGCCATAGATCAGAGACACGATGACCGAGAGCAGCATAAACGCCGCACTCACCAGCAGTGCCTTGCCCACATTGAGGGATATGGCCTTTACATTCATTCCTTACTCTTCTTTCCTGGAACGCAGACGGCGTTTCAACTGGATATTCTCATCGGCAAGGTCGCGGATGCCCGCATTAAGCCGGGAGAGTTCGTCGTTCCCGTCAAAATCGACGTTGTATTTTTTGATGCCGTCCTTGTTGAAGGCCTCGAGCTGGAAAAGCATTTTCCGCAGGGGTTGGACATAGAACGTCAGAATAAAGAACAGCAGCAAGGCAATCAGCAACAGGCCGGCAACCGTCACGACCACCCCGGGAATAATACCCCGATAAAAACCTTCCTGGAAGTCATCCGCGGAAATCATCAGATGGGTGTTGATGTCGTCCTTATATTCGCGAATGGCATGAATCAGCCCGTTGTAGTCCGGCTGGAGGTTTTCAAAGAACCAGGCACGACTGTCAACGAAATCGGAAACGATCACACTGTCCAACTCATTGGACTTGTCGGAAAAACGGGAGTAACGGATCATCACCGTATCCGCCAGCATGCCCTGGGCCCGTTGACAGAACGCGTTCGCAACGGAATCGCACTCCGCACGGGCAGCTCGCCGGTCGAAATTCACATAAATCAGCGAATCGGCCGCTCCGACAGCGGACAGAATTTTCAGATTGTACTTACGGGAGGCGTCCGCGAGCTTTTCTGCGGCCTCGCTCCGCTCCATATCTTCCAGCAGGCTGCGGCTCACGTAGTCGCTCATCCGCCGGTACTCAATGATGCTGATGACGGCGGCAATGGACAGCACGGCGGCAATGGCACTCAGGGCGAGTACCAGCCGGGTGCGCATGGAAATCGGATTGTTCTCTTTCTTGATCATCAGAACTTGAAGGAATCTTTTAAGGCCACGGTCTTGTTGAACACGGGCAGATTGTCGGTGCTGTCCGCATCCTTGATGAAATATCCCACCCGTTCGAACTGGACGGCAAGGCCGCCTTTGTCCTCGAGCAGGGCAGGCTCGGCAAGGCCTTCCGTGCAGACCAGGCTTTCGGGATTGAGATAATCCTTGTAGTCCCTGTCTTCCGGAATGGCGGACATATCCGCCTCGGTAAAGAGTTTGTCGTACAAGCGCAGACTCACCTTCTTTCCGTATTCCGCGCTCACCCAGTGGATGGTTCCCTTGACCTTGCGCCACTCTCCCGCACCGGGCTTGGAAGTGGGATCGTAGCTGCAGAGAAGTTCTACAATCTTCCCTTCGGCATCCTTGACAACCTCCTCGCACTTGATGATGTAGGTATATTTGAGGCGCACCTCGCCCTCGGGTTTGAGACGGTGGTATTTGGGTACGGGAACTTCCATAAAGTCGTCCCTGTCGATGTAGAGGGTGCCCGTGAAGGGAATCCGGCGGGAAGGGCCTTCCGGATCGGCGGGATTGAGCGGCGCCTCGAACCACTCCGTCCGGCCCGCCTCCCAGTTGGTCAGCGTGACTTTGATGGCGTCGGCCCCGACCACCATATAGCGGTTGCTGCGCTCGTTCAAATCGTTGCGGACGCAGTTTTCAAGGCGGCCGATTTCCATCAGCTGATCGCGTTTGCTCACGCCGATTTCGTCGCAGAAAGCCCGCAGGGCCCTGGCCGTGTAGCCGCGACGGCGGACGCCGCAAAGGGTGGGCATCCGGGGATCGTCCCAGCCGCTCACATAGCCCTTCTGCACCAGTTCGAGCAGTTTTCGCTTGCTCATCAGCGTATAGGTCAGGTTGAGCCGGGCGAATTCGTACTGATGGGAAGGATAGATGCCGAGGGTCTCGATGAACCAGTCGTAAAGCGGACGGTGCACGTCGAACTCCAGGGTGCAGATGGAATGGGTGATGTGTTCGATGGAATCGCACTGGCCATGGGTGTAGTCATACATCGGATAGATGCACCACTTGTCGCCGGTGCGGTGATGGGAAGCGTGCTTGATGCGGTAGAGAATGGGATCGCGGAACATCATGTTCGGATGGGCCATGTCGATTTTCGCACGAAGGACCTTTTCCCCGTCGGCATACTTGCCTGCCTTCATTTCGCGGAACAGACGGAGGTTCTCCTCCACGCTGCGGTTGCGCCAAGGGCTGTCCGTGCCCGGGGTCTCGACCGTCCCGCGATTGAGCCGCATTTCCTCCTGGGTCTGGTCGTCCACATAAGCCTTGCCCTCACGAATCAGTTTTTCCGCCCATTCGTAGAGCTGGTCGAAATAGTCGGAGGCATAGCACTCCTTTTCCCACTGGAAACCCAGCCAGCGGATGTCGTCCTTGATGGCATCCACATACTCGGTGTCTTCCTTAGTGGGGTTGGTATCGTCGTAGCGGAGATTGGTCTTTCCGCCATATTTCTTGGCCAGTCCGAAGTTGATACACAGACTCTTGGCATGTCCCAGATGAAGGTATCCGTTCGGTTCGGGCGGAAACCGCGTCAGAATGCCGTCGGGAAACTTTCCCTCGGCGAGATCCTTCTCGATGATTTCCTCCAGGAAATTGAGGTTTCTTTCCTGCTCGGCGGCAGGAGCGATGTTTTCTTCCATCATCACGTAAGCGTTATATCTTGCAAATATACACTTTTTCTGCAGATTAAGCGGATTTCCCCCTATCGTCAGTCGATAAGATTACGGCAGAAAAGCAGTTTGTGGACGTTTTCATAAACGTCCGGCTGGGCGGAATCGAGGGCGTTGATACGCACCAGATGGGAAGAATGGATGAAGCGGCCGTCGCCGATATACATCCCCACATGGGTCACCTTCCCATTCACGCCGAAAAAGAGCAAATCGCCCGGAAGCGCCTCACTGACAGGCACTTCGCGGCCCAGCAAAGCCATCTGGGAAGCATTGCGGGGAAGCAGTTTCCCGTAACGCATATAGACCATCCGGACGAGTCCGCTGCAATCAAAGCCTTTGGGCGTCATCCCCCCCCAGAGATAGGGCGTACCGAGGAACGTACGGGCAAAGGAGACCAGATTCTCACGGGAAAACTCTCTGCCAGAACACCACTGCTCTTCCGGAACGAGGTCTTTGCTGCAAACCCAGCCCTGGCGGCCGTCAGGCAGCAGTACGGCGGTAAAACAACCTTTTCGGAGCGCCTTTCCGTTTTTCCTGCACACCATTCCCATCCGGTCGCAGAGCACCAGATCACATAGGCGCTGCGCGCCATTTTTCGGCTCGCTGAGCACTTCGGAAAGGGGGGCCAGACAGACATATTTCGGGGTCTCCATCCAATTCCTGAGCGCCTCCCCTTCCATCGGGACCAGCACCCGGTCGGTACACCAGGCCGTATAGGGCTGAGGCGTTTCGACCTTGCACCAGTAACGGTCGGTATCAAGTACGCGAACCACCGTCCCCATCAACTCCTGGGTCTCCAGGGAAGACTCATAATCAGGCGCGATGCGTAGATAAGCCGCGGACACGCCCACAACGGCCGTCCGCTCCTGAGCCAGCCCCGTCAGACACGCCAAGACAGGCACCAAGGCAAGAAGGCAGAAGCGTTTGATATTCATTGAAAATCTGTCAGTTGGAAGAATTGAACGGCAAGGGAAGACATATGGCCACACCCAGCTGCCAGTGTTCCGGTTCGGTCTTTTTGGACGTAATGACGGAATAGGTTATCTGCAGCCAGCCCGTAAGGTTCAAGCCCAAGTCTATCACGACGCCGTTGTTGTAAGAGGAATAGCCCAGGCGGGCAAGGAGGAAATACTTTTGCAGGCCCACGGCTACGCCGGCGGAAATCTGCGGATCGGCAAACGGGTAGCAGGCCCGGGCACCTACGCTGAAGCCGATAAGGCTCGGCATATAGGTATAGGTCAGACCGTACATGAAACGGCTGCTGTAAATAGACCTGTCCCCCGAAACTTTCGAACTCAGCACATCGATGCCGCCCTCGAAGCCCAGGATGTGCGTGCCCGGTTGAACCTGTTTGCGGGTTGTGGTCCGGGTGGACGTCGTCGTGGAATACTTGTCTTTCTGGGAATAGGAAGTGTTACTGTTGCCGGAAGAGGTCGCTTGCTTCTCCTTCATGGTCAGGTTCAGCGTCTTCACCACATTCTCTTCAATCCGCACCGTCTGAGGGACCAGGGTGTATCCTTCCTTACGAAGTTCGATTATATGTTCGCCGACCAGCAGCTTACCCATATAAGTCGTCTCTCCCACGCTTTCTCCGTCAATCAGGACCTCCGCCCGCAGGGGCGTGGAAGAAATCTGAAGGCCGCCATACAGGGGAATCGGAGCCCCTACAGTCACAGAAAACTCCTTTCCTTCGATGTCCGTTCCGCCGGAAATGCCGGTAGACTGGGGCGCATGGCCGTTTTTGGAGGCTTCCAGCTTATAGGTAGAAAGGCTGTTGACGGCCACTTTCATTCCGCTTTTGCCTCTCCCCACAATCTTTCCGGACGCATCCGTAACGGTAAGTTCTGCGTCCTTGTCGGCACAGGTGCACACCGCCGTTCCCGCACGGGTCTTGAGGGACACGATGGGAACATCCTGCTCCGCTCCCGTCGGCAGCACTTCCACCTCGATTTCCTTGCTGTAGTAATTCTCTTTCCAGAATTTGAGGGTATGCTTTCCAGCGCGGATTTTTCGCGAAACGAGCGGCGTCTGCCCCAGGGACTGGGTAAAGCCGTCGACGTAGACTTCCGCTCCTTCGGGGTTGGAATCCAGGCGCAGCATGCCAAATTCCGGCTGAAGCGAAATGGACTTCACTTTGGCGTTCTCATCCACCCGGTAAGTACCCGTGTAACTGGCATAGAAAGTCTGTTCCACCTTGATATCATAGGTACCCTTTTCCAGCACGGCTTCGAAATAGCCGTCCTTGACCAGTTCCCGGCCCATATCGTAATTGCCGTTGCGGCCATAGGAAACGGTGCAGGTCTCGGGAGAAAGAGTCAGTTTCATCACGGATTTCTCCAGATTGAATTCCTGCATTTGGTGAACGGTCGCATCCACCACGAGCTGAAGTTCATAGACCTTTCCGCTCTGCAGACTGACCCCGAGGGTTTCGGTTTGGGTATAGCCGGCAGCCGTAAAATAGATATTCTTGACCTGGGGGGGAAGCCAGTACCACCAACTCCCGTCTTCCTGACGGTTCGCCACCCCGTCGGGAGGCGGAACGGCCGACATACCGCCCGCCGTGTTGATAATCAGCGGGGCGTTCATCGCCTGGGTGGGCCGCACCTTGATAATGGCGCAGACATTGTCGTTGACATCC
>JAGCXP010000010.1 GCA_017961345.1 Bacteroidales bacterium | reverse complement strand
TTGTAGTCCCTAACAAAATCCAGAAAAAACTCCTAAATTCAATTACAGACTATCTTTCGTAATTTATTTTCTACCTCGTTATGTCGAAAAACATTTTACTGTTTTTCTCTCTTTCAATATTGTCAATGAGCTTCATTCCGCTTGTTCAAAACGCTCGTTTTTCCCAAACGGGCTGCAAAGTTAAGCAACTTTTTTTATTCCGCAAATTTATTTCGCAAATTTTTTTTCATTACCTTTGCATTCCATATATATTACAGGATGCCCTGGTCAGATGCGGAAATCAAGACGGTGAAGAACCGTTACAAGATCGTCGGAAACGATCCTGCGCTCAATCATGCCATTGAGACGGCGCTGAGCATTGCATGGACGGACCTTCCGGTGCTGATTGTCGGCGAGAGCGGCGTGGGAAAGGAGGTTTTCTCCCGCATTATCCACGACAACAGCAAGCGAAAGAACAAGAAGTTCCTGGCCATCAACTGCGGCGCCATCCCTTCGGGAACGGTCAACAGCGAGTTCTTCGGCCACGAAAAGGGAGCCTTTACCGGTGCGGTGGAGCCACGCAAGGGGTATTTCGAAGAAGCCGACGGAGGCACGATTTTCCTGGACGAAATCGGCGATCTGCCCCGGGATACGCAGGCACAACTGCTGCGCGTGCTCCAGCAGGGCGAGTTCCTGCGCGTGGGTTCTTCCAAGATACAGAAGACGAACGTGCGCGTGATTGCAGCGACCAACATGAATCTGCAGCACGCCATCAGCCGCGACCGTTTCCGCGTGGACCTGTTCTACCGCCTCAACTCCATCACCATCCAGATCCCCCCCTTGCGCGAACGGCCGGATGACATCCCCTTGCTCTTCAAGCAGTTTTGTGCGGATTTCGCCACGGAGAACAATTTCTGCCTGCTTTCCCTCACCCGCGATGCGGAGGAGGCCCTCAAGCGTTATCGCTGGCCGGGCAACATCCGGGAACTGATGGGTGTGACCGGACGCATCTGCGCCATGGAGTCGCACCCGATTTCCCAGGACAACAAGGACGAGCGCATCGTGATTCCGTCCTCGCGCCTGGACAAATACCTGCCCCACGACGAAGGAGCCTATATCCCCGTGGTGGCGGAAAACAGCGAAGGGGGCCTCAACCCCGGCGACCGCGAAATGCTCATCCGCTCCATCCTTACGCTCAAGCAGGAAGTGGATGCCTTGAAAAAGACCGTTTCCGGGCTGCAGGGCGGCGCTCCCGCCGGACAGAAATTGCTTGCGACAGGGAGTGAGCCCCTAATCGAAGGAAACGAACTTCACTACGCTGGGCAAAGCGCTCCGCGCGCGGAGGACGAACCGGAGGACCAGATGCAGCCTCTCGAAGACAATTTCGACGAGACGACAGAAACGGCAACCGCACCCGCAAGCAGCCCCACCGCCCCCGTCACGCTGGAAGACCGCACCTATCGGGAAATCATCGCTTCAATGGCCCGCAACAACAACAATCGCAGCAAGGTGGCGAAAGAACTGGGCATCTCGGAGCGCACCGTGTACCGCAAACTGGAAAAAATGACGCAACTCGGCTTATGGGAAAAGGAATAAAAACACTCTTGCTTGCTTTGAGCGCCGCCCTGGCCGTTTCCTGCGGCATCTATTCGTTCACGGGCACGTCCATCCAGCCTGACGTGCACACCGTCAATATCCATTACTTCGAATACAAAGCCCTGCGCGTGAACCCGTCTCTTAGCAATATGCTGACCGAAGCGATGCGCGACAAGTTCCAGAAACTCACGCGTCTGGAGCAGGTGGAAGACGATGGCGACCTCGACCTGGCAGCGGAGATTACCGGCTACGACGTGAAGCCTACGGCTGTTACGGCGCAGGAGGTGGCCGCCCAGAACCGTCTCACCGTGACGGTCAAGGTCTTTTTCACCAACAAAAAACATCCCGAAGACAATTTCGAGAAGCCTTTCTCGGCCTATGCCGACTATGATTCCATGAACCCGCTCGATGCCGTGGAGTTCTCCCTCTGCGAAGAAATCGTCGACAAACTGGTGGAAGATATTTTCAACGCGTCCGTCGCCAATTGGTAAGCCATGCAGAAGCCTTTGGATAAAATGTCTATGGAGGAACTCAGCGCGCTGGTGGGCGTGTATCCCTGGTTCGCTTCTGCACGCCTGGCGCTTTGCCGGCGGCTGATCGAAGCCGGCGGATGGTCCCGCGAAGAACTCTCGGAAACGCTGCTGCACATCAGCGACAGCCGCATCCTTCGGGAACTGGTGCTGCCCCTGCTGCCGAAAACGACGCTTCCGCATTCCGCGGGGACTTCGGCGCCAGCCCCTTCCGCCCGCAAACGGGTGGCCGGCGGAGATTTTTTCTCCCGCGAAGAATACGAAAAGGTGCGCACCGACGAAGACCGTTTTGTCCCCCGAAGCGCCGCGGAACCCGCCAAGGGAGCCGCTTCGGACACGGCCGAAACGATGGATTTCATTTCCGAGACGCTGGCGGGCATCTATGCCGAACAGGGCTATCCCGCCCAGGCGCGCGAGATTTACGAGAAACTAATTTTGGCATATCCCGAAAAAAGTGCTTACTTTGCAGCCCTTATTGAAAAATTAAACGAATAACAATATGAACGCTTTATTCATCATCCTCACGATTATCGCCGCCATCGCCGGCGTCCTGCTGACCATCGTCGTCCTCCTGCAGAACGGCAAGGGCGGCGGACTGGCCAGCAACTTCACGGCCGGCAACCAGACCTTCGGCGTCCGTCAGACGGCCGACATCCTGGAAAAGATTACCTGGGGCCTGGTCGTGGTCATTTTCCTGGTCTGCATCATCTCCGCCTTCACCCTCGGCACCTCCAATAAGGACAGTGAAGACATCACCACCGAGATCGAGAACCAGGCCGGCGAAGTAGTGCCCGAGTTCGAGACGCCCAGCAGCGAGACGGTGACCGTTCCCGCCGAGGAATAGTCCGCGGCTTCCCCGCACCCGCGGCTTAGCACCGCACCCGCACCCTGCGGATTACCCCCTGTTAAACGGCCTCTGCGGCCGGTTTTTCGCGAAAGGCTGACAATTTGTCAGCTTTTTTGCGTTGGAATATCTTTTGCGCGCTCCCCTTTGTAGGAGGCTGGCGCCCCGGGCTCCAATCTCCCCAAAACAACGTAAATAAAAAACAAAAGATATGGAAAACAAACTCGAAAACCTTCAGAAATTTGCCGTGAACCTCTGCGAGAGAGCTTCACAGGGCAAACTGGACCCGGTCATCGGCCGGGACGATGAAATCCGACGGGTACTGCAGATTCTGTCCCGACGGACAAAAAACAACCCCATCCTCGTCGGCGAACCCGGCGTGGGTAAGACGGCTATCAGCGAAGGCATCGCCCAGAAAATCGTGGACGGGCAGGTGCCGGAGAACCTCAAAAGCAAACGCATCTATTCCCTGGACCTGGGCGCCCTGATTGCGGGCGCGAAGTACCAGGGCGAGTTTGAGGAGCGGCTCAAAGGCGTCGTGAAAGAGGTGGTGGAAAGCGACGGGCAGATTATCCTGTTCATCGATGAAATCCATACCCTGGTCGGCGCCGGGCGTTCCTCGGGTGCGATGGATGCCTCGAACATCCTGAAGCCGGCCCTGGCCCGCGGCGAACTGCGGACCATCGGCTCGACGACGCTGGACGAGTACCAGAAATACTTCGAGAGCGACAAGGCCCTCGAACGCCGTTTCCAGATGGTGATGGTGGACGAGCCTACGCCCGCCGAGTCCATTGCCATCCTGCGTGGCTTGAAAGAGAAGTATGAGAACCACCACAAGGTGCGCATCGAGGATGACGCGCTGATTGCGGCCGTGGAACTCTCGCACCGCTACATTACCAGCCGTTTCCTGCCGGACAAGGCCATCGACCTCGTGGACGAGACGGCGTCCAAACTGCGACTGGAGATGAACTCCGTGCCGGAGCCCATCGCGGAACTCGAGAGCGCCATCCGCCAGAAGGAAATCGAGAAGGAGGCGGTCAAACGCGAGGGCGTGAGCCTCAAACTCGACAAGATTAAGGAGGAACTCAACGAACTTCAGGGTAAGAAGGATGCGCTGATGAAGCGCTGGAACGAGGAAAAGGCCATCGTGACGAGCCTGCAGAAGGCCCGCCAGAGCATGGAAGACCTGCAGATCGAAGCGAAGAACGCCGAACGGGCGGGAGACTACGGCAAGGTGGCGGAAATCCGCTACGGAAAACTCGCACAAGTGCAGAAAGAAATCGAAGAACTGGACGCTCAGCAGGCGGCCATCCAGGATCCCATCATCACGGAAGCCGTTACGCCTTCGGACATTGCGGAGGTGGTGGCCAAGTGGACGGGCATCCCGGTGAGCAAGATGCTGGAGAGCGAAAAGGATAAACTGCTGAAAATGGAGGAACTGCTGCACCAGCGGGTGGTCGGGCAGGACGCGGCCATCAGTGCGGTGAGCAACGCGGTGCGGCGTAGCCGGGCTGGCCTGCAGAACGAGAAGCGGCCGATCGGGTCCTTCCTCTTCATGGGTACGACGGGCGTGGGTAAGACCGAATTGGCGAAAGCCCTGGCGGAGTTCCTGTTCAACGATGAGAACCTGATGACGCGTATCGACATGAGCGAGTACCAGGAGCGGCATTCGGTGAGCCGGCTGGTCGGTGCGCCTCCGGGATACGTGGGCTACGACGAGGGCGGCCAGTTGACCGAGGCCGTGCGGCG
>JAGCXP010000105.1 GCA_017961345.1 Bacteroidales bacterium | reverse complement strand
GATGTCGGAGGTTCGGAAAATCAGGATTCCCTTTCCTTCGTAGAGGAAGGAGTAGAGGTAGGAAATGCTGATGCCGCCTTCGGCAAAACAGGCGATGGCAGCGGCCGCACGGCCGGGTTTGTCATCGAGGGCGATGGCGAACACGTCGGTCTTGGCGACGGAGAAACCCTCCTTCGAAAGGACTTCGTAGGCTTTGTCGGGATCGTCGCAAAGGATGCGGCAGACGCCGTAGTCGGCGGTGTCGGCCAGGGTGGAGGTGATGAGCTGGATGCCGCTGTCGGAAAGGGCCTTGAACACTTTGACGAGGCTTCCGGATTTGTTCTCCAGGAATACGGATATCTGTTGTACGGTCATGGTCGGATGATTTAATATTTCTTGCGGTTGTCTTTGACGCGGACGGCCTTGCCCTCGGCTTTAGGGAGGGCTCCCTTGGGCAGAAGTTTCACCTTCGGGGTAATCAGGATTTCGTCGCGCAGGGCGTGGGTGATGTCCTTGGTGAGGTTCTGCAGGGCGGCGTAATCGTCCACGTTGGTCTGCTCGGAGAGTTCGACTTCCACGGTCATGCAGTCATTGTCCTCGAGGGTATCTAGGGTGATGAGGTAGTCGGACGCGAGCTGTTTGTACTGCATCAGGATGGTCTCGATCTGGATGGGGAAGATGTTGACGCCCTTGAGGATGATCATATCGTCGCTGCGGCCTTTCATACGGTCGAGACGCTTGTGCTCCCGGCCGCAGGGGCATTTGCCGGGCAGGATGCGCGTCAGATCGCGGGTGCGGTAACGCAGCAGCGGCATGGCCTCGCGGTTGAGGGTGGTCAGCACCAGCTCGCCCACCTCCCCTTCCGGGACGGGTTCGAGCGTATCGGGATTGACGATTTCCACGATGTAATAGTCTTCCCAAATGTGCATACCGTTCTGCTCCTTGCACTCGAAGGCGACGCCGGGGCCGCACATCTCGCTCATACCGAAGGAGTTGTAAGCCTTCACGCCCAGCATGTCCTCAATGCGGCGGCGGGTGTCCTCGGAGTGGGGCTCGGCGCCAATGGCCATGATCTTGAGCTTGGTATCGCGGCGCGGGTCGATGCCCTGCTGGCACATCACCTCATAGAGACGGGCGGCGTAGGAAGGAATCGCGTGCACCACGGTCGTGCCGAAATCGGTGAAGAACTTCAGTTGGCGGAGGGTGTTGCCCGCTCCGGCGGGAACGGTCAGCATGCCCAGCTGCTCGGCGGCGTACTGGAAGCCGAGACCGCCGGTGAACATGCCGTAGCCGGAAGTGTTCTGGAAGACGTCTTCGGGACGGCAACCGACCATCCACAGGGCGCGGGCCAGGGCGGAAGCCCATTCATGCAGGTCTTTGGCGCTGTGGAGGACAACAGTCGGATTGCCGGTGGTGCCGCTGGAGGAATGCAGACGTACGCATTTGTCCAGCGGAATGGAAGCGATGCCGAAAGGATAGGTGTCGCGCAGATCCTGTTTGGTAGTAAAGGGAATGCGGCGCAGATCGTCCAGGGATTTAATCCGGTCGGGCGTCACCCCGCATTCATCCAGGCGTTTGCGGTAGAATGCGCTGCCCAGGTAGCAGTGCGCCACCGTATCTTTGAGCCGTTGCAACTGCAGCGCCTCAATCTGAGCCCGATCGAGCAACTCGTACTCGGGATGGTAATAAGGACTGTAAGAAGGCATTGTTATTTTGTTTTTATCTCTCTCGAAACATTTACGGGCGGACCTGACCGTCTCCGTCAATCAGCCACTTGTAGGTGGTCATGGCGGCGAGGCCCATCGGACCGCGGGCGCCGAGCTTCTGGGTGGAGATGCCGATCTCCGCGCCGAGGCCGAACTGGGCGCCGTCGGTGAAGGCGGTAGGGGCGTTGACATAGACGCAGGCGGCGTCCACCTTGCGGCGGAAAAAGTCGGCGGCGGCCGCATCTTCGGTCACGATGCTCTCGCTGTGGCCGGAGCCGTAGCGGGCGATATGGGCGGTGGCCTCCTTCACGTCGGAGACGGTGCGGATGGCCATTTTGTAGTCCATGAATTCGCGGCCGAAATCCTCCGGGGAGGCCTTTTTTAGCAGCGCGGCGGGATATTTCCCTTCGAGGGCGGCATAGCTCTCGGCGTCCGCGTAGAGTTCCACGTTCTTGCCGGGCATCTGCCCCACCAGCGCGGGCAGGTCGCAGAGGCGCTCGCGGGCAATCAGCAGACAGTCGAGGGCGTTGCACACGCTTACGCGGCGCGTCTTGGCGTTGAAGACGATGCGTTTGCCTTTTTCGAGGTCGCCCGCCTTGTCAAAATAGGTGTTGACCACCCCGGCCCCCGTTTCGATGCAGGGCACCTTGGCGTTTTCGCGGACGAAATCGATCAGGCGGCGGCTTCCTCTCGGAATGACCACGTCCACCAGACCGTTGGCCGAAAGCAGTTCCCCCGTCGCCTCGTGGGTGGCGGGAAGCAGGTTGATGACCTCCTCGTCAATCCCCGCCTTGCGGAGCACCCCCTTGATGAGGGCGACGATGGCGCGGTTCGAGTCGTCGGCGTCCTTGCCGCCTTTCAGCACGCAGGCGTTGCCGGTCTTGAAACAGAGGGAAAAAACGTCGAAGGTCACGTTGGGGCGCGCCTCGTAGATGACGCCGATCACCCCGTAAGGCACGCTCACGCGGCGGATATGCAGGCCGTTGGGCCGGACCGTATCCGAAAGGACGGTCCCCAGGGGCGTAGGCAGGGTGGAGACGTTGCGCACGTCGCCGGCAATCCCCTTCAGGCGTTCTTTATTCAGCAGCAGGCGGTCATACAGGGGGTTGGATTTCTCCATGCGGGAGAGGTCCTTCGCGTTGGCTCCCAGCAGCACGTCCACGGAGGCGTCAATCGCATCCGCCACTTCGCAGAGCACCCGGTTGATGGCCGTATCATCGAGGTCGGAAAGACAGGCGCTCGCCTGGCGCGTCCGACGGATCAGTTCCAAAGCTTCAGACATACTATAAACAACTGTGCAGGCGCACGGAGCACCTACAGAATATACAAATAATCATAATGCACGAGGGGTTTGACCTCGTGGGCGCCGATCTGGGCGGCAGCCGCCTCGGACGACCAGCCGGCCTTTCCGAGCGCAACCGGCGCGCCGGACGCATCGACGATGTTGATGATGTCCCCCTCCTCGAACTCCCCTTCAATGGCGACGACGCCCACCATCAGCAGGCTGGCCGCCTTCTTCTGCGTGAGCGCACGGACGGCCTTTTCGTTGATGACCACCTTGCCTTTGGCGAAACCGTCGCTGTGGGCAATCCATTTCTTGACGCTGGAGACCTCCGATTCCGAAGGGACGAACTCGGTGTGGACCGTGTCCTCCGGCGCGTTCAGCAAAGCGGGCAAGATGCCTTCCCGAGTGCCGTTGGCTATCATCACGCGGATCCCCTCCTGGGCCACTTTCGCGGCAATGGAAGACTTCGTGAGCATCCCGCCGCGGCCGAAACTGCTCTTGCCGGGCTGGATATATTCGGAAATGTCTTTTCCGGGCTCAATCGTGCGGATGACAGAGGCTTTTCCCGATGCGGGATCGCCGTCGTAGATACCGTCGATATTGCTGAGAATGACGAGCAGTTCGGCCCCCACCATCGTGGCGAGCAGGCCGGAAAGTTCGTCGTTGTCGGTGAACATCAGTTCGGTGACGCTGACCGTGTCGTTTTCATTGACCACCGGGACAATCCCATTGCGCAGCATCACGTCGAGGCAATGACGCTGGTTGAGATAGAGCCCGCGGGTGGCGAAATTTTCCTTCATCGTGAGCACCTGGCCCATTTGAAGGCCCTGCGCGGAAAACAGTTCGCGGTAGATAGCCATCAGGCTCACCTGGCCGACGGCGGAAAAGAGCTGGCGCTGCTCCACCTCGTCGAGTTTGTAGCGGGGACGGACGATGGCGCGGCCGCAGGCCACGGCGCCGCTGGAAACGAGCACCACCTCATGGCCGGCCTTGACGAGTTCCGCCACCTGGGCGACGAGGGAAGCCATCCGCTCCCGGTCCAGTCCCCCGTTTCGGGAAGAGAGGACGTTGCTGCCGATTTTTACGACCAGGCGCATTATTTACCGGCTTTGAGACCTTTGATGACGGCGTCGGTGAATCCGGCTTCCTCCATGGCGTTCAGGCCCTTGATGGTCATGCCGCCGGGGGTGGTCACCTTGTCGATTTCCGCCTCGGGATGGGAACGGTGGGCCCGGATCAGGGAAGCGGCGCCGATGACCGTCTGGCAGACGATGTCGGTGGCGTCCTGGGGATAGAAGCCCAGTTCCACGCCGCCTTCGACGGCCGCGCGGATGTAGCGCATGGCATAGGCGATGCCGCAGGAAGCGAGGGCGATGCCCCCGCCGAGGTTGGCGAAGGCCACCTGTTTGACCACGCCCACCTTGGAAAAGAGGTCGGCGACCGCGTCCGTGGCCGCCTTCGAGGCCCGGTAGGGCGCGACGAAAATCATCGCCTGACCGATTTCAATGGCGGTATTGGGAATGACATAGACGAGCTGCGTGCTCTCTTTCAGGTACGGGAGAATCACCTCCGGCTTGACGCCCGCCGCCATGCAGACGACGGTCTTGCCGGAAAGGTCGCAGTCCTTGATCTGCTCCAGCACGAGGGGCACGACCCAGGGTTTGACGACGATGATGATGGTATCCGAGGCGTCCACGGCGGCTTTGTTGTCGGTGGTGACATTCGCCCCTTTATCCTTGAATTTGGCGAGGACGGCCTCGTTGGCGTCCGTAACGGTCAGGTTGGCGGGTGCAATGGCACCCTTTTCGAGCAGGCCGAGGGCGGTCGCGCCACCCATGTTTCCGGCTCCGATGACAGTCAGTTTCATACTTTTATCCATTATACGTTCGAAGGTGCGTTTTACACCTCATAAATCGACCTCAAAATTAGTCATTATTATTGAATTATCCGTCAAAAATCCCTAAATTTGCAGAGTATAACCTGAAATTTTACGTAGTAAGATGAACATTAACGTAATGGTGGCCGACGAGCGGCACACAAAGTACTCGCAACAGATCGTCGATGAGATTTACATCTCTTCGCAGGAGCGGGGTACGGGCATCGCCAAGCGTTCTCCGGACTACATCTCCTCCAAGATGCTGTCCGGCAAGGCGGTGATCGCCCTGACCGACGAGGGAGAATTTGCGGGTTTCTCCTACATTGAATCCTGGGGCGGCAAGAGTTTTGTCGCCAATTCGGGCCTGATCGTGGCCCATAAATTCCGTGGCATGGGCATCGCCCGACGCATCAAGGAACAGACCTTCCTCCTCTCCCGACGCCTCTTCCCGGACGCCAAGATCTTCTCCATCACCACCGGTGCGGCCGTGATGAAGATGAACTATGAATTCGGCTTCCGTCCCGTTCCCTTCACCGAACTGACCGACGATCCCGAGTTCTGGAAAGGCTGCGAGGGCTGCCGTCACTTCGACATCCTCCAGAGCCACAACTACAAAATGTGCATCTGCACGGGCTTGCTGTACGACCCCAAGGAACACCTTGAAATCCACCGTCCCGACGAAAACCTGAATAAAAATGGAAAATAAGAAAAAAGTCGTCGTCGCCTTCAGCGGCGGTCTCGATACCTCCTACACCGTGATGTACCTCGCCAAGGAAAAAGGCTATGAGGTGCACGCCGTCTGCGCCAACACGGGCGGTTTCAGCCCAGAGCAGCTGAAGACCAACGAGGAGAACGCCTACAAACTGGGCGCCACGAAATATGTGACCCTCGACGTCACGAAGGAATACTATGAGAAGAGCCTGCGCTATATGATCTTCGGCAACGTGCTGCGTGGCGGCACCTACCCGATTTCCGTCTCTTCCGAACGCATTTTCCAGGGCATGGCCATCGCCCGCTACGCCAACGAGATCGGCGCCTCCGCGATCGCCCACGGCTCCACCGGCGCCTGCAACGACCAGGTCAGTGTCGACATGACCTTCGTGGTGATGTGCCCCGACAGGGAGATCAGCACCCTTACCCGCGACGGCAACCTCTCCCGCAAGGAAGAGGTGGACTACCT
>JAGCXP010000104.1 GCA_017961345.1 Bacteroidales bacterium | reverse complement strand
GTCGCAGCCCTGTTGACCGTGCTGCTTTCACTCGCATCCGTCCTCTGGCAAACCTTGAAGGCCGCGAAGACCAATCCGGCAATTGAGCTCAAGAAAGAGTAGGCTTAATAAGCGGTTAAACATAAACACTTTTTCCTGATGCCGAGCGGGGCCTGGGAGGGTTCCGCCCGGCGGAAGGAGAAAAAAAGAACTTTTACAGGCAAGATTTCGCACGTTTGTGTGTAATATAAGAAAACGACAGCGATGAATATACTGAAGACACTGATTTGCGCGGCGCTGCTGGCAGCGGGGCTGAGCGGTTGTGAGAAGATCGATGTGAACAAGCTGGAAGGTACCTGGTCCGAGCAATATGACCCCACGGTTTTTGCGATGGATGGTTCGGTGACGTACACCTTTGATGGGAACGGCAATTATCAGAAACATGTTTATGTCCTGGGCTGTGAATCGCACGACTACAGCGGCCACTATGCCATCGACCTGATCAACAAGGGCACCATTACCATCAATCCGGCGATGTCGGACTTCAGCAATGTCACTTATAAGCTTGTGAAGCTGACATCAAAGGAGATGGAATGGCAGAAGGAAGGTACGACCTACTCTCCGGGAACCTGGGGCTCTGATTACCGGCATTTTGTGAGGGAAAAATAGATCCTTCGGCTTCGCCTCAGGATGACAATCCTTAGAATGACAGAACTGCCGTCACGTTGAGGTGGCGGCAGTAGTCATAATTTGAGGTAAGGAATCAATCTTCTTTCTGGTTCTCCAGGCGCAATTTTGCTTGTGCGATTTCCTTCTGAAGCTGGGCTCTTAGGATATCTTTGTCTGGCAGTTCTGTGTAATACTGAGCTACTTGAATTCCGGCATCACCCAGTTGGAGCAGCTGTATTTGTTCATTATTGCCGGCAGCGCAGAGTAGCAAGCCAAGCGGGCTTTCTTCTCCGGGTTGACGCTCATATTTGTCGAGCCAGCGGAGGTATAGTTCCATCTGCCCTTTATATGCTGCCTGAAACTTGGTCCTCTTCAGGTCAATGGCAACAAGACGGTGCAGTTTTCTATGATAGAAAAGCAAATCCAGATAGAAGTCTTCACCATCAATGATGATTCTCTTCTGCCTGTCCACGAACGAGAAGCCGTTGCCCAACTCCATCAGGAATTGCTGCATTCCACTGATGATCATGTCTTCCAGTTTCTTCTCGCTATAGTATCCTTTCAGTCCGGTGAAATCCAGGAAATAAGGGCTCTTGAATACCAGGTCTGGAGAAATAGCCCCTCCCTGTCTGACCGTGGACAATTCTGTTTTTATAACATCTTCAGGCTTCCGGCTAATCAGAGTGCGCTCATAAAGCATAGCGTCCATCTGATTTCGAAGTTGCCTGACACTCCACCGCTCATTGGCGGCCATCGTTATGTAAAACTCGCGGGCAAGCGCATCCTCGACGGGCAGAACCTCAAGGAAAGCAGACCACGGCAATTGTGTCGACAGTGTTGACACAATCTCGAAATCCTCAAATTCCCGGGCAAATTGCATCATTCTCCGAATACTCCGGAGGTTGAAATCCTTGCAGTATTTTAAAAGGCACTAACCAGTTTTGGTCAGTGCCTTTTATTTTGTCATTTACTATTACCTTTTTTAGGGGGAAAATGCAAAATCTTGGATAGTAAAATGGGAAGTAGGCCTCCAAAAATGCCCATTTTAGACCCCTTTGGGACAAGAAAAAAGCTGTGGAACTTCCCACAGCTTTTTCATAACTACTTGATTATCAAGTATGTTTTACTCAAAAATCCTTTAATACTCCTCCTCGTTAAAGAAAAAATCGTCCTTCGTGGGATAGTCGGGCCAGATGTCTTCGATGGATTCGTAGATCTCACCGTCTTCGTCCAGTTCCTCGAGGTTTTCGACGACTTCGTCGGGGGCGCAGGTGCGGGTGGCGTAATCGATCAGTTCTTCTTTGGTGGCCGGGAACGGAGCGTCGTCCAGGCAACTTGCTAATTCGAGAGTCCAGTACATATGGCGTTCGTTTAAAATGTTTATAATTAATACTTTCGGGTTCCGCACAGGCGGCTCTCCGTCAAATGGGCTGCAAAGATATAAAAAAATCGGGGATAAAAAGATTTTTTTAACTATTTTTGGAGTCCCAAATGCGACGCAGGGTGTAACAAATACAATACCATGGCATACAGAAAGATAGAGGAATACGACGAAAAGACTACGCAGGAACTGGCAGCGCACGTGAAAGCCATTCTCGAACTGCTGGGCGAGGACACCTCGCGCGAAGGGCTTACCAAGACGCCCGAGCGCGTGGCGAAGGCCATGCAGTTCCTCACGCAGGGCTATCAGCAGAACGGCGAGACGATCGTCCGTTCCGCCGTGTTCACGGAGCCGTACAACCAGATGGTCATTGTCAAGGACATCGAACTCTTCTCCCTGTGCGAGCACCACATGCTCCCGTTCATCGGCAAGGCGCACGTCGCCTACATCCCGAACGGGCGGATCACCGGCCTTTCCAAGGTCGCGCGCGTGGTGGAGACCTATGCCCGCCGCCTGCAGGTCCAGGAGCGCCTGACCGAACAGATCCGCGACTGCATCCAAGAATCCCTCCATCCGCTGGGCGTCGCCGTCGTGATCGAGGCCATGCACACCTGCATGTCCATGCGGGGTGTGGAGAAGTCCAACGCCGTCACGACGACATCGGCCTTCTCCGGCATCTTCCTCAAATCGTTCAAGACCCGGAACGAGTTCCTGCAGCTGATCGGGAAATAATCACTTTCCGCCCGCCTTCCTGACTAAATACCGGAACGGCGCCAGCCAGGTGTCATCCGTCCGCGCCATCCCCTCGGGATGGAACTGGAATGCGATGACCTGGTTTCCGTACTCGTAAGCCTCGACAATGCCGTTGGGGGCATGGGCCGTGACCCGGACGCCGGGCGCGACTTTTTTCACGGCCTGGTGATGGAAGGAATTGACCGTCAGGGAATCCTGCCCGAACAGGTCATACAACACGCTCCCCTTCTCCACGCCGATCCGGTGCCAGACACCACCGCCGTGCTTGATGACCGTATCCACCTGCGTCGGAATATCCTGGTACAAAGAGCCGCCCAGGACGACGTTCATCAGTTGCTCGCCTCGGCAGATGGCCATGACCGGCTTCTTCGCGGCGAGCGCCGCCCGCATGAGCATCAAGTCGCTCGCATCGCGGAGGGTGTCGACCTCGACGGTTTCGTTCCAGATGGTCTCGCCATAGTGGGAAGGGTCCAGGTCCGGGCCGCCGGAAAAGATGACGGCGTCCACCCGGCGGACCAGTTCCGCCGCCAGGACGGAATCCGCCACCGTCGGGAAGATGACCGGGACGCCCCCGGCCCGGGCGACGGCTTCGGTGTAGTTTCTGGACAGGGAGGCGGCGCCGGCGGAAGTCCGGCCGCAGGAAATGCCGACGAGCGGCTGCGACGGCCGGCAGGCCTGCAGCGTGGCGATGGCAAGGAGGAGGAGGACGATTCGCTTCATACTCACAAAAATACGAAAAAGATTCCTTTGCCGGTCTACTGATTTCCTGGAATGTCAAAAAAAACTCGGAATGACATCCCTGTCATTCCGAGCGATGCGAAGGAATTCCCTCCTATTTCAGATAAGCGTCGGTAACGACTTTCTGGCTGCGGGCGATGAAGTCGCTCAGAGCCTTGCCCTTGAGCATGCCGTTTGCGAGAAGCGCCAGGTCGGTGATCTGGTGCAGGATCTCGTTCCCGGCCGCGAAAGCCTCCACATCGGCCCGATGGGCCTTGCGGACCTCTTCACGGGCCTTGCGGGCGGCGTCCTTCTCAGCGTCGGAGGCGTCGGACGGGGCCTCGGCAGGCAGCTCGCCCTGCGGGGCGACCTCGGCCTGCTTTGCGGCCCAGATCTTCGCCACCAGCGGATTCTCCATATTGACGGTGATGTTGTAGCTCTCAGGCATCTCGCCGTAGAAGTTCATCCCGCCGCCGAGGGCGCTCATCTCGCGGTAGCGGCGCATGAACTCGCTCTGGGTGATGAGGATCGGAGCCGCGTCGGCGCCCAGGTTGTCCCCG
>JAGCXP010000103.1 GCA_017961345.1 Bacteroidales bacterium | reverse complement strand
TCATTGTATAATAATATAAAATTCTAAGCTCAATCTCTGACCTTGTCAATTCCAAAAGAATCAACGCTTCTCGAATTTGTTGAACTCCATCAAAATGAAGTTCTTGGTTCGGTACTTGCTTGTACTTGTCAATACTGATTTCATTCAGTATTTCCCTCAGTCTTGTCAATGATCTTTTTGTATCTTTTTGGCCATCGCGGTGTCAGCCTTGCTCTTCGGCGGTCACGACCAGACGGTCGCTCACGCCTACTCGCTGCAGCTTCCTTGCGCTGACTAAAAATCTTTCAAAAATCTTTCCGTCAGGGAGGCGCGATTACTTCGCTTTTCCAAAACGGGCTGCAAAGTTAAGCAAATTTTTTAAGCTTGCAAATAGAAGTTTCCTGTTTTTACGCAAAAAATAAACGCTAAATTTGCTCAATTGTAATGTACAAACCAAAACCAATATAACTTACATTATGGACACTTACCTTTATGATTTGATCCCGAAAGAGGAGTTCGACCAGCTCCCCTACATCCCGACTGTTCCCGAGTTCATGGAGTGGATCGGTACGAAGTATGCCGACCTGCCCGCACTTTCCGAAAACGGCAATGCCATTAGCTATAAGGAACTTGCCGAGCGGGTGGCACGCCGCCGTGCCTTCATCAACGGCCTGGGCCTGAAGAAAGGCGCCAAAATCGCCATCTTCGACCGTAACAGCCAGAATGCTCTTGAGCTCTTCCTGGCGGCTACTTCCGCCGGTTATGTGGGCATCCTGCTTCCCAGTGCCCTCCCCGCCCCCGCTGTGGCCGGAAGTTGTATGAAGTTCGATGTCGAGGCGTTGTTCGTCCGCGATGAATTCAAGCCGCTCACCGAAGGCCTCAAGATTCCCGTCTATCCGGCCGGCAGCATTGCTGACGCGGCGGATCCCGTTGCGAAGGTCGATAAGGACGAGCCCGCCGCCATCTTCTTCACGGGCGGTACGACCGGCACGCCGAAAGGCGTCGTCCTCCCCCACCGTGCCCTGATGCGGGGTAACTACAACGCGCTCTTCGCTCCCGGCCCGCAGATGGGCATCCACCGTATGATCGCCATCCTCCCCTTCAGCCATGTATTCGGTCTGATTGCCGGTGCGATGGGCGTACTCTACAAGGGTGGTGAACTGTTTACCTGCGAAGATATGAAGGCCACCATCGGCAAGATTCCCATGATCAAGCCCACCTACCTTGTGCTGGTTCCCGGCCTTTGCGAAATTCTGATCGGACTGTCCAAGATGTACGGTCCCCAGTTCCTGGGCGGCAGCCTGAAGATGATTATTTCCGGTGCGGCCAACGTTCCTCCCCGGCTCCAGGTCGAATTCGAGAAACTCGGCATCAACCTCTGCGCCGGCTACGGCATGACGGAAACGGCCAACCTGACCACGGCCAACGCCAACGTCAAGGAAAGACCGACTTCCATCGGCAAACTCTATCCCGGACAGGAAGCCAAGATTGTGGACGGCGAACTTTGGGTGAAGGGTGACAACCTCTTCCTGGGTTACTACAAGGACGAAGCGAACACCAAGGCCACCCTCACGGAAGACGGTTGGATCAAGACCGGTGACCTGGCCCGTGTGGACGAAGACGGTTTCTATTACATCGTCGGCCGTATCAAGAACCTCATCCTCCTGCCCAACGGCGAGAACGTGTCCCCTGAGAGCATTGAGGAACTCTTCTACCAGAATCCGCTCGTGCGTGACTGCCTCGTCAGCGAAGGCGACAACAACGGTACGCCCTGCATCGCCATCGACATCCTGCCCCAGATGGCCGCTTTTGACGGCAAGGCCTGGGAAGAAGTCGTCGCCACAATGGAGAAGATTGTCTCTGAAATCAATGCCAAACTCCCCTCTTACGAGAAGGTGGTGAAGGTCAGCGTGCGTAAGGAAGATTTCAAACGTACCGGCAGCATGAAGGTTGCCCGCAACCAGAACTAAGATGAGCCGCGAAGAAATTCTCGCCGGACTCAAGGAAGTCCTCGCCGTCATCCGCCCGAAAGCGGACCAGAGCGCGATTACCTACGATACGAAACTGGTCTCCGATCTGGGTATAGACTCGCTCTCGATGATGTTCCTGAGCCTGGCTACCGAAGAGAAGTTCGGTTTCCAGTTCCCTGCTGACCAGCCCCCGTTCGAGACGGTCGGTCAGGTCTGCGACTACGTTCAAAAGGTCAAGGGATAATCCCCCGCCCGATAAAGAAAAAATCCTGGGGCAGCCTAACGGCTTCGTCCCAGGATTTTGTTTAGGTCGGCTTTGAGTCCGATAATCTGTTGCGTCCCGCTCAAGGCTCCGTTGAAATGGAAGACGAGCTTGAGCTCCAGGTTCACGCCCGGCCAGAGCTTCGGCTCGTAAAACACTTCCAGGCGGTCGTACGGAAGCATGGCGTTGTCTGCGCTGCCGTCATTGCGTACCCGGTAATAGTGTTCGCCGATATAAAGGCGATGGGCGTAGCGTGTGCCGGCAGGATCCCGCCGGTCGAAGAGCGGTTCAAGGTTCGTACCCACATAAAGCGTATTCCGGACGCCCACGTTCCAATGGCGGATTTCCGCATTGAGTTCCACGCCGCCCGGCATATAGTACTCCGGGAACGTGCGATCCCGCTGATAACTCACATAGCCGCCGATATCCGCATACAGGCGCTGCAGAGGCACGAGCGAGGACAAATCAAAGGCCAGATAAGGCCGCAGGAGGAGGTTGTCCACCACGTTGGGGGCCACGTCGCTGCAGGCGTAATGATCCATTGAGAAGGCGTATCCCAGACGCAGCCAGGGCAAGAAGTCGTAGCGGGCGAAGGACCAGATTTGGAAACGCTCACGCGTCAGTCCGTCCTTGATTCCGATCCAGTAACAAAGGGCTTCCACAAAAAACTTTTCCCGCTCGTAGGAGAGCAGCAGGCCCTGGGAATTGCGGCCGGTGAATTTCGCTGAATCGCTCACGAAAGCGTTCGTGTAGGCCCCCCGGTAATAGGTCTTCGGATAAATGCCGCCGATGACCGTAAAGGTCCCTCCATCCTCAAACTCCTTGTCGAACTTGTAGTAGGCCAGCACTTTGTCCAGGCGTCCGAACGGTTTGGCGGTGCTGCCGAAATAAAAACTGGCGTCCACACCCGCCATGAATTTGTGGCGCATGCCGTCCTTCCCGAAAGAAACGCCGACCTGCGGCGTCAGTTGTTGCCCGAACAGGGTCATCGAAGGAGTGAAAGGTGTGGGATTTCCGTCGTTTTCCCGGTTGTCGAAATAAGTTTTGGCGAGCAGGTCATATTCAAAGGCCGGCTTGTTTTCGCTCTGAGCCCGGCAAAGCGGTCCGAGGCACAGAATGCCCAGAAGGAGCATCGGGATAGACAAGCGTTTTTTCATCGGTTTTTCAATCTTTTTCAAAAAATCGTCGCGAATTTAGGAAAAAATTTGCAAAAGCGCCGATTAATGTCTACATTTGTGCGAATTCTAACCATTGTAATTGTAACACTACCCGAAAGGGGAACGCAAACCAAGATGAAAAAACTCCGCTGAGAAGCGGGGTTTTTTATTATTTATACCGTCATATACGAATATTTTTCTTACCTTTGCAATAGTCCTTAGGGACTGGGTACTGAGATATGGTGTAATGGTAGCACTACAGATTTTGGTTCTGTCTGTAGAGGTTCGAATCCTCTTATCTCAACAACAGACCGCTCCGGCGGTCTTTTTATTAAAGGAGTTTAACGAATGACCGTACAATTGTGGATGGCGATTCCCTTCGCCTTGTTGCTGCTTCTGATTGCCGTAGGCCCTCTTCTGTTTCCGGAATTCAGTGAAAGCAACCGAAACAAATTCATCGTGACCGCCATCATTGCCGTCCCGACCGCCATTGTGATGACCGTCCTGGGACTGGGCGTTCCCGTACTGCATCAGGTGCTGTTCGACTACTTCCCCTTCATGATGCTCCTGCTGAGCCTCTATGTGATTACGGGAGGCATTCAGATTAAAGGCGATATGGTGGCTACACCCAATGTCAATGCGGGGATCCTGTTCCTTGGGTTCATCCTGGCTTCCTTTATGGGAACAACCGGAGCCGCCATGCTGCTGATCCGTTTCCTGCTGGAGACCAACAGCCAGCGCAAATACCGGACCCATACCGTCCTCTTTTTCATCGCGTTGGTGGCCAACTGCGGCGGTATCCTGACCCCGCTGGGCGATCCCCCGCTCTTTCTGCTCTACCTTCGCGGCGCTCCGTTCACCTGGTTTGCTCAACTTCTTCCCCAGTGGGCGCTCACGGGCTTGCTTCTGCTGGCCATCTATTATATCATAGACAGCCATTATTACAAGAAAGAGCCCGTAGAGAACAAGAAACAGGATCTCCGGCAGTTCTCCCCGGTCCGTTTCAAGGGTAAAATCAACTTCATCTACCTGCTGCTGGTCATCCTCGGCGTGATGTTTCTCAATCCGTCCCATATCCCTGCGATGGAAGGGCACGGCCCGCTTTCTTTCCTGCGTGAGATCCTCTTTGCCATTCTCATCGTCCTCTCGCTGAAAACCACTCCGCGCAGTATCCGCAGTTTCAACAACTTCTCCTGGGATCCTATTGCGGAGGTGGCCATCCTCTTTCTCGGCATTTTCGTCACGATGACGCCTGCGCTGATGTATCTCTATCAGCACGCCCACGAGCTGGGGCTTACCCGCCCCTGGGAATTCTTCTATGCTACCGGCCTGCTGAGTTCCTTCCTCGACAACTCCCCTACCGCCGTCGCCTTCTATGAAGTGGCGCTCGGCCTGGGCAACGTTGAGGGAGCCGAAACGATTGCCGGCGTTTCACCCCTCCTTCTGAAGGCGATATCCTTGGGAGCCGTGTTTTTCGGAGCCTTGACCTACATTGGCAACGGCCCCAACTTCATGGTCAAATCCATCGCCGAGAAGGAAGGAGTTCGGATGCCGAGTTTCTTTGGCTACATGGTCAAGTTCTCGCTCTGCATCCTGCTGCCGGTCTATGTGCTGATCCAGCTGATTTTCCTGCCCTTCTGACGGCACATTTATTGCTTAATAACGATTGTTATGAATAGACGTAATTTTTTGAAAATCACAGCCATCGGGGCGGGAGCCCTGGCGCTTTCCCCGCTTGTCAAAGCATCCTCTGCGCAATCTTTTGCACCGGAACTCATCCGGGAGGCCCCCGATGATTATGAAATTCTTTCTGAAAAGAAAAAAGACGGCTATCTGATTGTGAGCGCCCGCCCGAGTGAACGGGTATGTTCCAGCCGGATGGATTTCAAAATCAAACTCAGCGACAAGACGGTACACGAACTGAAGGTTACCGGAGGTTGTGCGGGCAACACGGCCGGCATTTCCGCCCTGGTGGAAGGCTTGACGGCCAAGGAGGTTATCCGACGCCTCAAAGGGATTCCCTGCGGCCGTCGGGGCACTTCCTGCCCGGATCAGCTCGCAAAGATTCTGGAGGCGGTCATCTAGCGCCTTTAGCGAAGCGACTGAAAGAAATCGACCATTAATCGGGAGCATTCTTCTTCAAGGATGCCCCTTTTTATTTGCGTTTTTGGATGAAGCAGCGAGGGCTGAAAGAGCGAATAGCCCCGCTTGGGATCCCCCGCCCCATAGACCAGACGGCCCAACTGAGCCCATCCCAGCGCCGCGGCACACATCGGACAGGGTTCTACGGTCACATAGAGGGTACAGTCATTGAGGTATTTGCCGCCGAGGCTTTCGGTCGCGCTTGTCAGGGCCAACATTTCGGCATGCGCTGTCGGATCGGAAAGCGTTTCAACCATATTGTGGCCGCGGGCAATGATGCTCCCCCCTGCCACCACGACGGCGCCGATGGGAATTTCCCCCATCTCGAGGGCTTCACGGGCCTGCTCCAGGGCCAACTTCATAAATCGGATATCTTCTTCCATGGCAGCAAAGATAAGAAAAAAGGGTTGACCAAGCGATTTGGCAACCCTTCTTTTTCTAGTCCGCAATGATTAGAAACGATCTTCGGAAGAGACGGTCAGTTTCTTGCGTCCATGACGACGGCGAGCGGCGAGCACACGGCGGCCATTGGGGGTAGACATGCGCTCACGGAATCCGTGTTTGTTGCGACGCTTGCGAATGGAGGGTTGGAAAGTCCTTTTCATATCTCTTTCGTTTTATTTCCTTTTTGGGACTGCAAAGGTAGTCTTTTTTGGCGGATTTCCAAAATTTTTCCCTCTTTTTATAAAGAATAGCCGTCGATTGTGATACCTTCAAGGGAAACCGTCTTGCGAATCAGCCCCTGAAGCACGCTCCCGGGCCCGAATTCGGTGAAATGATCCGCTCCGTCAGCGACCATTTGCAGCACGCTCTGCGTCCAACGGACCGGCGCCGTAAGCTGTTCGAGGAGGTTCTGTTTGATTGCTTCCGGATCCTTCTCGGCCTTTGCACTCACATTCTGGTACACCGGGCAGACGGGTGAATGAAATGGAGTATGGGAAATGGCCTGGGCAAGTTCGTCGCGGGCCGGTGCCATCAGGGGGGAATGGAAAGCCCCGCCCACCGGCAAAGGAAGAACGTGGCGGGCGCCCGCTTCCTTGAGCAACTCCCCTGCTTTCGCAACTGCTTCTTTCTCACCGGAAATGACCACCTGTCCCTTGCTGTTGTAGTTGGCGGCCTTGACCAGTCCGTCCACCTTGGCGCAAGCGTCCTCCACGACGCTGTCTTCCAGTCCGATAATCGCGGCCATCGTGCCGGGAACGCTTTCGCAGCACTTTTGCATTGCGATGGCCCGGACGCTGACCAGTTTCAGCGCATCCTCAAATTCCAGCGCACCGCTGACCGCCAGGGCGGAAAACTCTCCCAGCGAATGCCCGGCAACCATATCGGGTGCAGGGACATCGGCGCAGAGGGCCATAATGACAGAATGGAGGAACACCGAAGGTTGAGTAACGCGGGTTGCCGTAAGTTCCTCTTGCGTCCCGGAAAACATGATATCCGTAATCTTGAAACCGAGCAATTCATTGGCCCGAGAGAAGTATTCGCGCGCTTTGGCGACTTTCTCATAAAGGTCTTGCCCCATACCGGGGAACTGGGATCCCTGACCGGGAAAAACGTATGCGCGTGCCATATTCAGATAATTTTCAGTGTGTTAAAAATAAATAATCAGACATCCTGGGAAGTGATTTCCTTCAATTCTTCCCGATAGGCCGAAAGAATCCTCGATTTGGAAATAAAGCCCATATAGACATTCTCCCGCGTCACCACCGGAAGCCGCCAGGCCTCCGTCTTGTCAAACTTGGCCATTACGCTGTCCATCTTCTCATCGGTATAGACGAAATCGACCGGTTCGCTCATCAGGTTATACACGTGCAGGCTGTCGTACTGGTCGCTGCGAAGGATATATGCACGGAGGGTATCCATTTCAATCAGCCCCTGGAAACGGTCTTCCTCGTCCACGACGGGATAGACCGCCGCCGTACTGGACGAGACCACGTCCACCATTTCGCGCAGCGTCCAGTCCGGTCTGACGCGGGGGTACTTGTCCCGGACAAGGTCCATCGTCTTGAGCAGGGTCAGGACGGCCTGGTCGCTGTCGTGGGTCAGCAGATCGCCGCTCTGGGCAATACGTTTGGTGTAGATGGAGTATTTTTCAAAGATTCTTACGCAGCCGAAGGAAATGGATGCAGTCAGAATCAGCGGGATGAAGAGACTGTATCCTCCCGAGATCTCCGCGATAAGGAAGATGGCCGTCATGGGAGCCTGCATGACGCCTGCCATCAGGCCCGCCATGCCCACAAGAACGAAATTGGCCTCAGGAACGCCGGCTCCGAATCCTTGGTTCAGTACACGGGAAACCAGAAAACCGGTGATGGCTCCGACAAACAGCGTCGGACCGAACGTACCGCCCACGCCTCCGCCGGCGTTGGTCAGGGACATGGAAAAGACTTTCAGCAGCAGAACCAACAGGAAAAAAGCGATAATCCCCCAACTGCTCTGCAGAAGGAAAGAAAGCGGGGTCTGACCGTCCCACTGCGGAGCGGCCCCGGCCAGCAAGGCGCGAACGCTGTCG
>JAGCXP010000102.1 GCA_017961345.1 Bacteroidales bacterium | reverse complement strand
GGGGCACAGTCATTATTGAAAACTGCTGCGGCCGTTGGTGCGCCGCACCGAGCAACTCAGCTGCACTGAGCAAACAAATATAGTATGGCCGACTAAGATATCTCATTAGTTGGTCAATAAAATACACAGGAGGGACCGTCCCCTTTGCCGCATAATGAGGCGGTATTACAACATAATATCCCTTGTAGGGCTGGGCAATGGCTCCGCTTTAGCGAAGACGATATAGGTCATTAAGAATATGCTGTTGCGTGAAAGAAGGAAAAGCATCTTTCACGTCAGCATATGAAAATGATGGACGACCGTCAATTTCACGATTATGTACCCATTCACGAATACTCATTTTCTTACTTTTGTTGCAAAGATAATCAATTTTAGATTATTTTATCACAAATAATAAGAAATATTGTGAGACAAGGAATTTGCTGTGATTCTATCTTCTTCCAGTATCTGATTGAAAAGCGTGATTATAGCGACAAAGAAGAAAGAATAAAAATTCGTAGTACAATGAATGTGACAAGCGCGAAATCTATTTCATTGTATCTAATTGATTATTAGGCCTTTATTGGACAATATTTGTACCACATTACGCGTAATATCTTGATTATTAATACATTACATTTCCCGCATCGGAAAGTAATTGATTATCAATAAATTACGAAAACTATCGGAATCTAACTGACACTCACCTCGTTACAGGTCCAGAGGTTTTATGTGTAGACAGGAGAAGCTCCGGGTATTTACGAAGAAAATTAGAGAAGAACAGGAAGAGATAAAGATACCTTCAACCAAGATATACTCGTTAATCATAAAAAAATTGTATCTTTGAACATCATTAAAACTCTACTTATTATGAGAAAGATTTTCCATTTCATCCCCGCCCTTGCCGTCCTCGTGCTTATGGCAGGTTGCCAGAAGGAACCCGGGACCCCCGACAACGATCCCGCTAAGCCGGATGAGGAAAAGTCCCACGAACTCGACTGGAATTATTTCCGGGGCTCCGTCTATCTCGACGGCATTTCTTCCTATGATGATGAACTGAAAGAATCCGTCAAAACGTTTTTCCCACTGGCCGCCGATATGAGCAACGCTCAAGTGGTGTTTATCAATGAATCCGATGTAAAAGCAAAAACTCCGGCCCTCTTGAAGGCGATTGCGAATGACGCATACATTGTATGCCCTGCCTATAACGGCGCGAAAGACGATTTCGCCGCGTTGGGTGTCGAACTGGACATTCCCGAAATCTCGGGAAATGGCTACGAGCCGCTGCTTTACTGCTATAATGGCTTTGGACAGGGCTTCACTTATGTAATGTTCGGACAAACCGTTTTTGAAAATCCGCAGCCGGAGGACAATGAGAACTGGACCGATGAAGAATGGAACGCCCTCGACGAGGAAAATCAAAAACTCGGCCCCGAACCTGACGATCCCCTCGAGGAATACGATTGGAATTATTACGAGTCCCTCCTCGCCGCATTTGTCAATTGGCTGAACAACGACCTGTCCGACCAGGAAGCGACGAAATCGCAATATGTTGTCGATATGAAAGGCCGGTTGGAAGATTTGGGCAAACGTTATACTTACAGTTACAGCGTGAATCTGAACAAGACGATTGACAAGGATTTCAAGCTGAACCAAAGCACGACCATCAGCGTCGACATCCGTGTGTTCCCCGTTTACAAGCAGTCCTCCAATGGCGACCAGGCCGGCGACTACTACATCGTGGTCTCCAAGATTATCCCGTATAACCAGAGAATGTGGAATCCTACCTGCTGGCCCTACAGATTTTTCTGCAGACTGCGTGCATACGGCTACTGGTTCGAAGAAATGAATGTGGCTACCAGTCTCGTCGATAAAAACGGCAGCGACATCTCCGGACTGAATTTCTATGACACGCCCATTCCTGAGAACAAGAATGTTTCCAAGAAGTATACCGAAGGCAAGAGTTTCAATATCGGCGGTTCGCTCAGCAGTGGCGCCAGCGATAAAGGGCCCAGTGCAGGGATAGGCCTGAGCATCGGTGGCGGTTGGAACAGTTCAACCAGCTATGATCTCAGCACCATTGACTTCGATATGGACTCCTCCACGCCTACCGTCAATTACCGGTATTATACCAACGAGGACAACGTGAAACTCACGGATGACTGGGGTGAACAGCATAAGATTGACAAGAACTTCCCGAGCACCGCCCGCAATCAGTTCAATGCCAACACCAACTGGGTTTGGCACGTACCTTCCGTCTCCGACAATGAAAACACCACGTTCAAGTTGAAGAACAAGTTGGACATCACCTACGCCACCTGGTATCACTGGCGCGCAGCGGCTGAGTTTGATGGAAACAAACGGACGTATAAAACCACGTTCCCCGAAATCAGTTGGCCGCTGGTCGCGCCCAACCGCGTTCCCTGGGGGATTATTGCCCTGAAGAACGCCTCTACCTATGAGATGGCGCACGTTACCGTTTACAACCAGAGCAACAAGAAGATGGATGTCCTCTACAACTCCTTCAGCAAGGACCAGGTTGCCAAAATCGCCCTTCCCGTGGGTACCTATTCCGTCCGTTTTGACCTGATCGATGGCACCACGCAAAAGAAGTACGCCTCTTATGTCTATAACAACGTCGAGGTCAAGCAGGGATCCGACGAGAAGTCTGCTTCCGTGCAAATCTCTTCCATTGACGCAGTCAAAGAATTGTGAATTTATTCGCTGTAATTGTGGTCGATGACGATGCCCACCTGGAGGTCAGGGGCCAGCGTCTGAATTTCTTCGGTCAATTGCCGACAAAGGGCGGCGTCATCGTGGCAGGAAATGTCGGGAACGACATCCACTGAGACCATTTTGTCCTTCTCCGAATAATAGAATCCATGGACTTGGACAAGTTCTTTGTGAGCGGCAAGGAGCTTTGTCACCTTGGACTGAAGCTCCGCGCACTGGTTCTCTCCCGTAGCCACGGCATAAACACCCACGGTCATGATGATTCCGTGTTTCACATACATCTGCATGGAAATCCGGCGCGTGAGGCCATGAATCTCGTGCGCCGACATCGTGTCCTGCACGCTGATATGGAGTGAGCCAATCATCACGTCCGGGCCGTAATTGTGAAGGATGATATCAAACACGCCGCGGACGCCGTCAAAGGCCATAATCTCCTGTTTGATTGCCTTGATAAGGTCCGGAGGCACCCTGGCTCCCAGCAGTTCATTGACGGGCGAGAAGAGCATCTCGACACCGGCCTTGATAATGACTGCTGAAATCAGCGCACCCAGGATTCCGTCCAGAGAGAACCCCCAAATCAGCATCACACCTGCCGAAACGAGTGTGGCCGTAGTGATGATGGCATCGAACAGCGCGTCCGAACCGGATGCAATCAGGGCGTCGCTCTTGAGCTGTTGGCCCTTCTTCTTGACATACCACCCCAGCACCAGCTTGACCACAATCGCTACGATGATGACAATAAGCGTCGCCGTGGTATAACTGGGCTGCGTGGGCTCTATGATTTTCTTGACAGATTCGATGAGCGAGGTGATGCCGGCAGACAGTACGATGACGGCAATGATGATGGCGCTGAAATACTCAATACGCCCATATCCGAAAGGATGCTCTCTATCTGCAGGGCGCTGCGACAGTTTCGTTCCGACAATAGTGATAACGCTGGAAAGGGCGTCGCTCAGGTTATTCACGGCGTCCATCACAATGGCCACGCTGCCGGCAATGATGCCCACAAGGGCCTTGAATGCCGCCAGCAAAACATTGGCGACAATCCCGATGACGCTCGTGCGTATGATTTGTGAACTGCGATCCATAGGCTAATCATGATTTATCGCAACAAATCTAATGATAATCTTTGAGAAAATCGAAACCTTCCCGCAACAAATCACTATCTTTGCAGCGCAAAAATGTAGGGTATGATTTTGAACGGAAAGATATTCCGCGGTTACGCGCTCTACTGTTGCCACACGGACCGCGCGCCTATTTCGGCATCCTGTTCTATCACTGACGG
The DNA here is from genome assembly GCA_017961345.1 of Bacteroidales bacterium. Lineage (GTDB taxonomy): Bacteria > Bacteroidota > Bacteroidia > Bacteroidales > UBA932 > Cryptobacteroides. The sequence goes on along the minus strand of JAGCXP010000102.1, from coordinate 16,685 downwards.
GCAATCGGTTTTTGAAGAAGCAATATGAAGAAGGAAAAGATACAACAGTTTTTGAGTTTTCTCACCTGCCTGCTGCTCATCGCCGCCATCAGCATCCGCAGGGACGGGAAAGTGCTGGGGCATGAAATCCGGCCGGCTGACAAGGCGCAAATGGCGCAAATGGCGCAAATGGCGGAAACAGCGGAAACGGAAAGCATTTCATCGAACGATACGCTACGCACCCTGTCCGACGGCACCGTGGTCATCAACACCCGTCAACTGGGCAAGGACATCATCGGATACAGCGGCACGGTGCCATTGGAGATTTCGCTCAAAGACGGAAAGGTAAAGGAGGTGAAGGTCCTGGAAAACACCGAAACCCCCGGCTTCCTGAGGAAGGCCGGCCGCCTGCTCAGCCGCTGGGACGGACTGAGCATTGCACAGGCCCAGGAACTTGAAGTGGATGTCGTATCCGGAGCGACCTACACCTCGAACGCCATCATTGACAATATGCAGCGCGGCCTCTCCTTCGCGGCGAAAAACGAAAAGAAGCACAGCCTGTGGGAGGATTTCGACCTTTCGGCAAAGGCCCTCGCCGGACTCATCGTGGCCCTGATGGCCGCCATCCTGCCCCTCTTTATCAAAAATCGCCGCTACCGCATCGTCCAGCAAGTGCTGAACGTCGGTGTGCTGGGTTTCTGGTGCGGCAGTTTCATCAACTATACGACGCTCATCAGTTACATGTCGAACGGCATGAACCTCGTTGCGCTCCTGGTTCCCCTCATCCTGCTCATCACGGCCTTCATCTATCCGCTTTTCGGCAAGAAAAACTTCTACTGCGCCCACGTATGTCCCTTCGGTTCACTGCAGGAGCTGGCCGGGCGCTGTACAAGTTACAAGATCAATCTATCGCAGAAGACCCTGAAACGGCTGTATTTGCTGCGCGAAGGCTTGTGGGCGGTGCTGACACTGTGCCTGCTGACGGGCATCTGGTTCGACTGGATTGACTACGAGCCGTTCTCCGCTTTTATCTTCCAGTCTGCATCCTGGACGGTCATTGCACTGGCCATCGTGTTCGTCGTCCTGTCCCCTTTCACCTTGCGACCCTACTGTCGTTTCGTCTGTCCCACGGGGACACTCTTTAAATTTGCGCAATCCTCCTTCAAAATCGGAAAATTTTGAATTTCGGTAAAAAATTTGTTGCAATTATTTTCTCTATTTATTTTTGTGTCCGGAAGTAGGATATGGCATATTATTTTTTGCCCCCTACCCCAAAGGATGGACGCTCCCCCGGGCCCATACCGCCGAAAACGAAGGACTCTGGTATGATGCGTTGGAAAATTACCCTGAAGTCATTGAGACCTGGGACAAGAGCCGCAAGGGCTTCGACTGCACCGGTGTGCTCGGCAACGCCGCCTCTATCTGGTATCCCTACACCAGCTACTATGCAAGGGAGGATGGTAATCTCTATAGCAGCGAGAAGATTACAATCTGGTCCAGCGACATCTCTCATATTGCGGAAGATCCTGTAACGGCATTAACCTTCCTTGGCGAGGTTGACGCACAGGAGCATTTTGCATTATATGGCGCAACCCATAGCTCCCGTTCCTGCGCCTTCCCTACCCGCTGCGTCATGCAATAACCAATAACAACAAACAAAGCAAAGGCCCTCCGAAAAGCGGAAGGCCTTTGTTTTTGGTATTTCGAGCGACTACTATTCTTTCTCTTCGATCAGCGAAGTGGATGCGGGCACGCGGACTGTGCTTTCGTAGCACTTGAACATCTTGTCAACTGCCTTGGTATCCTTCACCGGAGTGCACAGGCTTACCAGCGGCACAATGATCAGGCCGAGCAACATCGCAAGTACGCCGGCGTTGATCGGGGAGGTAAAGTAGGGGCTGATGAAAACCTGTCCCGTGAAGGTACAGTACATACAGCCGCACATCACGCCCACCCCGGCAATAAAAGAGGCCCAGACAGAAGCGGCGCTCGTACGTTTCCAGTAGAGTCCATAGAGGAAAGGAGCGAGGAAGGCACCGGCCAGCGCGCCCCAGGAGATGCCCATCAGCTGGGCGATGAAGGTCACGGAACTCTTGGCCTGGATAATGGCCAGCACCGAGGAAACGACAATGAAGAAGAGCACCAGCAGGCGGATGCTGAGCAGTTTGCTCCCCTCTCCCAGGTGTTTTCCCTTGCGGGTGGCTGCCACCGCCGGGTCGATGATATCGAGCGTCAGCGTGGAGCCGGAGGTGAGCACCAGCGAGGAAAGGGTAGACATAGAGGCGGACAGCACGAGAATTATCACCACGCCGATCATCAAATCGGGCAGCGTGGAGAGCATCGAGGGAACGATGCTGTCATAAACCGGAGTACCGGCAGGCGTATATTCGATAGCCGAGCCGTACAGACGGCCGAAACCGCCGAGGAAGTAACAGCCACCGGCTACGATGATGGCAAAGAAGGTGGAGATAAAGGTGCCCTTGCGAATGGCGGCCTCATTGCGGATGGCATAGAATTTCCCCACCATCTGCGGCAGACCCCAGGTACCCAGGGAGGTCAGCAGCACGACGCCCAGCAGGTAGATGGGCTGAGGGCCCAGGAAGGAGACAAAGGCACCGGAAAGTCCAGGAGCCGCCTCGGAAGGAATCTGAGAAAGACTTTCCACGGCCGCAGAAAATCCTCCGTTGCCGGTGAGCACAGCACCAATGACCGCACAGATACCCACGAGCATAATCATTCCCTGGATAAAATCATTCACGGCCGTCGCCATATAGCCGCCCACGAGCACATAGATGCCCGTCAGCACCGCCATACCCAGCACGCACCAGAGGTAATCGATGCTGAAAGCCATGCTGAACAGACGGGACAGGCCATTGTAGAGGGAAGCGGTGTAGGGAATGAGGAACACGAACACAATGACGGACGCGGCGATTTTGAGGGCTTCGCTGGAAAAACGTTTTCCGAAGAAATCCGGCATCGTAGCGCTCTGCAGATGGTGCGTCATCAGTCGCGTACGCCGTCCCAGGATCCGCCAGGCCAGCAGCGAACCGATCAGGGCGTTCCCGATACCGATCCAGGTAGCGGAGAGGCCGTATTTCCAACCGAACTGGCCGGCATAGCCCACGAAGATGACGGCGGAGAAATAGGAGGTGCCGAAGGCGAAGGCCGTGAGCCAGGAGCCCACGTTGCGTCCGCCCAGCACGAATCCCTGCACGTCGGACGCGCTCTTCCGGCAGTAAATGCCAACGCCGATCATAACGGCAAAGAAGAGCAGAAGAAGAATGATTTTCAGTATCATCGAAAAAATAGTTAATCGTAAACCACGCCCTTGAAGGTCTTGAGCGTCATATCCTTGATAATGATGGGCGCATCGTCTCTCGCGGTAAGGGTGATCGAGGAAGAGAGTTTCTGCTGCGGGAGATACCACATATAATTGTAGTCGTTGCCCTTGTAGGGAACTACCTCGCCGTCGGCGGGGGTGGCGGAAGCGATGTCACAGTTGGTGCGGACTCCCTCCCAGGTGACGCGGTTCTGCACAGAGAAATCGATGTAACAGAGGTAACAGTCGTTGCGTCCCGTCGACTCAAAGGTAATCGTACAGGACTCCCCTTTCGGGATCACGACACCCTTGGGCTCCGCCGAGCGGATGTCACTGATGTTGCTGAAAGTTACAACCATGTTGTGCACACGGCCGGAAGCGGTCTCCATCTGGAATGTGAAGGTCGGATTGTCCACCGTGAAGCCGTAGGTGTTGCCCGGCTTGAAGACATTGGCCGTGGTAATCTCCTGCGTATGGATATTGCCGTTCAGACGGCCTACCGACAGCGAGACGGAGACATAGCCCGGGGAAGTAAGGGTGACCTCTGCGTGATTGTAACTCTTTCCGCCCGAGGTCTGGAGCTCGATTTCGTGATAGGTCGGATCCGCCGTGGAGGAAATGGGACCGGTAGGCGTCCAAGGGAAGGACATCTGATAAGCCGCCAGGGAAGACAGGCCGCTGATGTTCACCGTCGAGTTGGGCGCTTCCGGATCCTCGCAGTAGCCCAGAATCAGGGTCTTGCCATTGTCGGAGTTGACGCGATCGTACATCACGTTGGACATCTTCTTGTTGCCGCTGGTCAGTTTGTGACCCCAGATGAAGCCCACATTGGAGAAGTGGTGCGTCTTGAGCATCTGCGAGACATACTCCTCGGCCGAGAGTTCGAGGGCGAGGTCCCCGTCATCGGTGATGGTGCTGAAGTCGAGGTTCACGTTCGCCGAAGTCGGCTTGAACACATAGGTACCGGGCTGAGGACCGGGGATGAGTTCTTCCGAAAGCGGAAGCATACCGCGCGGCTTGAGCAGAATCATCGGGAAGTCGTCCGGATAGGTCTTATCCGGATCCATATCCACCGTAAAGTGGACCGTGACCGTCTGATCTTCCTCGCAGGGAATCGGGCCCGTGAAATTGAGGTTGCGGAAGGTCATGGCCGAACGGTAGTTGACAAAGCGGATGGATTCCTTGTAGAAATAGTGATTTTCCACCCAGATGGTCGTCGCGCTCTCCTCGCAGTTGGTATTGAAGTAGCAGGTAAAGGTACGCCAGACGTAGTCATCGTCGTCAATGGTGGCCGTCAAGGCACGATAATCCTCCCACGTCAGGGTATAGACAAAGTGGAAGGAGGGTTTACCAGCATAGTTTTCATGCTCCGAAATCGAAGGAGCGAAGGTCACGGGGAGGTTGTTGTTCTCGTGGCTGCCGTCGGGGGTCAGCGTCCGGTCTTCCGCCTCGATGTTGAACTGGAGCGGGAACATGGACTCCGACAAGCCGTCGGGAATGCTGATGGAGACGTTCTGCTCCGTTCCCTTTTCGGTAGGGATACGCTGGGAAGTACAGGAGACGATCATCCGCTGAATCGGCTGGACCGTAATCACCACATCACGGTACAGACGGCCGTATTTGTGATATCCGGTCACACGGAGGGTCTGGCTGACCACGTTGTAGCTCGGCGCGGACGTCGAGAAGTGAATGGTACGCCAGCCCAGGGACCCCGGATCGGTGGAGGGCGGGTCGATGGAGAGGTTCGTAATCAGATCCGCATCGCCGTAGGGCATCGGCAGTGTCGTCACCGTGACGGAATCGGCTTCCATTTCGATGGTTTCCGTATAGATGTCGCTCATCAGGTAGGCATGCAGAATCTGGTTGTCCACCTGTGCGTCGGTAAAGGTCTGGGACATCCACGGCTGGATGACCAGACGGCCCTTACCGTCGGAAATGTCGGAAAGATGGCTCGTGGTGATATCGGCGGACACGTCGGCGCTACCGCCCGCGGCCACGGCGGCTGCGGGGGTATGATGGCCCTGGGAAAGAATTTTGTGGATGACAATCTGATACTTGAAATTGCGGAATATCGGATAGTACTCCGAATTCACCATCAGGTCCACCTTATAGAAATAGTCACCCTCGTGCTCGAGGTCGTCAGGATTGCGGTAGTGACCGTATAGAATGACATAGGTCGGTTCCAACGCGTCGGAAGGAACGGGGCGCTCGAAGAGGTACACCGCGCCGTTGGAGGCCGGGGAAACGCGGCCCGTACAGTTGATAAAATCCTCCGTGGAAGGCACCGAAGTGTCGAACGGCGTACCCGCGGGCATATTGGACGTATAGCCCATCCGCTCCAGTTCGTCGAAGCCCCGGTTCTGATAGTCGGTCACGAAACCCGTGGCAGCACAATGGGGTACGATGGTACCGCGCGACGAAGCGTTCACCACCGCATAACTGTAAGGTTCGAAACAGGGGTCGTTGACCTCATGCGTCTCGGGATCCTCGGAAGTATCTTTCGTCACGACGATTTTGGACCAGTTGCGGACCATCGGAATGGCCGCGAAGGCCGCTACGGTAGCATCATCGGGAACGTAGCCGTGTCCGTTGATAATCTTGTTGCCGTCGATATCGATGTAGTCTCCCACAAAGACCGTCTCGCCGTTGGCATCGACATATTCCGTCTCACTCTTGCGGGCCCGAATGCCGGAAACCGTCTTGGTCTGCCAGTAGGAGCCCGTACCGGGGTCGGAAAGCAGCGAGGGCAAGACGGCGTCCGCGTAGCCGAACGGCAGGCTGTTGGGACCGTTGCCGATAAAATGCAGGATACGGGGGCTGTCGGAAAGGGTCAGCGTAATGGAGAAGGTGTAGGCGTCCACGCTGCGGTGGTAACCGGAGAAGTCGTCATACTCATAGGGCTGGGCCGTCTTTTCGAGCAGATTGGCCTTCACATACTCCTTCAGGTAGCCGGAACTGCCGAAAACCGCCACATAGAAGTTGTCGAGCGGACTATCCTCACCCAGCGCCTTGGTCGCCACATCTCCCATTCCTTCGGCCTCCACCGTGAAATTGAGCGTAACGGGGGCTCCCTCCGGGAAGGGCTGGCCTCCCGGGCGTTCCTTGTCCAGCGGCTCCCGCATACAGGCGGAAAGCAGCAGAAGCAGCAGCGATATGAGCATCCATCCTCTTTTCATCGCGGTCGGTCTCCCCATGCAAAATGTTCACGATTCTCCTGCCGGTCGTCGAAGGGATCCCAATACCAGCTGTCGTACAGGCAGCGGCCGAGCGCCGTCGTGGAGGGGCTGTCCACCACGGTGGAATTCTGCACCTGAATAGCTCCGTTGGCCGACCAATAGGTACCATTGTTGGAGAAGAGGAAGGTAAAGGCCTTGTTGGCGGAAAGCATGGCGATGAAACGGATCTCGCCACGGGTCGGAAGCCGCCACCTGCCGGCCGGGTATCCGTCTTCCTGATAGGCAGCACAACGCTGGCGGGCCTGTTCGATGGATATCGGGTCAAACTCGACGCCGCCGTGCTTGGACGCAATCCGATAGGAAGGAGCCAGCATATTGTAGGTACGGTCGGAATTCTCCGCCGGATAGTACCACTGCAGTCTGCGGGGCGAATCTCCGAAGAGAGCGTCCGCTTCGTGATAGTCGTCGCGCAGGTTATCCACCTCGAGTTCGCGGGGATCGCCGATGATAAAGTCGGAGTTGGAGGGCAGCACGCTCACGGTGATGTTGAAGAGATCCCGGGAACCGCCCGTATACCAGACCGTTCGCCAATGGTATTCATCTAGGGAATAGCCCAGGCTGTCCGCAAGGTCTTTCCAGTAATCCAGTCCCTGAGGGCCCTGACGGACCAATTGCTCGTTGTCAATATACACATAGCCCCAGTACTGGGAGTCATAGAGTTTATCACCCACCTTCACGACGGTGTTGTCGGAGTTCTGCTCGGCGCTGATGTAGATAGCCGGATTCTGGACGATGTCGATGGTCTTTTCGAAGCGTTCGTCCGTCGGACTGTCCTCGTGCACCAGGGAGAAAGTCACATGATAGGGAGAATAGTCGAAGAGCGCCTGCGTGTAGTCGTTGTTGATGGGATGGTTGTAGAAAATCGACGTTCCTGTGTTCGAAATCCAATCCTTGCCGTCGGCAGACATCGCCTTGCGTTGCGCCTCGGAATACTCCAGATAGAGCGTGTTGACCGGATAGTAGTTGCCCAGGCCCGCCTTGCGCACCGTACCGCCGAGGGTGTTCGTGCCGGGGCTGGACTCACCGTAGTAGGGGCGCGTCACGGAGATACTCCCCTCCTTGATAATGACGGGATGGGAGGTGGTGTAGCGGATGTTCACCGAAGGAACGTTGTGGAGTTCGCAACTGTCGTGGTCCACGGAGAGGTAACGCGCATTACCGATTTCCGCTTCCTTGATGACGACGTTCAGGTCCTGCCAGTACACCATGTAGCAGAGGCCCGCATCCACGGTCACGGCCGCCTCGTCGGTCTCAGCGCCGAGGATACCTACGTCGATGTTGATATGATACCAGTTGTTGCGGGCGAAACGGCGCTTGAAATCGGAACGCTTGTCGTCCGGCATGATAATCTTGTAGTAGAACTGCTTCTGCGTCGGCGAGAAACCGTGTTCCCCGCTGCGGCGCCAGGGCACGACCAGTTTGAGGTAGGGTTCCTTGTCGGTATCCCCGTTGGAGCCGTAGGTCCAGTGCTGGGGATACATATACATCGGATAGGTGTTGAAGTAGTTGCCGGTCTTGTCCAGCAAGGGAATGAGGTTGCCCTCCACATCCTTACGGACAAAACGCATGCGGTTCGTAGAATAGCTGAAATACTCGGGCGTAGGGTCTTCTCCGCCGAGGGTGACGCTCTGCACGCCGTTTACCAGATACACCTCCATTCCTTCCAGCATCGGAGACCATACTTCGCCCGAAGAGAGTTCCACGCTCGTTGCAACGTTCAGTCCGACCGTCATCTTGCAGGCGTAACGCTCCAGGGCGATGGTTCCCGTCGCCGCCATAATCTGGGTACGGCCGCGCAGCTCGATGACCTGGCTGCCGCTCATAATAAAGGAAGGCTGCTTGTGGTCGGCGGGCGAAACGAAATCGGTCGAGAGCGCTATGGCGTTGATTTCGTCCAGGGAAGTGCCGGAAAGGTCCTCCTCATCGGCGACCATCGTACCCGGATAGTTCACGATGGCCAACACGGTGGCCTCACGGATATCGGAAGGATAGAGCGGGAAAATCTTGTTGTTCACCTCCTCGGAGGTCATTTCGAGACGGAAGACGTCGCTGCGGCGGTTGCCGGAGGTCAGATGGACGTGATAGACGGCATCGGAAGATGTCTCATTTCCGGGCCAGAAGAAGAAGTCCACCGTGGAAATGAGGTTCTCGTTGTAGCGGTCCAAGCCTTCCTGCGTGCCGTCGGCACCCGCTTTGCTCAGCACCTCGACGGGGTCGTTGCAGCGGAGTTCCAGGCTGATATACGGCCCGCCCGTTTCGGTCTGCGAGAGCGGTTCCCGCGTACAGGAGAGCAGCGCGAGCAGCAGAACAAGCAGATATGAAAGGCGGCGCATCACAGCAGGAAACGATATACTTTGCCGTTGAGAATTTCGGAATCGGCATCGATTTCACGGTCACCGGCTTCCACGGTAAATCCCAGCGTAATATACTTGCCGGTCTGGTTGCCTTCGGCCATCGGATTGCGGCGGATATCCACATCGATGCGTCCGGCGCTGTTTTCCGGATTGATATCCGCGATATCAGGGGTCACGATGAAGGAGGACGCATCCCCGATGGGATGAATCAGAATCTTTCCGCTGACCGGCGTGGTAATGTTGAAGTGGCCCTTGCAGGTCGTACCAGCGCGCAGGCGTACATCAAAATGATCATGGGAAGTCTCCACCACATCGGCCGTGGTATCGTCCACCACGAACTGGGTGGCCTGCACGGACTGGTCGGAGAAGTCCACGCTGAAAGTGTTGTAGTCCCAGGGCTGGACGAAAATAGCCATCTGGATATTACGGCCGCCGATGAAGTAGCCGTAGAGCGTCCAACTGTGGTTGCGGGCGAAATCGCCCGGAGCGGCCATGGAGAAGGTCTTGGTGGACGTCACGCCGTTGATGGTATATTCCACGAAACCGGTAAGCATCTTGTCGCTCTCGCGCAGATAAATCACGCCCGCGTCGGTCAGCACCCCGTCCGCGACTGCCTTGTCCAGCAAATTCTGGTAGGAAACGGCATCCTGACCGGCATAGGCCAGTTTCTCGGGCGCTTCGTTCTGGGCCAGGGTAGCCGGACCTTCGGTGACGAGTTGATCGATAATATAGCCGCCGGGACCGATGGCATAGGGCAGCGAAGCGGTAAAGAGGTATTCCGACTGCGGAATGAGGTTGCCGTTCAGGACAATGCGGTTGATGGCAACGTTATCGTTGCCGTCGGGATCGTACATCCGGCAGAAGACATAGCGGATCTTGGAGACGGCGCGCTTGAGGGCGACGGTCTCCACGCGCAGAGCGGGTTCTTCACCCGTGACGCTCAGTCCCCTGCCCACGCCGGTCATCGGCAGGCCGCGATGGGCGGTAATCTGACGGACGGGATAGGCCACGCTGAAATAGGTACCGGAGAAGACGGCGTCGTTGACCTCGTTCCAGGTGGAATTCTCATCGAGGGTACAGCCTATCGAAGTGCCGTTACCGACCACGAACACGTCCACGTCGGGCCGATGGCGCGCAAATTCGCGGGACACCGTCACGCCATAGCGGCGGGTCTGACCCACCAGCGGGAGTTTGCCTTCGCCGAGCGAGAGCGTAGCGACTTTTTCATGCCCTTCGGAAGTAAACACCCAGAGCATCAACTCGTGGAGGGTGTATTCCGCCTCCGAGGAAGGCACGTCGCCCACATCGGCCTTGCTGCCTTCTCCGCCGGGCGCACTGACATAGATGCCCATCTCGGAAGTCTCAACGGCCACCGGCGCCTGGGGCGTAAACGACTCCCTCCGGCATCCACTCAGGACCGGAAGCATCAGCAGCAATATGAGGGCGAGGCGTTTCACTAATACATTACGATATAAGAAGAGGTTGCCTGCGTCCATCCCACCTGCACCTGCACGCCCATCGTGAGGGAGGGATGCTCGAGGTCGGGAATGGAGTTATGGGCCTGTTCGAAACTGGTAATGACGCAGTTCAGGCGCGTGGTACAGTCTTTCTGGAAAATGGAAGCGTCCGGATCGCTCTCGGGCGGATTGAGCCGGCCCATCAGGTAGAACTTGCTGCCGGGTAGGATGTTGCCCTCCACGCCGGTGAAGGCTTCCCCGCTGTTGTTCATCAGTTCCAGGCAGAAATACACCGAACTGCCCGCAGGCGTCTGGCTGACGAGGGTTTTCCACTCCGAAGAGACGGAAGTACGCAGATAAACGCCGCTGATAAGGTTGTCGTACAGGAAATATTCTTGACCCAAAGTGGGTGTAAAGTCAAATTTGAGCGGGTGCTGACCGCCGATGATGATACCGGTCAGCGGGAAATGGTTGCCCTCCACATGAACGGTGGAATGGGCATCGAAGGGCAGTTCGGCCGAAGCAGCGCAGACCGTCCCGACCAGCATGCCGCAACTGTACTGCAGCGGCTGGTCAATAGCCACGGAGCGGGTATCGCTGAATACCTTTTTCGCGCCGCGGTATTCGTTGAGAATGGTATTCCAGCCGATATGCGTACTGGTGTAGGAAGAGTCGCGGGGGCTGGTGGAAGTACTGATGGTAGAATTGGTAAAATAGCGCAGGTCCGGCGGATAGCAATAGGAGGCAATCGGCGCCACGCCGTCGAGAATGTCTTCGGCGACATTGTAACCGATGCCGTTCCAAGTGAGGGTTGCGGCACCTTCGGGAAGTCCCTGGGCAATCGGATAGGTCCGCAAGGTGGAATTGACAAGGGTAACGACATCGTTCGCTCCGATGGCGATCACCCCGTTCGTGGCGAGGTAGTCAAAACGGGCCAGCAGATAATCGCGGAGGTCGTCGTAGAAGTCGCCCATGGTCAGCGGGTTCTCATCGCCGGCCCGGCGGTACACAGAATAGGGAATACCGCTCAGCACGTGCTGATAGACCGTCGGATCGTCGCTGGAATAACCCACGAGCAGACGGTAGAGATGGGTCAGCATATATTCCACGTTGGCTCCGGCGCCGCTCATGGGCTTGCCGCTGTTGGTAATCCACTGGAAATATTCTTTCAGGCGGACATCTTCGAGATTTTCATCCCAAACCATGGAAATGCTGGCATTGCGCCACTGCTCGTTGGCGTAATAGGTATAAGGAATCGTCGCCGTACGCTCCGCCAGCAGGGTGCTGAGCACATCAGCAATGGCATAGGCGGCGTCAGGAGCCCCGGTCCGCAGAATGGGATGGGGGTTGAAACTCACCAGGGAGGTCACGATGCGTCCCCGGGTCTGTCCCCAGTCTTCGTCCAGTTTTCCGTTGAGATGGTACTGCTCGACGGAATCCGCGCAGGCGATGACGGGAGATTTGCCGTAAACGAGAACGGACGCCGTCCTGCGCTGCAGCGTCAGGTCATGGCTGGGATAGAGGTGGGAACCGTTGTTGAACACGAGCCCGGGGGCATAAACGCCGTCCGACACAGCCCTGTCGGAGTAATCGGCGGTAATGGAAGGAAGAATCGTCGGGTTGTCGTTGCTCTGGTCCCCCGTCTCGATCAGGTCCGTTTTGTCGAAGGGAACGAGAATCACCTCGTCCACGCCGCGGAAGGTCTGGTTGAGTTCGGTAATCAGGGAAGGATTCCCCTTGGTACTTTCGGCGCCGACATGCAGGGCGAGTTGGACGGAAACCGACTCGCCGCTCCCCTCTTCTGCGGACACGCGGGCGACATCCTTGGCGCAGGAGACCGCGGCAAGGAGCATCAACAGCATGAATATGAGCTTAGAGTTCAATGTCATGTTCTTCCGCTTCGTTCCACTGGAGGGTTACGCTGACACCGACCATCGGGTCATCGGTTGCCACGACGCCGTTGTCATAAATTTTGGCTTTGAGCACTTTGAGCTGCCCCGCGGCCAGCACTTCGTTGACCGTCAGGACAGAGCGCGTTACACTGCCGTCCGAAAGAGGCACATCCACCGTCCAATGCCAGGAAGCTCCGTCCTTCGAAGGGAAATGGACGGCGACAAAACTGTCTTCAGTTCCCTCTTCCGCTTGCAGGAAGGTCGCCTTGACCGGCATGGGATCGGTAAAATAGAAGATGCTGTCCGCCACGTTGAAGGCATTGGCAAAGCCTTCCGCAATCACGCGAACCTGACCGATGGGACCGGCCTGCGCATAGTCCAGGACCAGGGCGGAGGCGGAACTGACCGGGTAGAGCTTCACGTCGATGTTCTGGCTCTCCCCCGCCTGCATCCGAATCCATTTGCGCCCGGCATAGACACAGGTGTTGTGGCTGTGGACCGAATCGGCCTGAAGGATATTCTTCGTAGGCATCAAGCCCTCTTCCACTTCCCGCTCGCTGAACTGCCGCAGCCGACCGCCGTGAAAAGTCTCGGCATCGACAAGGGCCACCTGGTCGTTTTCGGCCACGTTGGCCACGCAGGTGTGCAGGTAGTCGCGTGCGGGAATGGTAAGGGTATAGACAGCCTGGCTGCCCCCCATGTTTACGTCCATGTGGGCAAGCCGGGAATTGGCTCCTTCGGTATCGTAGAAGGACAGGTCCACGTCGTTGGCGTTTTCTGTCAGGATATCGCCCAGCCATTCTTGCAACTGGGCTTTGACAAATTGGTCTTCTATCTGGGAAAGGACCGTCGAGAGTTCCGTCTGCATATTCGTCTGCATCTTCACTTCACAGTCGATATCCAGTTCCTTACCGCAATCGCTGAGATCCTCGTCCACCCAGCCGCAGCCCGAAAGGAATGCGACCGAGGCGGACAAGGCTATCAGCCATTGAGGGAAGACCTTCATAAAGCGTCTTAGAGCGTGATGTCAAACTGGAAACCGTTGTTCCATTCGATATCCACGGAAAGACCGAGGGACATCTGGGTGGAACGAAGGTCAGGCACACTCAGGTAGGCGTTGTGCAGGGACGTCGGGCCAAGACGGAAGGTGACCTTGGTCATGAAGTCCTGGATAAACACGCGGGAAACCTGCTTGGACATACCGGCCGTTTTGCCTTCAGGAACGGCCTCACCGTCCACGCCATAGATAGGAGGAACCTGGTAGTTGGAGGGCCAGGTGATGGCGCCACCGTTACCGACCTGGAGTTTGGCCAGCAGATAGAAGTAGCCGCCGGAAGGAATGATGTTGTCCTTACCCCAGAAGTCGTCTCCGTTGTTCTGGAATTCAAGGGCAACATTGACATCGCCCTGGGGGTTGAGCGCATCGTAGTTGTCGAAAACCAGCGTGTAGTTGGGCGAAGCGGTCGGAACGGCCGTGTTGGCGATGTGGTCGTCGTAGATTACATAGTCGAAATTGGCAGGGTCGCCGGAAGCACCGCGGCGGAGATACTGCCAGCCCATACAAGCGTTCTGGCCGCCGATAAGGAGACCATGCAACTGCAGATTGGCATCGTTGATGGAAATCTTGCGGTCTTCCTCGAGGTTGTCGGTCATCACCTTACGGTTGTCCTGGAGGGAGTCCAGACCGGCCGTCCAGGCCACGTTGGTCTGCAGCATGGCCACACCGTAGTTGATGTTGTCGCGGATGGCGACGCCACGGGTTGTGGACTGCACCTTTCCGTTCTTCTTCCACATACCGACGGCCCACTTGTTACCGGCGGTCACGTCATCGTTCCAGGGATTGACGCCGTTGGGATAATCGGCGACGGTCAGATCCTGCTTATCGGTCACGCGCAGCGGGCTGTTGACATAGTAGAGCAGCTCGGCGGGATACATGTAGTGGGTGGGATCGAAGGTACGGGAACCATCGAGGATTGCCTGGTTGGGATTTTTGAAAGAGAACTTGTTTTCGTCATCGTACTGAAGCTGGGCCACGCCGATCGGGAGGAAGAAGTCCGCGTAAGGGAACTTGTTCAGGTCGGAAGCCAACGCATAGCTGGCATTCCATTCCGCCTCGGTCATGATGTGCTTTTCGTTCACGAGCAGGTCCTTGAGGGTGGAGTTCATATAGAACTGGTGGGAAGAGTCGAAGTAGGAGTCGATGCGGTAGTGAATGTTCACGGCCAGACGGTGAGCATTCGCTTCGGCGGCGTTACCGGGCGTAGCGGCAACCACGCTGGCGGTCGCCTGGGCCAAGTCATAGACCATACGCTGAACGGCTTCGGAAGAACCGCTACGGTACTCACCCGTTTTGATTCTGGTCATCAGGGAGTAGGCCTTGGCGAGGGTCTCTTCCAAAGCGGAGAGGTCTTTCTCAACGCCGGTGCGGGCACCGATGTTGATCTCATACTGAATACCGAGGGACTGCCAGGAAATGGCGGGGAGGCTGGTGTAACCCATGTAGTTCTCGCCATCTCCAAGGGCGGGCACTTCGGAACCCATCACACGGTTGAGCACGAAAGCCATCAGGTTCTCGGACTGCTGGTACGCGGGCATGTTGTCACCGATACGGCTGCAAAGGTCGAAATGAATCTCGGAAGGAGTCGAGGACATGTGGGAGAAAACCATACCCTGCTGACGGCCCGGACGATCGTTGGCCGCCTTGGCATAGAAGAGCATGGCGTCGGTCTGCAGAGGAATGGAGAGCTGCAGGATACGGTTGGAGGAACTGGTCTGGTTCGC
This sequence comes from Bacteroidales bacterium, assembly GCA_017961345.1. Classification (GTDB taxonomy): domain Bacteria; phylum Bacteroidota; class Bacteroidia; order Bacteroidales; family UBA932; genus Cryptobacteroides. The sequence continues at coordinate 1,667 of JAGCXP010000102.1, read as the reverse complement.
TTCCGGAGTGATCTGGCCGTTGGAGTAGAGCACATCGAAGGTGTAAACCTTGCGGGCGGCCGTCGTGGAGGAATTGACATACGGCGTCTCGAGGCCGGTGGTGAAGGCCAGGATACGGGTAGAGTCAATGCCAAGGAAGTTGTTGTCACGCTGGACATTGGCAGCCGTCTGACGGGTGCCTTCGCCGGTGTTGATGGAAAGCACGAAGTTGGTCGTGATTTCACGATCGCCGGTCTCTTCCTGCACAGCCGCATTTTCCGTCTGCGCAATCGGTTCCTTGGCACAGGAGACCATCAGCCCCGTGAGGGCGAGGGTTCCGAGGAGGAATGAATTGATTTTTTTCATAACACTTTGGGTTTTGAAGTTAATAATTGTAAAAAATTGTTGTTTCTTGATAAAATTTTGTTGTGGTTAATGTTTTTGCATTCTTTTTAGTGTATTTGTTTTTGGTTTTTCTGCGTTTTATTGCTTGTTGTTTGTGCCTGATATAAATGCCTTCACGTCACCCTGTGCCTGCTTGCGTTCCTTGAAGTTGACGACGAGGTTGATGCCGACTTTCGGGATCACGACCGGACCGCTCTCCTGCCCCACCGGCGCACCGCAATTAATGCACTGATAACGCGTGGCGTTGTAGCGGCCGAGAAGGATACCCGCCTCGAGTTCGAGGCGAAGGCGGCGGGCCAGCCACCAGGAATAACCGGTGAACATACCGTACGCATTGAAGTCGCCCTGCATACGGGTGTCTTTCAAGGAAGGATAGTTCCAGGCGAACGGATATTCGGGACCGCCGACATTGAAATGGGACCAAAGCGCATTCACGCCCAGGTACCAGCCGTCAAAGACATAGGTATGCCACCAACGGATCTGCGGTTCGACGAAAATATATTTCCAGCGGGAGTCGTTGTTCTTATCCCAATCCCAGCCCCACCAGCGCGGCCAGGCCTTCAGGCCGAAGTTGATTCCGGCGGAGAAATGGTCGTTGATGGCAAAGTCCAGATTGAGGTTGCCGGTGGAAAGACCGACCAGCATGAGGTTGGTGCCAAGCGAAACGCCCTCCCAGCGGGAAGCAGACGAGGTGGAGGCGAGGGGCGCAAGCGCACTAGCTGTGGCGGCAGGCGCAGTTGCGGCAGGGCCAGCCGACACAGCGCTCTCGTAAGGCGTTGCCCCATAAACAGTTATCCCATGCGCGCCCGCGATAACGAGCACCAACAAAAGTTTAAGAAGGTTTCTAGTCAAGCGCATTTTCTCACTCACTTTCTTGCTTACATGACTGCTTCTTTGCATTGCAAATTACGCAAAAATACACATTTTCTGTCAATTATCCAAATATTATGCAAAATCTAACTAAAATATTTCCAAATAATTAACCCTTCTCTTCACGCGAGAGTACGCGCAGCCGCCACGCGCACGCGCAAGCGAGCCGCTTTTTGCCGGAGCACTGCTCCACGCTGTTTTTGGCCCCAAAACGAAGTCGCGCCGTGCTCCAGCATAGCTACACTACGTTTTGGGCCCATTTTCAGCGTGCTGGTGTGCTGGGCGGGGGCATGCTGGCGCTCACTCGCTCGAAGGGAAAAAGCGGGGCCTACTCGTTCGCTTGCCGCATAACTTGCTCCCTTTCGGTCGCTTCGAACAAATGCGGCATCCGCTTCGCGGCCCGCTCACTGCGC
>JAGCXP010000101.1 GCA_017961345.1 Bacteroidales bacterium | reverse complement strand
CATGCCACCGCGAAAAGCACACGCGCGCGCACAAAATGAGGCCAAAAACAGCGTGAAGTTATGCTGCAGCACGGCGCGACTTCGTTTTGAGGCCAAAAACAGCGTGGAGCAGTGCTCCGGCACCGGATCAGGCAAAAAATGGGGCAAATTTTGGCCGATGAGATGCTCCGGCACCGGATCGGGCAAATGTGCACGTGCACTCTTGTCCGACCGAGTTCCGAAGTTCATTGCGGGATGTGGAAGAAGGCAACGCCGCCGGCAGGAAGGATTGCCGTCGGCTAAAGCAAAGGCGCTGCGCCGAGCGCGAAGGAGCGGCTCGCTTCGCGCCTTGCTTTTGCCAGAGCCAAAACTCGTTGGCACTGGGATTTTATGCAGAGGTACACCTGAGGGCGGAAAATGGGCGAAATCTCGCTCGGAGAGTGCCCCGAGGGACAGATGAAAGCGGATTTTGGCCGATTTCCCGCTTTGAGATATCCCCTGGCGTCGAAGGCCGAAGACGCGAGGGGCGGGAGGGATGGCGCAGTGAGCGAGCCGCGAATGCGGCGAGCGAGCTTATTTCTGCTGTTTCTTGCGTTTGCGGAGCTCGCGTTCCATGAGCTGCTGGATACGACGTTCCTCGCGCTCCTGAAGTTTGCGTTGTTGCTCGAGCTGCTGGAGCTTGCGCTTGCGTTCGCGCTCCTTGGCCTTCTCCACCTTGCGCGCCGCCTTGAGAGAATCCCGCCTGTCGAGTTTCGCCCAACGGGCTTCCTTGGCCGCCTGACGCTGTTGGCGTTTCTCTTCCGCCTTGCGTTTGCGCTCCTGCTGCTGTGCCTTTCGCTCCGCCTCCTTCTGCTGACGGATTTCCTCCTTGGTCAGCGGACGGGCGGCCGCAACGGTGGCGGCAACGGCCTTCAGAGAATCGGAAACTTTGGCGATGGAATCGACGCGGGCGATGGAATCCACCTTGAAAAGGGAGTCCACCCGGGAGAGACTGTCCGCGAGATGACGCGCCTGAAGGAGGCTGTCGGCCCGATGAAGGGAATCCCGGCGGACGGCCGCGGCGAGAGAATCCCGAAGCGCCACCCGGTTGAGCGAATCCCGGATGGCCTTCTGATGGGCACGCACGACTTCCAGGGAATCCCCGATAGCAATCAGCCGGTAGATATTGTCAATATATCCCGGAAAGAAACGGGCGGAATGAGGATACTGGGCCCTGGGATGCGCCTCGTAATCGCGGCGTTGGGTACTGCGGAAAGGAAGCACAGTCACGTCATTGCGGCTGCGGGAACGCTTGCTCTCATCCCAGTTGAAACCCTTCAGCCGCTGGTCATCCAGACTCAGTTGGCAAAGGGGATAGGCATTGCTCTTGGGCGAATCGAAATAATACACCCGTTCAATGGAATCGTCCCGGAACAAAGCCGAAAGCATCTTCGTCTCCTTAGTATTGACCGTCGCGAGCGTCCCCTTCTCCTCAATAAAAAAGACCGCATCCACCCCGCCCAGGCCATCGTAACGGGCCAGTTTGTTCTCCTTGAACCAGGCCACGCTCTCGGTTGCCTTGATCTGGTCGAAATGGATGGAATCTTCCCGAATCAAGATGAACGAATCCGACATCAGGTTGGCCTTCTCCATTCCTCCGTTACGAATCAGCGCGTAAACGCTGTCCGCCGAATATTGGTGATTGGTTTCGTTCCAGATCAGCGGCTCCTTGTAGAGGCGGGCCAGGGAATCGATATCGTTGTATTCTAGGGAATCGCAACTGATCTGCATCGTTCTTCGGTACATCCTCACATTGCGCAGCGCCGTCAGAAAACCGATCCGCGTGCTGTCCGGCGGGCCTTTGACAGCGAGGGTATCCGTCGCCGCAGCGGCTTCACCATCTTTCAGATTGGACACTTCACCGTCTTTCGGAGCGTCAGACTCGGACGGCCGCTCTTCAAGGGGCTTCCCTTCATCCGGCAACGCATCGCCTGAGGGCGAAGGCGGCAACGGGCGGCCAGCGCTCAATGAATCAGCGCCCACAGCGAGGCTGTCCCGTGCGGGCGGGGGCGGAAGAAGCGTATCCGGCGGCACGTCCAAATTTTGCGCGGCACGTTCCAGGGAGTCCCGGACGGCCTGCGGCAACTTGGCCAACGCGGCCAGGGAGTCCCGAACGGCCTTCTTGCGTGCCTTCTCGGCCAGGTAGGCCTCCCGCCTTTTAGCGGCCGCCTCCGCGCTGTTGGGGTCTTCCGCCGCCGCCTGAGCGGCCTTCTCGGCCTTCGCCTCGGCAGCCTTCTTGCGCAACTCCCCGACCGGATCCACGTTAATTCCGTCCAGGCGCGCCTTCGAAGCGGCGATCTGCTCTTCCTGCAAGGCGTAACGGGGAACGGTATGGTAAATCATCGTATCGGCACCGAACCAGAGGGAATCGGGCCGTTCATCCTTCTGCTGAACGATCATCATGACGGCAGGATCGTCCCAAAGGGTAATTTGGGAGCGCGCCTCCACATAGAACATCTCCCCCGCCACGGAAAAGGTATTGCGCGTGGTATCGCTGACCTGCACGTCTCCCAGCAGATGCAGGTTGCCGTTGCCTCGGAAATAGTACAGGCTGTCGCACCAACCTTCCTGATCGTCGTTCATCATATGCACGCGGTCGCGGAAAAAGAAAAGACTGTCGCGCCGGTCGTACCAGCCCGCTTCCGCGGAGAGCATGTCCTCCTCTTTCCACATATCCGTCCCGTTGCCGAAGGTCGCGAAATCCCGCTCTGACTCGTAATCGATGGCGGTCGTCTTTATAAAAACGGAGTCCGTAAACATATTGACGTCTTCGCGGAAGGTAAAGAGTTTGGCCTTCGCGTCATAGGTGCCGCGGTCGCTCTCAATCAGCTGTCCCTGACGGTCGCGAAGCGCACCGCCCGTTTCGAACACCGCAAGACTGTCGCGGGTGTTGTAGTCCAGATGGCTGGTCCGCAGCACATTGCCGCGACTGTCCTGGAGTTGCACCAGCGATCCCCGGAACTGGGCCAGGTCGTCATCAATGAGATACGTCAGCTTGTCACTGGTCAGCTGCGTCCCCTCCTGAAGGATTTTCACGTGGCCGAAGGCATTGATCACCCTGGAATCCACATACCAGTAGGCCGTATCGCAAAGCAGATAGGTATCGTTGTGCAGGAAGGTCACCTGATCCTCGGGAACGCCGAAGACTTTCCGGCAGGTCGCGCCCTCCTTATCCTCGGCAAGCAGGCTCCGTGCACGGATGAGCCGCACCAGGCTGTCCCGGGGTTCATCTTTCTGCTGGGCTCTCGCAAAAAGCGGCAGCAGCAGGACTGCGGCCGTCAGAAAGAAACGTATGGAGGCGGAGAATCTCAATGCTGGATTTTTGCGGACAAGCCGGCCCGTTCAAAATGACAGTCTTTGAAAATCGGATCGATGATGATGCGCGAATCTGCGATTTTCCCGTCGATGAACGCGTTGATAGCATCCATCGACTTCTGTTGTTTGGCCCTATCCGCCAAGAGGTTATAGTCGTTTTCGTACGAGGCCGGATGGGACGGCAGGATCTTGTCCACCTTGACAATCTTGTACACGGTATTGCCGCTGCGGCCTTCGTTGTCCAGTGACTCGACAGGCTGCGAAATCTCGCCTTCCGAAAGGTTTTTGATGGCCGCGTAGTCCTGCGGTTTCAAGCGGTCGATTTCAAAATAGGAAGAGCCGGTCTGAGGGTCTGCCATCTGACCGCCGTTGGTGCGGGTGGCGGCATCCTGCGAATAGACTTTCGCCGCCAGGGAAAAACTCACGTTGCCTGCAAGAATCTCCGTCCGCAGGCTATCGAGCGTCCTGAAGGCCTTTTCGCGGTCTTCCGTGGTATATTCCGGCTTGAGCAGGATGTGGCGGGCATTGAACATATCCCCCTTTTTCTCAATCACCTGGATAATATGAAAGCCATCGGGCGTCTCCACAATCTGGGAAACAATGCCGGGCTTGAGAGACATGGCGGCATCGGAAAACGCGGGCCAGAAGATAGACTTGGAAGCCATTCCGAGTTCGCCTCCCTTGCGGGCGCTGCCCGGGTCTTTGGAATAAAGGCGGGCAAGCATGGAAAAACTCTCTCCGGCGAGGATGCGTTCCCGAAGGGCCAGGAGCCGCTCCTTACAGGCCATATTGGCCGCCTCCCGGTCGGGATAGATGGAAATCTGGCTGAGCTGGTACTGAATCGGGACGACCGGCAGTTTGGACTTGTTGGTCGTGTCGAGCATATTTTTTACGTCCAGGGGCGTAACTTCATCCACCCCCTGGGCCACCTTGCCTTGCATCTGCTGGGTCAGCGACTGTTCCTCGATGGCTTTGCGCCACTCCTGACGGAGTTTGAAGAGCGATTTTCCGAAATACACTTCCATCTCTTTCTCACCCCCGAGCGAAGTCTTCACCTGGGCGATACGGTTGGAAAGTTCGTTCTCCACCATATCCCGGTTGACCTTCAAGGAGTCAATGCGCGCCTGCATCAAGAACAGTTTCGACACGAGCAGGTTTTCGAGAATCTCGCAACGGATGTTCTGATCGGAAGCCATTCCCTGCGCCCGCATCATACTCACTTCCTGTTCCAGCTGTCCGATGGTAATCATTTCATTGCCCACGACAGCGATGGTCTTGTCGATAATCCCATTCGGATAAACCTGCGCACCCAGCGGCAACGCAGCCAAAACCATCAGCAGAATCGACAGAATCTTATTTTTTCTCTTCTTCATAAATCACAAAGTCTCCATTTTGCCGCGCCTGTTCCAACAGTTCTTCCTCCAGGGAGAGAATCAGGGAACGTTTGCGCATCGAAATCAAGGTCTCCTGGATGGAGGCCGTGCAGAATTCCAGCGGGGCCTGAAGCCCGGAGCGCATATAGTCCACGAAATAGACCATGCTCACACGGCCGCTTCCGTCGTCCACTTCCGCATAGTTGTGCGACATCTTCGAGAGAATCGTACCGTAATCCACACCGACAAGACGGCCGATATCCACCAGGTTCATCCATTCCTCGCCATGGTCGATGTACTTTTCGGCCAGCTTGAAGGAAAGGGAATCCAGCGCCACCAGTTTGTCAGGATCGCCGCTGACCAGCAGTTTGCGCAGCGACTCCTTGTACGGAGACTCGGCGGAAAGCCGCAGAATGCGCACCTTGGCGATGGGAAGGTCGAGAATGAAATTTTTCAGGTGGCTGTCGTAATAAGCCTTGACCTCTTCCTCGGAGACCTCCCGCGAAAGGCGCTGGGCCACATAGGACTGTTCATAGCGATATCTGAGCAGGGAACGGCGATAGGCCTCCAGATCTTCCGTCACATCCTGGTCTTCCTTGGAGAGCTGCTGCTCGGCAACGTCCTGGAACACGAGGTCGGAAGCCCAGCCGTGAATGTATTGCAAGGCCATCTGCAGGCTGTCTTCGGCAGGCAGGCCGCTCGGAATCAACTTCACGACGTCGCTCTTGTACAGCTTATGGGAACCCACTTTCGCCACGACGGAATCATCGTGGAGCACGGAGGAAAGGAACTGGCAGCCGCTGAGCGTGCAGAGGGACAGCGTCAAGTACAGAAGTTTCCGGATAGGCATACGTTTCATATTAACCTGCAAATTTAATCAATGGCGGGCACTTTTCAAAACGGTGACCCCGACCGCGAGGACGACGGTCCGATTTCAGCGATACAGCCAGTATCGGGACGAGGCCTTGCGGAACGCCTCTACATCCCCCATCCAGAGCGCCTCGATATCTTCCACGCGATGACGCTGTCCGAAGCGTTCCCGCACCTGGTCCGTCCCGCAGCATTTGTCGAAAAGACCCACCCTGCGGGCGGGGGTGAACGCCTTTCTGTCGGGATAGAGTTCGGCGAGGGCCTGCATCACATAAAACTGCGTCAGCGTCACGCGGGCCGCCTGAAAGTCCGTAAAGAAAAACTGCACGCCATAAATCAGTTTGCCCGCAGAGGAGCCGGTCATCGGCCGGTACTGAATGGTCCGAAACGCCGTTCCGGGCAGGGATAAACTATCCAGGCGCGCCTTGAGTGCGTCAGCGTCAATCCACTCGGCGGCGAAGACACCGAAAGGCAGGGTGTAACCGATGCCTACCTGCACGAAGCCGTACAGTTCTCCGCATAGGCCGCTGGCGGGATAGGCCTTGGCCGCATCCGCCGTCGGAATATTGGGCGAAGGCAGCACCCAGGGAAGACCGGTATCGGCATAGAGCATGTCTCGGCTCCAGCCTTCCATCGGCACGACGGTGAGGGTGCATTTAACGGGGGGCTGGTCTCCTTTCTGGTCGCGGTTGAGCCCCTCTTCATTGATCAGAACGGCCAATTCACCCACCGTCAGCCCATAGAGATAAGGAATCTCGTACTGGCTGACGAAGGAGAAGAAGCCCTCCTGAACGCAGCAACCTTCCACTTTGAGGCCGCTCAGCGGATTGGGCCGGTCCAGCACTACCACTTCGATACCCAGTTCTCCGCAGGTGCGCATCACAAGACCCAGGGTGCTGATAAAGGTATAGGAGCGGGTTCCCACGTCCTGAATGTCATAGACCATCACGTCAATGCCCTGCAACATCTGCGGCGTCGGTTTGCGGGTTGCTCCGTACAGGGAAAAAACCGGCAGGCCGGTCTGCTTGTCCACGGAATCCTCAATTTTCCCGCCGGCCCACACATCGCCTCTCACGCCATGTTCCGGGCCGTAGAGCGCAACCAAATTGACGTTCGGCGCATCCCGCAGGATGTCAATGGTTGATTTCAACTGACGGTCCACCCCGCTGGGGTTGGTCACCAGCCCGACGCGTTTCCCTTCAAGAAGGTCGAAGTTCCTCTCGCGAAGTACCTCGATACCGGGTTTGACAGAGGCACTGAGCGAAAGGCTCAGCAACAAAAGGCACACGGAGAGTGCCAGACGGGCGGGCAATACTGGAAGGAATCGTCTGCTCATTTACCAAAATTTTTGTCAATCTTTCCTCTCACTGCAAAAGTCACACCGACGGTAGCCACGCAGCAGACCATCACCAGCACAAAGAAACCCGTATAACCGAGCCACTGCTGGAGATAACCGGCCACCAGGCCGGGAAGCATCATGCTCAGGGCCATGAAACCGGTGCAGAGGGCGTAATGGGAGGTCTTGAATTCCCCTTCGGAGAACCAGATCAGGTAAAGCATATAGGCGGTGAAGCCGAAGCCGTAGCCGAACTGGTCCAGGGCAATCAGCGTACCGATGAGCGGGAGGCTGGCCGGCTGGGCCATGGCCATGTAGAGGTACACCCCACAGGGCAGCGCAAGGCTGAGGGCCATCGGCCAGAGCGACTTGTGAAGGCCCCATTTGGCACAGGCCAGACCGCCGAGAATTCCGCCGGCCGTCAGGGCGACAACGCCAACCGTCCCGTACAGCAGGCCCACCTGCTGCGTATCCAGTCCCAATCCGCCGGCTTCTGCCGTATCAAGCATAAACGGGGACAGCATCTTGACGGAAAAGGCTTCCGGCAGGCGGTAAAGCAGCATGAAAACCAGCGCAAGGCCGATGCCGTCCTTGGCGAAGAAGCTATAGAACGAACGGCCGAAACCGCGTAGCACGCCGCGCAGATCAGCTTTTCCCTCACGCGCTGTTTCTACCTTGGGAAGGGCATACAGATGCCATACCCCCATCAGGAACATCAGAGCGGAGCAAAGAATCATCGTTCCTTTCCACGCCTTCGGTACATCCCCCAGGCGCAGTTCCAGCCAACCGGCCAACAACACGAGCAGGCCGTTGCCGAAGACCGTTGCAATCCGGTAAAACGTACTGCGGATGCCGACGAACACCGACTGGTTGCGGCTGTCGAGGGCCAGCATATAAAAGCCGTCCGCCGCAATGTCGTGCGTAGCGGAAGAAAGGGCAGAGAGGTAGAAGAAAATCAGCGTCCATACATAGGCGGAGACCCCGTCGGAACAGGTAGAGGGCAGGCTCAGCGCCGTGAGCGCAAAGCCCACGCCGAGCAGAAGTTGCATCGAAAGAATCCACCAGCGCTTGCTTTTCAGCACATCCACGAAAGGGCTCCAGAGAGGTTTTATCACCCAGGGCAGGTACAACAGACTGGTATAGAAGGCCACGTCCGCATTGCCCAGGCCCATTCGTTTGAACAGAATGACCGAAATGGTATTGACGATAATATACGGAATGCCTTCGGCGAAATACAGGGTGGGCACCCAGGCCCAGGGGGTGCGGGATTTCCTTCCGGCGGGCAGATTGGCATCGGTTTCCATTATTTCAATTCACTTCCGGGATAATAATAGGCGAGAATACGGCGGTAATCCCAGCCCTTCGATGCCATGACGGCCGCGCCGATCTGGCAGAGGCCCACGCCATGACCCCAACCGCGGCATTTGATCCGTAGATAGGCCCACTCGGTTTGCAGATTGCCTTCTTCATCCAATTTGAGCGCTACGGGACGGCCGTTTTTGTCCTGATATTCCAGTTCGAAGGCGGAACTCTTGAGATGACTCCGGCTCAGAAGGCGCCGGATTTCCAGCTCCTTGCCCACGATGAGGCTGCGTTTCTCCCCGCAAAGGGCGATTTTGTACCAGCGACCCGATGCGCCTTTTTCCATCAGTTTGATATATTGGAGCTGGCCGGTCTGATAGCCGGATTTTTCCTCTATGAGCGAAGAGAGTTCTTCGCGGGAGAAAGTTTCTTCCCATTCGTACCAGTCCCGGGTGGCTTCGTCGTAGTCGTTCAGCACTTCGTGAAGCACTTTCGCATCCGCCTGATGGCACCAGGGGTCCTCCACCGCCTGCAGATAGGGTTTGTCTTCATCCTCCCAGCAGACGGAAAAGCGCTCGGTCATTCCCCCGCAGCATTTGTGGAAACGGGCGTCACAGATCTCGCCGCCGGAAAGGAGCACCTGCCCCGCCGTCTCTTTCACCGCCTTTCGCACGTTTTCGGCAATCGCTTCGCCGGAGAAGGGTCGTGTCAGGCCCTGATAGCGCTGGCAGTGATCATCGGCGCAGACATCGTAGTGCTTGTGCGCGCCGCCGCCGTACCAGCGGTCGTATTCCTTTTCCCACGGAAGTTCGCTCAGGATGCGTTCCACTCCGCAGGAAGAGCGTCCCTGTTTGACGTTCAGCACCCAACTGCGGGAAATCACGGCGTGGGCCTTGAGAAACTCCAGCGGCGCGGTGGCCGACATTTCGGAGGCGATGACACTCAGCAGATAATCCTCCACGGGAAGGTGGTTGACGGCCGTGAGGTTTTCCCCCTCCACGATGAGTTCCAAATCGCCGGCAAAGACCTGCGTTTCTTCCTGTTCCCAATGGAAGCCCTTGCCGATTTTTACCTTGTGCAAGTGAAAGAAGGGTTCCAGGAAACCGTCCTTGCGCTTATCGGGGGCGTTATAGCGCAGCGTAGGGGCTTTCTTCCCATCGCAGCACACCATTCCGTCTTCGAGGGTTGCCCTGCGAAGGCGGCCGTCACCCAGTTCGAACAGAATTTCCGGGGCGGACAGAATCCCCACCGACACCGTCTGGGCCTGGCGCTCCAAGGCAGCCAGCAGGTCCTGTTCCACCGGGACGGGGACGATGATTTCCTCCACCATCTGCGCGAGCATCTCATCATCGAGTTTCAGGAAATCCTCCTCCTGCGGGGTGATGAAATAGCCGGTCATGTCGGCACAGCCGGGACTCATCAGCAGATGTTCCTTCCCTTCGGCATAAAAATGATGGGAACGGTGGCATTTGCGGAGTACAACCACCAACTGATAGCGGCACTTCTCGCCGGCGAAGGCTATGGCGTTGATGCGGGGTTCACTTTCCCCCTCCTCAATGGGCAGGGCGCCCATCAACGTACGATACAGCTGGTCGGCGTCGGAGGCCTCATCCGCCTCGATAAGGTAAATCCCCCGGTAAAAGCCATCGTTCCGATAGAGTTTCGCACTTCCGTAGCGGGCGAGTTCCCGATAACTTCCCCGACGTTCTTTGATGCGCATTTCCAAGGGCATGATTCCGCTCGGAAGTCCCTGAAAATGATGATGGTCGGGCGCCGATGCTCCACAGGACGGGCCATTGTAGAAGAAGGTGTATCCCTTGAAAAAATCCGCCAGGAAGAGCAAATCCTCCAGCCTCCCGCTCAAGCCTTGATCGCGGTGCTCGGAAAGGGCGATGACCAGATGATTCGGGAAAATCGGGAAGGGATTGAGCAGCAGGTCGTAACTGTGCGCCTGCGGCGTGATGACGGGCAGATAGATCTGTTCGGGAAAACGATGGGCCGGACAGAGGAAACAAGGGCGCTTGCTGAGGGAGGCCTTGTCCGTCTTGGCGGCGGAGGAAATGATGCGGTCGGGATTGAACTGCACCAGCACGGTCTCGTCCCCGAGGCAGAGCGTCTTGGTCCGCGCTTTTTCCAGGGCCGAAAAATTCTTGTCGGCCAGCGGCCAGAGCTCGCGCTGCCGCGCTACAAATCCATCCAGTATCGCGTTCATCTTCTATTCTTCTTTTGCCTGCGGATTTCCCTCTTTGGCGTCGGTCCTTGTTTGTTCAGCGGAACGGGCCGCATTGTCCGCGCTGCAGGCCGCATTGGCGGCTTTACGGGCGACGAAAGCGCTCGCGCGCAGGCTGTCCTTATAGGCGTTGTTGGCATTGACTTTCTCACGGGAAAGGGCCGCATCGGAGTTTCCCTCCCAGCGGCGGCAGCAATAGACGCTGTCCCACACCCGCTCTAGGATGTATTCGCTGCTGAGCGCAAGGCCCAGGGCATAATCCTCTCCATAACTCACATTGGGGAAGGGATGTTTCAGAAGAACCTCCCGCCGGAACGCCCGGGGCGCGCCCAAGCCGTTGATACGAAGGGCGTTGTTCGCACCGTTCTCATCGGTCCACTCCTTGTGGTCGATAAGGCCCGGCGGCAGCGGATTGAGGTTGAAATCGGTCATTTTATAAGAACCAATGACCATGGCAGCCCCTCTTTTTCGGAAGGCCTCCACCATCTTCGTAAGGGTATCCGTGCCCGCATAGAGGTCGTCGCTGTCGAGCTGGACGGCATAACGGCCGCAGGCCTCGCTTTGGATGGCCTCGTTCCAGCATCCGCCTATCCCCAGATCCGTCCTTTCCGGCACGATGTGGATGAGCCGGGAGTCGGAGGCGGCGATTTTCGAGAGAATTTCCGTGGTTCCGTCGGTGGAATGGTTGTCCACAACAATGACGTTAAAGGGGAAGGAACATTGCTGGGAAAGCGCGCTCTTTACGGCATCGGCAATGGTCCTGGCGCGGTTGCGAACGGGAATAACGACCGATGCGAGCGCCGCATCACGCCCAGCACCGGGGGGGTGCGCGAAGGAAGGGCTGCTTCCATCGGCGTCAGTTTCGGGCAGCGGCTTCCGGCAGGCCGGATCCACCCAGGCGCCTTCCCGTTTCAGGAAGGCAGTGAACACGCGTTCCATTTCCTGCTGGACGGCCCGTTGGGAGGGATTGACATAATCAAACTGTTTCTCGCCCGAAAGGCGCAAATCCTTCTCCTGGGCCTCAAACAAAGGCTGGGATATATGTTGAAAACGCCGGCAGCAAAGTTTCAGATGATACAGCGCGGCCCACTTGAGTTTGCCGCCCAAGCAGCCTTCCTTTTTCAAGGTCGGAAGCAATTCCACCGCCCTCTGTACGGCCTCCTTGCTCACCAGCACGGCCTTTCCGAAATCAAAATCGTCCCGGAAAGGATGGTCCTGCACATCAATGAGCGGATGGGCGCCTTCGTTGTCGGAATAATCGGCATACACCCAGTCCGCCTCTTCTCCTTCCGCAGAAAAACGCGCAGGCAGCGCGCCGGGACCTACCACATCGCCCTCATAGAGGAAAAAGTGGGAGCCCTCGCTGCGGGAGAGTTTTACGAGTTCATCCGAAGAGAGCAGGCGCAGGGAGGGAAGTTGCTTGGAAACAATCATAGGCTTTCAGGTTTACTAAAGCAGGGCAAACAGGGTTTTGCGGATGGCCGCGAATTCCTGTTCGAAATTGGGGGTCAGAATGCCTTTCCCCATCGCCTCATCTATCTCCTCGGGGGTCCAGAAACGGCCTTCCTCAATTTCATCCGGATTGGGCTTCAGGGAAAACGAACTTCCGACCGCAGCGAAAACGAAGACCATTTCCCGGTCTCCCGTGTATTCGTACACATAATTCTTGATGGCGATGGGATTGAAACGGGTGAAGCCCAGTTCCTCCTGCGTTTCCCGCATAAGGGCTTCCTGAATCGATTCCCCATAGTCCACATGGCCGCCGACGGCCGTATCCCACTTGCCGGGCTGACACTTTTTGTTCATTCCCCGTTTCTGCAGATAAATTCGTCCGCTCCGGTCGAGAATATGCAGGTGCACGACCGGGTGGAGCACGCCGGAGCCGCTGTGGCAATACGCCCGGGTGGACATTCCGATAACGGTCCCGTCTTCCCGGATGACCGGCAGCCACTCCTTTCCCTCGACGACTTTGGGCTTTTCCCGTTCCGCACGTCCGAAAAGGACATCGACATCCTCCGCCTTGCGGGAGGGAATAATGGGAGCAAAATCGCCTTCGGGGTAAATCAGGGCTATCATAACACGATTTTTACAAGGAAGGATGACTTTCCTTCCACGAGGCCCTCTACATAAAAATTGCGCAGGAGTCCTTCGTTTTCTTCACCGATACGAACCTCCAACTCATCGCCCAGACGGGCTTCGTGGACAAAGTTGATATAAAAATCCTTGATGCCGTTTTCGCGGACAAGTCCTTCGGGAAGGGCATCCATCGCGAAGCGGGCATACTGGGTATTGTTGACGTGATGGTTGCGGTCGAGATCGCTCTGTTTTACCTGATAGGTGTAGGCGGTCTTCATTTCCACACCGGCGGGAATGCGCAGCCGGGGAGCCGGTTCCTCGATGGCCTTTTCCGGGCGGAAAGAATCGGGCCGGGAGGCAAAGTTGCAGTGGCGCACCATCGCACGGGTATCCAGATTGATCAGCAGCCATCCGGTCGTCGCCGTGATGACCGGCTCGCCCGCAGGCGTCGCCATCATCGCTTCACGGCGGAAGAACAGGCCGTCCTCCTGCCCCATGTGCCAGGTGGAAAACACGACGTTTTCCCGCCATTTGAGCGGCCGGTTGAAATGAATGTGCAGGCGCGAAACCACCCAGGCCAGATGCTCACGGAGCAGGTCATAATGGCCCATTCCGAAGGCTTCGGCGTGAAGGCCCCCGAAGTTTTCCAGCACCTTCATAAAGAAGGCGGGGGTCACGTTGTTCCATTCGTCGGTCGCGCAGGTCGGGACCTCGAAGGCTTCCCTCACTGTATTGTCTTTTAACTCCATAACGCTATCATCTATCGGGAAAACCCGCTCACAATCCAAAGTAGCGCAACAACTCCAATTCCTCGGCACTGTAGAGCAGGCGGTCAATCCACTCGGGGAAATAGAGAATGCCCAGTTGGAACAGGCCGGCAGCGAGCAAAAGCAGGGCGCAGAGGACAATCAGGACAATCCATCCGGCACCCATGCGCTTGCGGGCATCACTATTACCTTGAACCTTGCGTTTAACGCCTGCACCTTTGCTCTCAGGTGCGCGCTTATCATCAGCAGTGGACTCATCCTGAACACTTTGAGCGTCTGCACCTTTGACTTCCGGCACTGTTTGAACGCTTGCGCTCTGGCTTTCAGGCATAGTTTGGCTTTCCGTCCGCAGTCCGCCCCCCGAAAAATCGTCCGGACGGCGCTCGCGTTTAAGCGAAACGGCATCGAGGGCCATCCACTCGGCGGATACGTCCAAGTCTTCGTCGGGCACGAAAAGAAGCGAACCGGAAACCGTCCGTTTGAGTTTGCCGAGTCCCGGCAGCTGCGCTTCGCCGTCCGCATCCAACATTTCCGTGATTTTTGCAACGAGGGCGGCCACTTCGTTCTGGGCGCGTACAAAGGAAATTTTCGCAAAAGAAGCGTAATGCTCGTAGAGCAGGGTGCCGTCGCCTTCGCTCTGTCGGAACGCGAGCCTGCGATAGGGCGGAAGAATGGTGAAACCTTTGTCTGCAAAACTGGCCGGCACCCCCTCACAGACGAATACGCCCAGGCTCGGCAGCATTACCCGGCCGCTGCTCACGGCCAGATCGGCAATCATTGCAGACAAAATTTCCGTTGTCATCCCTTTTGCTTTTCAATCTTGCAAATTTAGCAAAAGTTTGACACATAAAAAACAAGGGGACAGTCAATCGACCATCCCCTTGTTAAGGAATGCGGCAGCGACCTACTCTCCCACCTGGTGGGGCAGTACCATCGGCACACGTGAGCTTAACTTCTCTGTTCGGAATGGGAAGAGGTGGGACCTCACCGTTATTACCGCCGCAATATAATAATTGAAAGAGAGAT
>JAGCXP010000100.1 GCA_017961345.1 Bacteroidales bacterium | reverse complement strand
TGCATCGGCGACAGCGTCGAAGAGGCCCTGCTCAAATCCCTGCTCGCCGTGGGCCAGCGCATCCCCGAGACCTCGGTGCTGATTTCCTCCGGCGACGCCCTCCAGAAGGCCGACCTGCTTCCCGCCTGCCAGATGCTGGCCGAAAACGGCTACACCATCTACGCGACGGAAGGCACCTGCAAGTACCTCTGCGAGAACGGCGTGCCCGCCCGCAAGGCCCTCTGGCCTTCCGAGAAGGATTCCAGCGGCCGTTTCCCGAGAGCCCTCGACCTGATCAAGGACCCCAAGGTAGATATGGTGGTGAACATCCAGAAGAACTTCACCTCCAACGAGCTGACCAACGGCTACAAGATGCGCCGCGCCGCGATTGATTTCAACGTGCCCCTCTTTACCAACAGCCGCCTCGCGTCCGCCTTTATCAAATCCTTCTGCACCGTTCCCATTGACAAGATCGAGATCAAGTCGTGGGACGAGTACCGATAGTCGGGCAAACGCCCTTCCAAGCCCCCGGACCACCGGTGGAGGACAAATATCTTAAAATCAATATTTTACGCAAAATCGCCCCCGCAAAAATGCAGGGGCGATTTTGATTATATTGCTGATTTTCAATCAGTTTGGCGCCACCCTTAATCGAAGATGCGTTTGAGGCGGTCGAAGAAGGAGCGGTCGTCGGAGCTTTTTTCGACGGGCTGGAAGTTCTCGCTCTGGTCGAGCTGCTGCAACAGGTCGCGTTCCTCCTTGGAGACGCGTTTGGGAATATAGACGATGTAGCGGACGTAGAGGTCGCCCGTGCCGGCGCTGCGGCCGTACGCATCGATGCGGGGAAGGCCCTTGCCGCGAAGTTTGATCATCGAACCGGACTGGGTGCCGGCCTCGACCTTCGCCTTGTGGGTCGTGCCGTCGATGCAGGGAATGGAGACTTCGCAGCCCAGACAGGCTTGGCTGACCGTCAGAATCTTGGTGTAGAGGAGGTCGGCGCCGTTGCGTTTGTACTCGCGGCTCGGGATTTCCTCCACCACGATCAGCAGGTCGCCGTTGACGCCTTTGTTCTTGGCCGCATGGCCTTCGCCGCGGACGGTAATCTGCATGCCATCCTGCACACCCGCGGGAATGTGGACATGGACGCTCTGGCGTTTGCGAACCAGCCCGGTGCCACCGCAACTCTTGCAGGGATTGCTGATGATTTTGCCTTCGCCGCCGCACTGCTGGCAGGTCGAGACCTGGACGGTCTGCATGCCGAAGATGCCGGTGGCAACCCGCCGGACCTGGCCCGTACCGTGGCAGGAAGGACATTCCTTGATATCGGAAGCGTTCTTGGCTCCTTTGCCGTCGCAATCCGGGCAGGGTACGCTGCGGTCCAGGGAGATTTCCTTGTCACAGCCCTTGGCGATTTCCTCTAGCGTAAGTTTGACACGGGTACGGATGTCGCGTCCGCGATAGACCCGCTGGCCGCCGCGCGTTCCTCCCCCGCCGAAGCCAAAGTCGAAACCGAAGCCGCCCCCGCCGCCAAAACCGCCGAAGCCCGAGCCGAAAAGGTCGCGCAGGATGTCGTTGACATTCTCCCAGCCGGCTCCGCTGAAGCCGCCACCACCGGCGGCACCGTCCACGCCCGCAAAGCCAAACTGGTCGTAACGGGCCTTCTTGTCCGGATCGGAGAGCACGGAATAAGCCTCGGAAGCCTCCTTGAATTTCTCTTCGGCTTCCTTTTTCTGCGCTTCGGTATCATTGATATGCTTATCGGGATGGTACTTGATGGCCATCTTCCGGTATGCGCTCTTGATTTCCTGCTCGGTGGCGTTCTTGCCTACGCCGAGCACTTCGTAGTAATCCCTTTTCTCTGCCATATTGTCAAATTCCAACGACCACTTTGGCGTGACGGATGATTTCCCCGTTCAGGGTGTACCCCGTCTGCGCCACGTCGAATACCTTGCCCTTCATCGCCTCATCCTGCACCGGGAACTGCGCCACCGCCTCGTGAAGGTCGGTATCGAAGTCCTTGCCTTTCGCCTCGATGATGGCGAGGCCCTTGCCTTTGAGGTATTCCAACAGTTTATTATAAATCAGGTTCACGCCTTCGAGCAGCGGGCTGTCTTCGCCGGCCGTTTCCGCGGTCATCTTGACGGCGCGCTCACAGTCGTCCAGCACGGGCAGCATTCCCTTGATCAGGTCTGCGGAGGCCGTACCGATAAGTTTGAGCCGGTCTTCCGAAGAATGGCGGCGGAAATTTTCGAAGTCGGCATAGAGCCGCAGATAATCGTTCTTGCTCTCTTCGAGCTTGGCTTTGAGCGTCTCCACTTCGGCCTCGGGGCCTTCCGCCTGCTGCGCCGTTTCCTGCGCGGCCTGCTCGGGAGCTTCCGCCTGAGCGCCTTTTTCGGCGCGTTTCTGCTCGTCCTCTTCGTTCATGTTTTTATGATGCTTATGTGACATAGTTACCTTATTTTATAGAATAAACCGACGACAAAAACTTTGCCATCGGTTAAGAACTGACAGATTGTCACGATGGACAACCGCCAAGGAACTTGCGTCTTAAAACAACTCCTTGAAAAACTCGGGCCTGTGATAGTCCGGAGCGGGGGTCTGAATGGGCGCCCAACTCACATAATGAGGCCGGGAGAGCGCATCGCCGCACTTGTAGAAATTGCCGGAGGCGTGAACCCCGTCGAAAGACTTGAGTCCGCTTTTCCAGAAAGCGGATACCGGGATTTCCAGTTCCAACGTCCAGCTAGGACCGTCCCCGAGCACCGGAAGATGGCGCTCGCTGAAAGTCACGCCGAGCGGAAGAGATCCTTTGCGGACAATGCTTTTCAGCACGGACGCGCTGGCGTGCTCGCAGTCTTCGCGGCTCTTGCGGCAACCGAGCAGAATCCGCCCGTTGCAGGAAGCCTCGAGGTTGTAGTATTCCTTCTCGCCCTCGAAACGGATGAACATCTCGCAGCAGGAGTCTTCCCAGACTCGGTCGTTATCCGCCTTGGCGCGGGCCATGGAGGCGTTTTCACGCACTTCCCAGCGAAGACGAAGCCGCTCCGCTTGCTTTTCGAAGGTAAAACGAACATCCGGCCTGTCGGGATACTCCGCAGGCCAGTTGACGCAGGAAAGCTGGGCTTCCATTACTTCTTCTCGGCCTTTTCAGCGGCGGAAGCGGCGACAGGGGCCTTCTGGGCATCCTTGAGCATCGCGCAGGTGCCGTCGAAGGAAGAGCCGAGCTCGACGATGAGTTTCTGGGTACGGACGGAACCGGTCACCACGCAGCCGCTGTGCATCGAAAGGGTGCCCTTGACGACGGCTTCCGTGTCGGCTTTGCCCCAGAAATCGAGGTCGTTGCAGGAAATTTTACCTTTGAAGAAAGCGGCTTCGCCGATGACGACCTTGCCTTCAGACTGGATATCCCCTTCGAAATGTCCGTCGATGCGGATGTCGTGGGGGGAGGTCATTTCGCCTTTGAACACGGTGCCCTGGGCAATGCGGCTCACCGTATTGACATTGGTAGTTTGTTCCATTTTGTTCATATTTTGAGGTTTAAACATTTGCTACAGATCTTTGCCGTGGCAGTTCTTGTATTTCTTGCCGCTGCCGCAGGGGCAGGGGTCGTTGCGGCCGACGGTCTTCTCCACACGGAGCGGCATGTTGCTGCGCTCCTGGGGCCCGTTGGTCACCATATCGCTGCGGGAGGTGAAGCCGGCGGGCGTTTCCGCGCGGCCGTCGGCGGCGAGCGAGTAGTTTTCGTCCACGAACTTGATGCGCACGTTGCGCGCGCCGGAGGCGAGCCACCGGCGCCAGTTGATTCCGGGCAGCCGACGCTTCGTCTCCTTCTTCAGGACGCCATCCGTGACGATCGTTACCGAGTCCTTGAGCTGCCGCACCTCCGTGAACAGCCAGCGCGT
>JAGCXP010000099.1 GCA_017961345.1 Bacteroidales bacterium | reverse complement strand
TTCGAGCAGATGGAGATGCAGTTCTTCATCAAGCCCGGCACCGAGCTGGACTGGTTCGCGAAGTGGAAGGAGCAGCGCATGAAATGGCATGTCAACCTGGGCATGGGCGCCGAGAACTACCGCTTCCACGACCACGAGAAGCTGGCCCACTACGCCAACGCCGCCACCGACATCGAATTCAACTTCCCCTTCGGATTCAAGGAACTGGAAGGCATCCACTCCCGCACCGACTTCGACCTGGGCAACCACCAGAAATACTCCGGCAAGAAGATCGAGTACTTCGATCCCGAAGAGGGCCGCGCCTACACGCCGTACGTCGTCGAGACCTCGATCGGCGTGGACCGCATGGTGCTGGCCGTGCTGAGCCATTCCTACAAGGAAGAGCAGCTGGAAGGCGGCGACACCCGCGTCGTCCTCAGCATTCCCGCCCCGCTGGCTCCGGTCAAGGCCGCCGTGCTGCCGCTGGTCAAGAAGGACGGGCTGCCCGAACTGGCCCAGCAGATCATGGACGAGCTGAAGTACGATTTCAACTGCCAGTACGAGGAGAAGGACTCCATCGGCAAGCGCTACCGCCGCCAGGACGCCATCGGAACCCCGTTCTGCATCACCGTGGACCACGATTCCCTGAACGACCACTGCGTCACCGTGCGCGACCGCGACACGATGGCCCAGACCCGCGTTCCCATCGCGGAACTCCGTGCGATGATCGACGCCAGGGTCAACCTCAACAACCTGCTGCGCAATCTCTAGCATGGCGCAGACCTTCCAGGAACTGGGTCGCATCGGAGCGATCCGACAGCTGTTCGAGGGGACGGGATTCCGCCCCTTCGAGGAACCGCTGTGGTTCGAGGCGGACGCGCCGCGCGACTGCGTCGTCTCGGCTTCGGCCCTGTTGTCGGAGGGGGTCGATTTCAACCTGGTCTATTTCCCGCTGCCGCACCTGGGCCGCAAGGCTGTGCTGCGCGTGAGCGGCGAACTGCACGCCGTGCTGGCCCGGCCCCGGACACTGTCCGTAACGCTGGGCGTATCAGCCAAGCTGGATTTCCCGCAGGTGAAAGAGCTCTGGGAGGGGATTGTCGCCGCCGCGAAAGAGCAGGGATACGCACATCTGTGCCTGGACCTGCAGCCCTCGCGGAACGGCCTCTCCATTGCCCTCGCGGCCACCGGCAGCCACGATGCCGCCGTGTCCGACGCCCGTCCGAAGGCGCAGAGCATGGACCTGATCTGCGTTTCCGGGGCGCTGGGCGCCGCTTACCTGGGCCTGCAGGCGCTGGAGCGGGAACGCATCAAGTTCGAGCAGGGATCCACCGACCGGGGCCTGCTGGAGAAATATAAGATGCTGGTGGGCGCCTATCTGCGGCCGGAACTGAACGCGCAGAGTGCTGCGCAACTGGTCGAGGCAGGAATCACCCCGACGCACGGATATTTCGTGACCCGGGGCCTGGCGGATGCCGTGCTTCGCCTCTCGCGGGACAGCGGCCTGGGCGCCAAGATCTATGCGGACAAGATACCCTTCGAGTCGGGCAGCGTCGACCTGGGCCGGGAACTGGGCGTCGATCCCGTTTCCGCCGCGATGAACGGCGGGGATGACTGCCAGCTGATGTACGTCATTCCCATCTCCCAGTACGAGCGCTTCCGTACGGAATTCCAGACCTTCGACATCCTCGGCCACCTGGCCCAGCCCGAAGTGGGCGCGGTCCTCGTCACCCCCGACGGCGTCGAATTCCCCCTCTCCGCCCAAGGGTGGAAATAAACAGCAAAGGATAAAAGGCTATGCCTGACAATAATCCTGATACAGGGCGACCGGACCCAGGTGCCAGTACTTTGTGTCTTCGCGCTCCAGGAGGCGGTAAGTGTCCGAAGCGTAAAACTTCGTCAGGGCCTCCAGAGGGCTGATGTGCTCGTCCTCCGCAATGAAAGCCGCGACGGCGGCCACTTTCCCAGCAAGAATTAGATAAAGGTTCTGCTGAGTGATATCTGCTCTCATAACCGCACCTCCTTTGCTTCGATAAACTTCAGATAGCCCAGCGCAGCTTCTGTATGGAAGACCATCTGGTCTACAAGCATGTAGGTCTTGAGTTCCAGGAGGAGTTCCTGTTTGTTCAGGAGCCCTTGCTCATAAAGAGCGAATGCGGCATAGACTCGGTCGTTGGCTACTGGCCCATAGACCAGGTCATAGTCATGCAAAAAAAAGCGTTGGTTGCGGTTGGCATAGACGAAATCCACCCAATCATCCTCCGGCGGATTGGAAAAGTTGCGGCGTTTGAGATCCGCAGCGGCGGCTTCATCGAATTCGTAAACGTTGACATAGCCGCAAGATCCGACAGTGATTTTGCGAAGAGCCCAATCGTGTGCCTGTTGCTCTGAGGTGGTAGTATAAAACCCTACTCCGTAGTCCAAAGTCCGGTTGGGTGTAAGGATGCGGGGAACACATACCATATGGGGACTTCCGTGGTAAAGAATCATAGCGCTATCTTTTCCTCAATTTCTTCTAGTATCCAGGGCATTCCTTGGGTGTGGAGAATGTCGTAATAATCAGAAAGATACTGCTTGATTCCGTGCTGGTCAAAAAGCACAGATGCAGCCTCTCCCGAGAGCGCATGCTTGTTCTTATAGCCCTCCAGGCAGAAAGCCACAAAGAAGAGTATGTTGGCGTCTCGTTTGCTCATGATGCAAAATTACGTATTTTTCGTCAATTCCTATGGCGTCTTGTTTGGCGTGGTTTGTCCGGGTTGTCTTTGGAAAACAGGCGGATAATGACGGAAGTGCCGTAGATGACGAGTCCATATGCAATAAGTAACAAGCCATGGATAATGGCAAGACTGAGCAGATTCGGATGAACATTGAATTTGGCTTCTGCCAGATTCTTGAAAAAGGGGACAAGGAAGATGATCAGCAAAAGAAGACTGACGACAAGGCCAAGAAGCCCCACATATTTAACTTTGCTTGGAAACAACCAGGCGACAAAAAAGAGAGCAATAAAAAGCGCCGACAGAATCAGTAGATCCCGAAGAGCGAGGTAAGATGCAATTTCTGGGAGAGTCATATCAATCATTTTCACAAACATACAAAAAAATAACAGAAAGTGTTATCTTTGGGAAAAGATGATAAAGAGAATCAAAAAAGTACTCTTTTGGGCTATTGCGGCATTGCTTGTTGCAATGATTGTGTATAGCTTGGATTATTCTTTTTTAAAAGCTTTAATTCTTTCCGGGGTGATTGTTGCTGGGGCATTTTTACTGTCTGTTTTAGCCCGTTGCGCGACAAGCAAAGCGAAAGAAAGAATCACAAAAAATACAATATTCATTGCTGCGGCTGTTGTCGTTTCGGTTATTGCTTGTTTGTTTTTTGTCGATTCTATCTTCGAACCACGAGAGGTTCTGGGCCCGCGGATACTCGAACGTACACCGAGAATCCTTGTTAATCCAGTGTTTGTACTATTTGTGATGTCATTGCTGGTTATTGTTGACAGGGTTCTTGATAATAGTAAAAGAGAAGACGATCAAAACAAAGAGCAAAGAAAAACAGTCAAAGTTCTGTCCCGGAGGAAAGCGATAGAGGTCCCGATAGATAGTATTACATATATTGAATCGTTGGACAACATCGTATTCCTTCATCTTGCAGACGGAAGAAAGATCGAGAATAAGACCCCGATCAGCAAATGGCAGGCAATTCTTGATTCCCGGTTCATCCGGATACACCGCGCCTTTCTTGTCAACGGGGATTATGTTACATCAAAAACAAAGGAGACTATAATTGTTTCTGGGGAAGAACTTCCCATCTCCCGAAAAAACAGAGAAGGATAATTCTTTTCTTCAACAGGGGGATTTAGCGTCTGTAGAAGGGGATTTGGCGTTGTTGACAGCAAAACGTGTCCGTATCTTTGTTGGAGCAACGAATTGTCCTTCCGTTCCTTAAATCCATTTTTCCCAGACGATAGTCGTCTGCACACGGTTTCCGTGGATGCAAAGGGAAACATAGTATTGGTTGGAGATCCTCGAGTGAATGACAAAATGCTTGACCTGTTCAAAGAGAAAATGAATATTCAATCCAAATAACGATATGATTATGAAAAAGATAATTATTTCCCTAGTTGTGCTGGCCTTGGTCGCCGGCACCGTGCTGGCCGTGACGACCAGGCGGACAAAAACCTTCGCGCAAGAAAACCTGGAAGCGCTGACAGACGGAGAAATTACACCGGGGAGTTAATGGTCATTTGTGACCGCTTTTGCACGATGTCTATTGATAAAGAATGTAAACCAGAGTGGACGGGCTATCCGTTCCCAATAACGTGTAAAGACCATCGCATTTGGCCGTAGTATGACTGCGAAGGATTATAAAAACACCTCAAGACTGTTTGTGGCGCTTTTCTTACTTTTGGGCACCGGGAATGGCTGTGTTCAGAGAGAAAACGCGGTTGATTTTTCTTTGGCAGAGGCAACCGCGTATCAAGTAGAACAATTTGACGTTCAGGAAAAAGTCGAAATCGGCCATCCTGGGATGGTTTCTTTCTGGGATACTGAAACTGTTATTGTTGCCGACAGGGTTCTCCCCTCTCTGTTGAGTCTTGTCAACCTCCACAGCGGGGAGACGAAACACTTTCTCAAGATGGGGCGAGGCCCGGGAGAATGTCTTGATATTAACACGTTGACCGTTCAAGACAAAAAAATATACGTGTTTAGTCCGTCCAGCAAGAAAATAATAGTTTTGCAACCGGCGCAGGATGAAGAACAAAGATTTGCTTTAGCAGAAGAAGCAACTATTGAAAAAGAATGTGTTCGCGTAATTCCAACAAAAAAGGGCGGATATATTGGCACGCCAATAAAAGGTGATAGATTCCTTTTGTTTGACCGGGCCGGATTTGCCATTGAATCGCACGGGTCCTTCCCGGCCGTAGACGGGGCAGAAGAGGCGATCAACAACAACACGTTTCAATCGCGATTTGCTTTTTCCCCGGACGGAAAGCACTTCTGTTCGGCCTATCACGATATGGATTTTGTTGAAATCTATTCTGGTGATTTCCGGTATGTGAAGCGGCTATGGGGCCCCGAGCCATTTATTCCCACGGCAAAAAAATATGAACGCGAAGGATATAATCTCTATGTTTCTGAACCACAGAAAGAGGTTTATTATATGATATCTACATCCAACTGCGGATTTATCGTCGGTTATGTCGGACACCTGTTTAAAGATCGAAACGATCCGTCGCGTTGCACAAAAGAGCTGCATTACTTTGACTGGAACGGTAATTTCTTGGCGCGGTATATTCTGCCGCAGGAAGTGGCGTTCTTCGATGTGGATTGGGAAAATGGCCGGATGTGCGGGGTCACGTTCGAGGCCGAACCGAAGTTGGTTCTGGCGGAACTGGAAGGACTTTAGAACAAAAAAAAGGAGCACAATGTGTTTCGAAAAAATGTGAGACCAAATAATGTTATGATAATGAAAAAGTTGATTATTTCCCTTGTTGTGCAGGCCGCCCTGTTCCTGCTTCTTTTTGTTGGGGGCTGTTCCCGTGGTGGTGATTCGGCCGTTGCGTTTACGTTGGATGACGTAAGAACCATTCCAGCAGAATCATTTCAGGCGTTGGATCAAATTGAGTTGGGGCGCCCAGGGCGAATTGTCTGCTGGGACGAAAACCGAGTAATCGTAGCGGACAGGATGCTACCCTCCCTGTTGAGTTTGATCAACATCCAGACGGGAGAAAAAAGGCCGTTTCTGAAGATGGGGCGCGGCCCGGGAGAATGCCTGGACGTTTCTTGTATGGTAGCCCAGGAAGACAAACTGTACGCGTACAGTACGTCCAGCAAGAAAATAATTGTTCTTAAGGAATCGGACGAAGCAGATCAGGTTTTTTCCCTAGTGGAAGAAATTCCAATCAAAGAGGCTTGTATTCGAGTCGTCCCAACAAAGGATGGCGGATATATTGGGACACCCAATCATGATGGACGTTTCTACTTGTTTTCTGGAAACGGAACCGTTGTTGATACGCTTGGCTCGTTTCCGCCAGTAGAAGGAGAGGCGGCCGCAATCAACAACATCGCTTTTCAATCGTCCTTCGCTTTCTCCCCCGACGGAAAGCATTTCTGTTCGGCATTTTCGAACATGGATTTCATAGAGATTTATTCTGTCAATTTCAAAAAAACAAATCGTTTATGGGGTCCGGAGCCTTTTCTCCCTCGGGCGGTCAGGCGTGAGAGGAGCGGTTTGGTTTCTTATGCCGCAGAACCACATAAACAAGTTTATAGCGCAATTTCGGCCACGGACAAGGGGTTCCTTGTTGGGTATATTGGTCATCTTTACACAGACCGGGACGATCCGGCGCGTTACGCAAAAGATTTTTTGTATTTTGACTGGAAAGGGAAGCTCCTGGCCCGGTATACCATCCCGCAGGAATTGCCGTTTTTCGACGTTGATTGGGAAAACGGTCGGCTATTTGGTGTAACGAACGAGGCCGAACCGAAGTTGGTCCTGGCGGAACTGGAAGGACTTTAGAACAAAAAAAAGGAGCACAATGTGTTTCGAAAAAATGTGAGACCAAATAATGTTATGATAATGAAAAAGTTGATTATTTCCCTTGTTGTGCTGGCAGCGGTTGCCGGCACGGTGCTGGCCGTGACGGCAAAGCGGACAAAAACCTTCGCGCAGGAAAATCTGGAAGCGCTGGCATACGGGCCTTCCTTTTCCAATAACATGTAGAGACAGAAAAAACTGGCCATAGTTCGGATATGAAGCCGGAGCATAATAAAGCAACCTTGTTCGTAGGGGGACTGATAATCATTTTGTCTTGCGTGTGCTGTGTCTCCACGAGACAAAGTGTCGACTTTTCGTTGGACAATGTGGATTCTGTGTTTGTTGAGCAGTATCTTCGATTAAACCAAATCGAGCTAGCCGGTATCGGGCCGATAGTATTTTGGCAACAGGACCAAGTAATTGTTGCCGATGGCGAACTGCCGTCTCTTCTAAGTCTGATTGATTTAGGGACGGGGCGAAAGAAACCATTTTTGAAAATGGGGCGAGGCCCGGGAGAATGTCTTGGCATTCAAAACTTGACGGTAAAGAACAAGATCCTTTATGCGTATAGTCTTGCCAGCAAAAAAATGATTGCCTTACAAGAAGCGGTAGATACAAGTCTTGTCTTTTCTTTGGTAAACGATATCCCGATTAAAGAAGAGTGTCTCCGGCTCATTCCGTCACCGGAGTGCGGTTTTGTCGGCACTCCGCGAAAGGGGCCTCGCTTTTATTCCTTCTCAGAAACCGGGGAGGTTAATGGCTCTTTTGGCTCTTTCCCGAACGTCAACGGCGAGCCCGATGCGATTAACAATATGTCGCTTCAGTCAGAAATATCTTTCTCTCCCGACGGAATGTATTTCTGTTCTCCATTTTTAATGGTGGATTATATCGAAATATATTCAGATAATTATTCGAAAATAAGAAGGCTCTGGGGGCCGGAACCCTTTGTTCCACAAGTTGAACGTGTGTCGGACGGCTTGGCCTCGTATTATTCCCAAAAGCCGCCAAAAGATGTGTTTCGAACGCTTTCTGTTTCTGACAAGGGTTTTCTTGTCGGATATATTGGACATCTGAATACCAGTCGGGACGAGCCGGTAAAAACGACCCGGGAATTGCTTTATTTTAGTTGGAACGGAGACTTGATTCGACGGTATATTCTCCCCGAACAACTTGCGTATTTCGATGTGGATTGGGAAAACGGCAGGATGTGCGGGGTCACGTTTGAGGTCGAACCGAAGTTGGTCCAGGCGAAACTGGATGGGATATAGAAATAATCCGTATCTTTATCAAAATGCAATTATGAAAAAGAGGATAATCCTGTTGGCCATATTGGCCCTTCTTCCCCGCTGGGCACAGGCCCAGCAGGTTCGCATCAGCGTTATGCTGGGCCAGGAAAATGCGGAGTACGCTTATGTCAAGGCGGCGAACCGCTATGTCGGACAGTGCAACGCGCAGGGCCTCTGTACCCTGGACGCGTCGGCGTTGCATCCCGGGGACACGCTCCGGGCTGAATATGCAGGTCTTCGTTCCTCCACAGCGGTTTATCGCCGCGGGACGACTGAATACAGCCTGATGCTGGGCTCCCGCGAACTGAACGCCTCGTCCACTCAGGGCCGTGCTGTCCGCTTGATGCGGGAATACCTGCGCGTCGTGGACCGCCTGCGCATCCGGGACATTCTTTTCGGCCAAAAGTACAGCCTGCCGTACCGCGCCGACATCGCGTTCTCGCAGGATGGGCGCGCGCCCATCCATCAGGAAAGCGAGTTTCGTCTGGCGCTGGTTCACGGACACGATGTGTTCGACGCGGATGATTTCTGGGATACGTTCGGCCTTCAGGTGGACTCCCTGATGGCAGCGGAAGTGGCGACAGCGCTACTGTACGCCCGCGAACTGCTAGGCTATATCCATTACGAAGAGGGCCTGTTGGAGGACGCGGAGAACCAGAATATCCTGATCCACAAGGTGATCTCGGACGAAGACGAGCTCTGCTATATCCTGATCGAAGGACAGAACCGCAACAACCAGACGGTCGTCCATCTGGACCGGCAGGGTCGGCACATCAACCGCATCTCGCGCGCCTTTGTCGGCAGCGGCACGGTGGTGAATGCGCCAGCCGACTCATACCACGAGATGGAGGTAATCATGACGGACACAGACCGGCGTGCCCGGGTTGGCGGCATCAACCTCGACATTCATTCTCCGGGTTCGGAGCAGCTCCACACCCATGTGCGGATCTCGGGCGTCGAGCCCCTCCGGATGCAGACCGAGGAATTCGAACGAATCCAGCCCAAACTGGGTTTCCGCCCCATTTTCCAGCGTGGGTTCTTTCAGCAGCAGTGGTAGGTTTTCCCGATTTAAATCAAGCCCTTGAACTTGAGCCACAAAGCGAAGAACTGGTCATAGACGTAATAGATGTCTTTGTCTTGGGTGACGAAGTCCTTGTCCAGCAATCCCTTAAGCGCAGACGAGACACTGCTGGCAGAATTCAGATTGTGCTTGCGAAGGAACTTTCCTCCGGTAATAACAGAGGCTTTCCCTTCGCGAGCGATGGCGAGAAACAGCATACGTTGTTTCTCCGGCATTTGATAGAAGAGAGACTCATAGGAGTCGGAGGACATACGCAAAAGAAAATCGATCGCATCCTCAACCATCGGAATCCCGCACGTGGAATCTTTTTCCGTCCTAGAAAACAAAACATTCAGGATGCGGTGCATGTAGCTGGTAACACCATCGAAGCGTTCGTAAAGCAGTGAAACGACCTCCCGGTCCAAATGTTTGCCGACGGCGGCGAATTTGCTTTCACAGAAGGCGGAATACTCTTCCAAATCCAGCGGCTGGAGGTTCATAATGGACACAGATTGATAGAATGGGCGGGACGGGGAAGTGAATATGCCATTCATGATGTGGCGCTGGGACCCGGAAAAAATAAAATGGGCGTTGGTGCACCGCTGGACATAGGTTCGGAGGGTAGCCTCAATGGTGCGGTCTTCGTAGCGTGTAATTTGCTGGAACTCGTCAATGGCAACCAGGCAGGGTTTGTCTGCCTGATTGAGATAGGAAAAGATTTCGTCCAGCGAAATGGCCGGATTGTTGATAGCACCCAGGCTCACATTCCAGGAAGGCAATCCGTTTATGTCAAAGGAAATCTCTGACCGAAGGGAAGAAACGAGATTAATGAATCGCTCCCAGGCCCGCTTGCCTTTTGGCCGGAGTTCGTCCATTACTGCTTTTCCCAGCATGTTTACAAAATCGCCAAGGTTCCGTGTTGCATAGATGTCCACGACAAAACAGTGGTAATTCCGACGGATCATTTCGTCATCAAACACATGCCATATCAGGTCTGTTTTCCCTAAACGCCGAGGAGAGATAAGTGCCACATTGTTCTCATTGGTCAGTAATTCACGGATAGTGGTCGTTTCCTGTACACGATCACAGAAATACTCGGCACCGGCATATCCATTGGTGACAAAAGGATTGTTCATTTTCCGTAGTTTTTAGTTCTCCGGCAAAAATAAACAAAAAAAACAAATTACCATAAAATAATTACTATAAAATAATAATCATAAAACAGTAAAACGATTCATGGCGAGACAAATTGTTGTTAAATGACGGGATTCAGCGTCTGCGGCAGAGGATTTGGCCTTGATTTATTGGGGGAGGAAGCGTAATTATGCAGTAACAGAAACGAAGAACCAATGAAACGCTCTCTTTTTGCCCTTGCTCTTTGCGCGGTGCTGGCCCCCGCCATCAGTTCCGGGCCCAGCTACCGCTTCGACGCCGACGGCATGGCTGAATTCCGCACCATCGACCTCGGGAAAAAAGGCCTTCCGTTCCGCTACTGTTTCAAGGACGGGAAGAGCCCCTGGTACACTACCTTCTCGAAAACCACCCCTTCGTGCTAGGCCCCGAGGACAATCCTGTCATCGTCCGGGTGCGATTCCGGCTCTAAAGGGAGTTTGTGTTACGTTTCTGCCCGTTTTTCCATCACCTGTTTTATGTGGTCACGGATTTGCTCGGCAGAAACATCGTAACGGGGGGACATTTTTGGGAAATCTTTGTCCTTGTGAAACAATTGGGGCGCCAGCAGTCGGGAATACATGGTTTTTGATCGGATTGAGTGGCGAGACAGGTGACTGGCATAACGGATGCCTTCGTCAAGATCGCAACCAGCCTTCAGGAGGCAAAAGATGTCATAATAATCCCGGAAGACATTTCGCAGACAAATAGCATAGATTTTCATGCCCAACAATTCTTGCAATGTCGGGGCTTTGAGGTTTTTGTATTGCCATCCGGTTTTCATCGTCTTGACCGGATTTTCCGGTCGATAGAAAGACAGTTTCACTTTCCCCCAATTGATGTACACCAGAAAGTGGTCTTCTCCCAAAATTTCTTCTTTTGCATCGGGGAATACGCGCTTGATCTCCCCAAGAATTTCGCGGAAATTCAGTGCAGGACGGTCCCTTCTCAGCCCCAGTAATTCAAAGTCCAAATCTTCGCTGAGCCGATGATTCATCTGCAGAGACTGTCCGGTGCCTCCGCAAAGAAAGAGATTCTTGATGCAGTCTAATTCGGATACCCGGTCAAAAACCTCGCGTGTTGCCGGGGTTAATCCGGGAATAATTGCTTCTTTTTCAGTTGGCATAGCGTGCTAAGTAATTATCGGGATTATGTATGTCGAAAAATTTGACAGCAAGGATATAATTCAAAATATTCATCCTTCTCCCCTGGCTCACAAGACGCTCTTTCCAAACCCTTTTTATGTGGGCTTTGCCCCAGATCTGAAACAACAGGGGCAGGTCTTCCAATTCCAAATGGACAAGCGCCGCTTCGATAATAGCGTCATCATCCAAATGTTCAGGAAGCCCTTGATAGGACCACAACCCGCCCGCCGCCTTGATCTTTTTCAGGATGTGCTTTTTCTTTTTTTGCGTATCGGTCATCCGGATCCTTTGTAATTCTGCATCTACAAAGTCCCGCGTTTGCGCTTGTGCGATTGTGCCGGGATCAAATCCCAGGACCGCATCCAGTTTGATACTTAAAGAAACGGGAATATCCCTTCGCCCGTGCAGGATGGCAGACAGCGTCTGGGCATGCGCTCCGCACCGCAAAGCCAATTCGGCCTGATTGATATCCAGGTCTTTCATCCGCGTTTGAATCAGATCAACCGCCGTACAGAATATGTGTCCATTTCGTTCCATCTAAGGGCAAAGATAAGAAAAATAAACAAATTTGTTAACTTTTTAGAAAACGAAGATTAATCTCTTTGTCATCGGGGAGCGAAATGAGTGTCATTTTTTTGTGAATTCTATTATTCTTTGTAAATTACAAAAAGGTAATTATAACAATGAACGGTATTAATTAAATGACCATGAAAAAGAAACTATTGATTGCCCTTGCCGCTGGGGTTGTATTGGGCGGGATTGGTTGCATTGTGAATGCAGATGCTGACAACCCACACGTTGTACGGGATATAGAAGCAAGACGGGGAATTCAAAATGATCCGGGCTGTTTTGTCCGAGTAAACCCATCATCGCCCGGGTGCGATTCCGGATAAAATGATTACCTTTGACCGTGCGAAAGTTTCTTTTGACGGTCATTTTTTTGTGCTGCTGCGTTCCGGCTTTGCGGGCGCAGGAAGCGGCCGCGCCGGAAAAGGGGGCGCGGATCGATGAAATCATCATCGAGACCCGCACGTCCTTTCACCAGCAACTGGAAAACGGCGTCTATGATTCGCACTTCCAGGGAGAATACCTCAATCTGCGCCTGGCAGGCCGGCTGACCCCCGATCTGACTTTCTTCATCCGGCAGCGCTTCAACCGCAAGATCGACGACGACAACCCCTTCAGCGCGACGGACCACCTGTGGCTGCGCTGGCAGGCCAGTCCGAAATGGTCATTCACCGCGGGTAAGCAGCCCATCCTGATCGG
>JAGCXP010000098.1 GCA_017961345.1 Bacteroidales bacterium | reverse complement strand
TGCTCAATCACAAAAAGCGGAGCGGCAGGAAGGCGTTTGGCCGATCATTTGTCCGAAGGGACCGCGAAGCGGATGCCGCATTTGTTCGAAGCGACCGAAAGGGAGCAAGTTATGCGGCAAGCGAACGGGTTGGCCCCGCTTTTTCCCTTCGAGCGAGGAGCGCCAGCATGCCGCCGCCCAGCACACCTGCACGCTGAAAATGGGCCGAAAACATAGTGAAGCAATGCTGCAGCACGGCGCCACTTCGTTTTGAGGCCAAAAACGTAGTGGAGCGATGCTCAAGTGCTTGCGCGAGCTAAAAATGGAAATTAATACACGAACCGGACGTCATCAATCCAGAGGATGCTCTGGTCGGAACCGGTGAAGTAGTCGCCGAGGCTGCTGGATGCGCAGCAAATGATGAGGTGGGTAGGGATGGTGAAATTGTCCTTGTAAACGAAAGGAATGGCGATTTCAATCCAATCTTCCTGTCCCTCGGCATTGAGGGTGGAACGATTGAGCCGATACTCTCCGTAAGCGATGACAGACTCCCCGTCCGGAGCGAACTTGGTGGTCCGGTCCGTCGTATTCACCTGAACAGGACATTCGGCGCTGCCGCCATATTTCTTGTAATCCCAGTTGCCCAGGGCAATGAACACCTGGCACTCGTCGTTCTGGCCCGGAGTGACGTGGATATCGGCCGGAATATCCGTCTCACTGATTCGGTTGATCGGGCCGCAGTGGTATTTGATGCTGCATTTGAGCGAATCGGGACGGAGGGTAAACGGACGGCCATAGTTGACCATACCGCCCTTGGTACCCACCAGACCGGCAAAATAGCCGGAGAAAAGGTTACCTGCCGCAAACTTGACGACCGCCCACCTCGAAATCAGTTTCGCGGAACGGTCACCCGAAGCCTTCTCCGTCTCATCCGGCTCCGTAATGACATAGCCCATATCCGCCGAACCGGAAATGCCCATCACCTTGCTGCCGTTACCCGAACCCCACCAGGCCGTCCGCTCCGGCGCCGTCGGCGCATCCGGATAATACCACTCATAGAAACTGCCCGCCGGCGTCACATATTCGAAACCACCGTTCGGAACGGGCTGCTCGTCCTCCGTCGTAAACGTCTCAGGATCCGTCTCCTCTTCGCCGGTATAGGCCACGTATTCGTAGGTCGTAAGCGGCTGCAGCGTATCAATCAGGCACTGGAAACTACCGCCCTCAACGAGGACGCTGTCACACTCCTTCCACTCCGTCTGCCCCTCCTGACGATAGCGCACGCCGTTGGCCTTGCCCGCCAGACCGCTCGCATCAATCCAGGCGCGCCGGCTGCGGGGGCTCACCGAATTCACAAGAATATCCTTGTCGCTCTGCTGAATCCACACCTGCCAGTCTTCCGTCTCCGGCCGGCCCTGGAAACTCAGCGTCACGTCCACCGGCTCGGTGAAATTGTGCACCGATTTCAAGTCGATATCGCAGGAAGTGATATCCCGGGGTCCCAGTTTGACGCTGTCCACCACGATATAGGTCAGGGAAATGGCCTTGCTGACCGTCGCCAGAATCAGATGATGATTGTCGTCGAAGACCGTCTTTCCCACCTGGTTCTGTACGCGAAACGCACGCGAAACGCTCTGTTTCGCCTGGATTTTCCAGACGTAGCGCTGCTCCTCATAGGTACGGAGCGTCACATAGAGCGGATCCCTCAGGTCTTTCACGCCGCGGATTTCCTTTTCGGGCCAGGTTTCTTTCTGACCGTAGGTCACGCCGGTGATGTTCACCCGCTTGATATCCGTCGTCTCGTCCAGATGGAGGGTGATGGTGTTGCGCGGTTCGTCGATTTCGCAGGAAATCACCCCTTCCGCCTCCAAACCGGTAATGCTCGCCCGCACATACGGGTAAGGAAGGTCGTTCTCAAAACAGGAAACGGCCGAAAAAGCGAGCAGGG
Organism: Bacteroidales bacterium; assembly: GCA_017961345.1. Classification (GTDB taxonomy): domain Bacteria; phylum Bacteroidota; class Bacteroidia; order Bacteroidales; family UBA932; genus Cryptobacteroides. Next base: position 13,390 of record JAGCXP010000098.1, on the reverse strand, counting down.
CCAGCGAAAGAAAATATGAGAGGCAGCGAAGCATCCGTTCGGGAAACAGCTTATCAGAAATAGAAGTTCAGTCCGAAATTGATATCCAGCAGGCTCAGACCCGTACCCAGGTGGACACCTTTGTTGTCTCCCGACCAGGTTCCGTCCGATTTGTAATTGTTGTCCCAGTCGTAACTGAAACTAATCAGACCGACGGAAAGGTTGAGACTCAGGAAGTTCATCACAAAAACTTCGAATCCGGGACTGACGGAGAAAGCCACCCGCTGGGAAAGCACGCGACCGCCCATTTCGACATTCGTATTCAGGTAGGAAAGCGCCGCATCCAGGAAAACGGCGAAACGGCCCCTCTCATCAATCCCCCACCAATTGCGGTGGAAAACGGAAGCCCCGTAACTGCGCAGTTTGAGTCCCGTACCGGAGAGGTCCAGGGTTGCCACATCCATCAGTTGGAGGGCGCCGCCGTCAATCTTCCCGGAGGCACCGATATAGGTAAAGCGAAGACCCACGGCGGCATTATCCATATAGGTATAGGTGGCGGCAGGAGCGATGCGGCCAAAGGAAAAACTGCCGTTCAGTCCGGTCAGCAGGGCCACGACGGAACTGTTGGTTCCCCGTGCGCCGAGCCAGGTCCCCTGAAAGCCTATGCCCCAACTTCCCTTGGGCGAAAAGAGCCGCTTGGGGAAACTGCGGGAACGGGCCTTGTCGGAACCGTAAACCTGCCCCATCTTGATCGTATCCCCCTTATCCGTTGCGGAAACGGTCTCATCGGCCGCCTTCAGGCTCAGGCAGAAGAAGGCGCTCAGAAGAAAGAAAAAGAATCGTTTCATCGCGTTACAGATAATAATAAATACCGAACTGGAGGGCCAGCAAATCAATCATAAAATTGGCGGAGCCGAACTTGTCGTTTCCCTGCCCTATCTGGTTGTGTGTCTGGTTCTCAGACATATAATTCAAGGAAAACAGCCCCACGCGCACATCGAAGGCAAAATGGGAGGTCAGGAAGGCGATCACGCCCGTATAAGCCCCCAGCGCAGCCTGGAAGCCGACGCCGTAACTGGCTTTCACATCCTCGCTGTGTCCGTCGACCATCTTGTGCTGACGGCCGCCCGCCGAGAGTTCCGCGTCCACGAAAGCCGAAAAACGACCGGTCCTCCCGAAAGGTTTGTAGTAGCGGAAGTAGGCCCCGAAAAGGTAACTGTGACTGGCCAGGTAATAGTCTTTCACGTGGACATCCACCCCCTCCATCGAGAGTCCTGCCGACGCCACGTTGATAAAGTTGCGTTTGTAGGAAAAACGGCCGCCGACACCCATGTTGTCCCCGAACATATAGCAGAAATTCGGAGAAACATCGACATCGTACAGACGGGCGTTGATGCCGCTGATGACCAGAATGCTGTTGTTGTCGGCCGTCGCTCCGGAAAAACCGAAACTGCCACCGAACATCCAGTCGCCTTTCTTGACAATCTTTACGGGCTGGTTGACCATGGCGTATCCGCGGTCACATTTCATCTGCCCTTCCGCCGGAAGGAAACCGATGAAAAGAAACACCGCCGCCAGGAAGGCTCTCAGGAGTGTTTTATTCATAGACCAACTCCATCTTGTCCAACCAGAGTTTGCTGGAATCACAACCGGTAAAGTAGTCGCCGAGCATACTGGAAGCACAGGAAATCAGGATATGGGTAGGCATCTCGCTCTGGCTGCGGTACTCGAAAGGAATCGTGTACTGCACCCAGCCGCCGTTCGAACCTGAGATTATCTTCTCGCCATAGGCGATGGTCCCCGTCATCGTAGCGTAATCGTAGAAGGTGCTCTGGTCGGTGGTGTTCACCTTGATCGGGCAGTCCTTCGTACCGCCGTAGGTCTTGTAGTTCCAGTTGCCAACGGCCGTATAGATACGGGCCCGGTCCGGTTTGCCGCTCGGGCTGGACTCCCCTGCGGGATAACCATCCACGCGGTTGACATTGCCGGTCTCATATTTCGCCCAGAAACGAAGCGCCGTCGGGCGGGCGGTCCAGGGACGTCCGTAATAGACGATACCGCCCTTGGTACCCACGAGGCCGCCGAAGTAACCGGTGAAGATGTTACCGGCCGCAAACTTGACGACCGCCCAGGCGGACTTCAGGCAGGCGGACTGGCTGCCATCCTTGGCATCGGAACTGGGTTCGCAAATCACGTAGCCCATATCCGCGGAACCATTGATATTGTTGACTTTACTACCGTTACCGGAGCCCCACCAGGCCGTGCGGTCGGCCAGGGAAGGCGCGGAGGCGCTGTACCACTCCTTGTAGGAACCCGCGTCGGTCGTATATTCGAAACTGCCGTTGGGAACGGTCGGCGCAACATCGGTCGTCAGGGAAACGGGATCGCCCACCACCGCATCCTTCACCACGAGGCGATAACTGTACTCCGTAGCCGGCGTCAGTCCGGTGAGCGTGGCGGAGAAGGAACCGTCAGCGCCCAGGGTAGCAGCCTTGGAAGTCCAGTTGCTGCTGCCTGCGACGGCATATTCGAAGGCGACCTGGGAAGGATCGTCATACTCGCCCGAATCCACATCGGCGTGGACGGTCGCGTGACCGGCCCAAATCTCCCAGGCCTCGGAAGGGGCGATACCGGTCGAAACCGGTTCGAAAATCACGACATCCTCGAATTCATCCACGGTCGTATCCACCTGGATATCCAGGTCGAAGGTTCCGTGCTTGATGATGTATTTGAGTTTCAGTTCGTAGCGTTTGCCCGCCTCAATGGAGGGAACCGTACCGCTCTTGACAAAGGCTTCCCCGGTCTTGAGGGTACCGGCGAAACGCCAGGAGAACGCAGGATCTTCAATGCCGCCGATCAGGAAATAACCCTCCTTGCCGTTCTGGGCCGCCGTATAGGTAAGGGAAGCGCCTTCGCGAAGGGTCACGGTCAGGGTATAGCCATCGGCAAAATTGGTGGCAATGGTGGAATCGAAACGCACGAGGGAAACGGCGTTGCAGCACGTGGCCGGGACGGTCACCTGCGTAGCCTGACCGGCTACGACGCTGAATTCCTTGCTGCCTTCATAACTGCGCTGGTCCCAGCTGGCCGTGTCGGGATGCGCCTGCACCCTCTCGCCGGCCTCCACGTCCACGCGGTAATCATCCGCAGGGAGCCAGATGGTAGCGGGAATCTCACCATAGCGCCAGGAGCGCACCAGGCCGGAAAAATCCGCTTTGTAGATGTTGACGACGGCGGTGGAGAGCAGCTGCTCGTCGGTGAGCGCCGCCTTGGTCCACGCTCCGTCCACTTTCAGACGGAGACAGCCCTCGCCTTCCGAAGGGAGAGACTCCCGCGAGCAGGCGGAGAGGGTCAGGACGCCAAGAAGTATCCAAACAATCTTTCTCATCACTTACTCTCCTATCACCATGGACACCGGAATCGTATTCTTGCAGCCGGCGTTGTCAACAATCGTCATATAAAAGGTATGCTTACCCTTGAAAGGATAGATCGGATCCTGGGCCGCGCTCAGGTTGAAATCCACGCTCGTCCGGTTGACCAGGTCGGATCCGTGCGGGAAAGGCACGACCTGGAAGATGATTCCGGCGTCCGGCGAAGGATTCACCAGATCGAGGTCCGCACCGCCCGCCGCGTCGAGGGCGGAATTGAAACCGTCGTTGTTGGTCTCGATGTGGACGGTGAATTTCTTGACACCGTTGGGAATGGTGGCCACCAGGCGCAGATCCATGGCGGTCACGGCGGGATCCGGGACGACGATGTTGGACAGGTCGTCGAACATCGTGCAATCATCGGCAAAGGCGAGGGTAATGCCGCCATCGCCCAACGGAGCCTTGGGATCGTCGCCGAGGATATCCAGCACGGGCGAGGTTGTCACGCTGATCAGGTCGGCATCTTCGATATAGCCGTCAATCAGGATATCAACGGTCGCGTTGCCTTCGGGGTTGACCTTCTTCATCAGTTTGACCTTGCGGAACGTAGCGGGGGTAACGCCTGCCTTAACCCATTTCATCTTCATATTCTTTCCGTCGATGAGGGCCGTGAAGGTAATCGAGAGGGAGGCGCTTTCTCCGGGAACGGCAAAGTAACCGGCACGGGACTCATAACTCATGATACCGCCTTCCATATCCACGGAATACTCCAGGGGATAACCGGGGGTCACTTCCACACTGGCCTTGCCCGAGCCCGTCATCATGGCGAGCAGTTGGTCGTCGTATTCGATGCTGACTTTGCACTGCATCAGTTTGCAGGTCACGGCGCCGATTTCGGTGGTCTGGGCCGCGGCAATCACCACGGGCACTTCCGCACCGTAAACGGCGGGGTTGGTCAGCGGGTTGTCCGTCTCAAAGGCGGCCTCCGGCACGCTTTCCGAAGAAAGGATGCGCACCGTATAGGAGCCGGCGAGCAGGCGGACCGAAGAGGACTGGAGGGCGCTGTAGGTAGCGTGGTACACGACATCGTCTTCCTCGTTGAGAACGGAAATATAGTAGTCGTCAATCGACGCGGGGGTCTTGGTCAGGCCCTTTGTGACTTCACTCACCGACACGTCCAGGTTCAGGAACATGTTCGCAAAGGAAAGCGTGCCTTCCTTGTTGATATCCATTCTTTCATTGCAGGCTGCCGCCATCAGGGCGAGGGCGAGCAGCAGGGGACGGAAAATTTTATTCATACAGGTCTTCCTCCAATTCTACGGTTTCGACGGTGTTGTCGAACGTCACGACGATGGCCGGCGTTCCGACCGAGGTCACATCCATTTGTATCGTATAAAGGGTAGCGGATTTAAGGCCGCTCTCAAAACTTTGGCTGAAAGGATATGCCGTCCCGGCGGGCGTTACCAGCGAGCCGGCAAGGGTGAATTTCCAGGCTTCGAGGAACGCGGGACGCATCTCGGTGGCAGGAAAGGCAATCTCGGTTCCGGCACCCGTGGTCAGCACGAGGTCGCTCTGTGCGAAGAAGGCGTTGAACGCGGCGCTGCGGGTCACCTTCACCATACAGTTGGCCAACTTGGCCGTCAGCAGGACATCGGTCGTATCGTCCTTGGCGATTTCAATCTGCTCGGTGGCGGCAAAGCGGGGTTTGGCAAAGCCTTCCTCTTCCTCACTTCCGCAGACGGCGGTCACGCTGTAGGAGCCCACGTTCAGACGGATATCCTCGGGCCACTCGGTCAGTTTGCCGGTCCAGAACTGTTGGCCGGTGGAGGTAGTGACCGTCAGATTAAAGGCATCCTTGGCAGGAAGCGCGGCCACATAATCCGTCAGGTTGCTGCGGACGGCAGCGTCGGCGAGCTCTTCCTGCGTCTGCAGGGAAAGACGCAACCCGCCCTGGCCGGAAGCCCCGGAGGGAACGGCCGACTTGTTGCAGGCACTGAGCATCAGCGCGACGGACAAAAGGGAGAAAAGAATGTTTCTCATGGTTGTATGGTTACTTTAACATTATCAAGATAGAACCAGCTGGTCGTATTGTGCGCACCGGCCTTGGAATCCGTTTCATTTCTCCAGCTGATGCGGATCGTCGTATTGGCAGGTACGTTGCTGAGCACATATTCGGCATCATTGGGCGTATTGTCCCAGCTGCCGGTCTTCTCGCCTGCATCGATGTGGAAATTATGCTGATAGGTACCGGTCGTCTCGCTGCTCTTATAATTGTCGGTTGTGGTAATGTAGCCCACATAGCAGGTCTGTCCCACATCGCCGTTGCCGAGGAGGCCCAGACTGCTGAACTGATTGTTCGCCCCGTAGTCGAACGTCACTTTCAAGTTGGTAGCCTTCTTAAGCGTACCAGTGAGCGGAGCGGCATCCACGCGGGCGCCATAGCGGGCGGAAGTCTCACGCCGGCTTGCGATACGCACGCATTTTCCTGCGGACGCCCCGCAGCGGGCGCCGGCCCATCCATTCAGGAAGGTGTGAGGATCCTTAGAACCCGTATTAAAACCGGAGGAATACTCATCGTTGGAGGAGAAGGTCGATACGCCGCTGAAGTTCTCATCCAACAGCGGCGGAACGTTCAGGTTGAGCGAGGTGCTGTAAACGGAAGAAAGGTTCGCGACCGAAAGGGTCTGCGAAGTCTGCACGTGTTCGGAATCGAAGGTAACCGTTACGCTCTTGCCGCTGAGGGTGCGGAACTTGGCCGCATCTTCATACTCCAGCACGAAGGAATCCCCCACCTTGATTCCCTCTGGGATGGTCCAGGTGTAGGTATTCGAACCGCGGTCGCCCCACTTGCTGCCCGAAGGAGCCGTGAGCGTGACGGACTGCAGGTCTTCTCCGAGCGGATTGGACTGGAGCGTGACAAACACTCTGCAGTAAGGCCCCACGCGGTCCGGAACGAGTTGCACCGAAGTGGCGTGTCCGCCCTGCATGTTGCGGCCGCAGAGGGGTACCTCATCGATAAAACCGACCATCGTCTGCGTATAGAACTTGACGGAGAGCACGTCATCGATGCCCCACTGCTGCGGGAAGATGGTGGCGTAGGCATACTTGCGGGAAGAAGTGCTCTTCTGCAGCGGCGTTTCGAAATCGAGTTCCAGGTTGGTATTGCCGTCCTCGAGCGTCGGAGCCCAGGCGGAGGCAATCGCCTGTTTGAGATTGCCCGTCACCTCGGATGGCCAGGTCAGAATCATCCGCTCAACGGTCTCGCCGGCGAGCAGATTGGCGCTGTCCTCCAGATAGAAGCGCAGCAAATGCAGGCGTTGGGCCATTTCGAGCGAGAATTGCTCCGCGTCCGAATACTCTTCTTTGGGACGGAGCGGACCTGCCACGACATTCTCGGATGTCATGACACCCGCGCCCTTGCCGTCCTGAACGGAAGGAATCGCGAACCAGGCGTTGGAACCCTGCGTGCGCGAAGGGAGCGGAGATGCCGCCCAGTAAAGGAACTGGCCATCGGGCATCGTGCCGGCCAAGGTGGAAGAAAAGAACGCGCGCGTATCCGTGCGCCCGTAAACGGTAAAAGGCTGTGCGGAGAGAATGTTGACGCCGCCGCGGACGGCCCAGAGCGCCAACTGGTCTCCGTCCTCCCAATAGACGGAATGGGCGTCGGAAGCGATGGCCGTCTTGGAATTTTCCGCGTTGGGCAGGCAAAGGGACACTTCGCAGGGGGCACCCTTCATCCCTTCCGTTTCCACGGAAAACACTTCCGCCCGGTCACTGCAGGAGACCAGGAGGGAGAAGTTCAGGATAGTTAAGAGTAGGTTGCGAAGTTTCATTCAGTCTTTGTTGCGGGGTTAAAACATCTTTCGTTTTTTGAATATCACGAAAATGACGATGAAACTCACCAGCATCAGCGCGATGATAATGACCCAGGCCCAGGGCGATGCGCCGATGAAGGAACCGAAGGCCACGTTCATTCCGAAGAAACTGGCGATTAGCGTGGGCGGCATCAGCAGCAGGGATACCAGCGTAAAGATTTTCATAATCTTGTTCTGGTCGAGGTTGATGATACCGATGACGGTGTTCTGCAGATATTCCAGACGCTCGAAGGAGAAGTTGGTGTGATTGATCAGGGAAGCGATGTCCTTGAGCAGCACATCCAGTTTGGCGGCCATATGCTCGGGGCAGATGTCGCTCTTGATGATGCTGGAAACCATGCGTTGCTTGTCCACGACGTTCTCGCGGACCAGCATCGTGTTCTCCTGGAGCTGGTTGATATCGAGGAGGAACTCTTCGTTGACGTCCTCACCGAGGGAGACCTTCTTGTTGTACTGGGCAATCTCCTGGCTCATGATCTCGATCATGTCGGCATCGAGGTCCACCCGCTGCTCGAGGATGCTCACGAAAACGGCGAAACCGTCGGGATAGTTCCTCGGGAAAGCCTGGAGCCGGCGCTGAAGGAGGGTAAAACTGCGGATGGGATTTTCGCGGATGGTCGTCAGCACGTTGTCGGACACGATGAAGGACACCGTTTCGAGCGAATACTCGTCCGGGCCGGGGATGACGAAGTTGGTGTTAGCGAAAAGGGCGGTCTCCGTTTCGGAAAAGCGGGAGGAACTTTCAATCTCCTCCGCCTGGGCCCGCGTCTGAAGGGAAGTTCCCAGGAAAGTTTCAACGGCACGCTTTTCCTCGCCGTCCGGGTCGACCAGGTCGATCCAGACCACTTTCTCAAGGGGCAGCGATGCGAATACATCTGCCGTCCGGGCATCCAGGATGCGACCGTCTTCCTTGTAGAAAATTGCAATCATAGCCGTTTAAGTCCTTCCTTGAAGGAAATTTCAATCTGCAAAGATAAGTATTTTTTCTCAAAAATTGTTATTTTTGCCAAGTTTTTCTCTCCTGCGCTTGAACGACAAACCCGCATACCCCTCCAAATTACTGTCCGAGGCCGTGGAAGCCATCGGCACCCTGCCCGGCGTCGGCTCCCGCAGCGCCCTTCGGCTCGCACTGTTTCTGCTCGCGCAGCCGAAAGAAAACGTCGCCCACTTCACCGAATCCATTCGGAAAATGCGGGAAGAAGTTCGCCGCTGCCGCCTGTGCAATATGCTCACGGACGAGGAGGAGTGCCTGATCTGCCGTGACCGTTCGCGAAGCGCGTCCACCCTCTGCGTGGTGGAGAGCATCCGTGACGTGATGAGCATCGAGGCCACCGGTCGTTATCACGGCCGTTACCATGTGCTCGGCGGCATTATTTCGCCCATCGCCGGCATCGGCCCCGCAGACCTTTCCATCCCCCTGCTGCTGGAACGGATTCGCAGTTATTTCAGCGAAGAAAGCGCGCTGGAAGGAGCCCCGAAAGAAGATTTGGAAATCATTTTTGCCTTGAGCGGAGATGTCGAGGGAGAGACCACCGCGTTCTACCTCTACCGCCAGATCGAGTCCTGTCTGGACGGCCTCCCGAACGGTCCCGGGGCATCCCGCGTCAAAATCACCACCCTCGCCCGCGGCCTAGGCTTCGGCGCCGATTTGGAATATGCCGACAGCCTTACGCTCGGGCGCAGTATCGACTGCCGTCAGGAGTTCAAGCCGAAAGCCTGATTATTTGTTCAACAAGGACTGGATAAGGGCGGAGATTTCGCCGGGGGCGGGTTTGAGATGGACGCCGGGCTTGTCAGAAGGACGGCCGAGATCGTAATAGGCGACGTCCTGGAGAAGACATTGGGCATCGAAATAATCCGCATCCTCCTCACTGATTTGCAGCAGCACGCCGGGAACCTCGCCGAAGAGCACGCGGGCACGGTCGGTCGCATCGTTGAGCCCCATGCCGTAGGCCTTCATCAAAGGCACGATATCAATGTCAGCACCTCCCTCCTGCGCCATCCCGCCGCACCAGCGCGTCAGGGCGGACATCAGCCCGCCACGGCCGACGCTCACGCCGCTCTTCACGACGCCGTCTTCTACCATTTCACGGACAATCTCATAACAATCCATCAGATAGTCGCCGTCCGAAGGCTCAACCGGACCGTCACCGGGATTGCCGCAAATCTTGGAAAGAAGGCTGCCGCCAAGGGTAAAATCCGCCGTATCGAAGGGCAGGTAAATCAGCCGGGTTTCCTTTTGGGAAAGAAGAATGGAAGGCAGCGGCATAGAGCGCGGCGCCTTGTCGGACAAGACGCGCGAAGAGGCTGGCGCCGAGGCGGAGATAACCACCTTCGGAAGCAAGTCGCAAAGCATCTGCTTCTCACAACTCAACTGATTGATATCCAGTCGTAAATCCGACACATAATCACCAATTGCTTCACATGAGCGATAGAAGGAAGCCGCCGCACCGATCTGCTCGAAATTCCAGTGCCATTCCAGCGACAAAGACAGGTCGTCGTAGGTAAAATGCCCCTCCCGCCAAAGGGAGGAAATCACGGCCGAGGCCACGCTGAGCCGGGCGGCCGCTTCGGGATACAAGAGGGAAAAACCGTAGGGATTGGCTGCCATCTGCCCCAACAGCGCCGGAATGTCATATTCCTTGTAGCCCCAGGCAGAAAGGCGGGGATCCACGCGCTCATCCGTGATAACCTGGCCGCCCCGAGTCACCTCAGGGCCATCCGCTTCGAAAGCGGCCAACTCCCCCGTCAGCAGTTCGCGGGGCGTTACATCCTGCTCGGCACCATCAATTACAAAACGGGCGTCAAAGACCCCTTCGGGAACGATACGGTTTGGCGTTTGCTCTTGCATCTGCGTTGATTTTTCGTCAAATATCTTTCAAAAATAAGTATTTTTGCAGACTTTAACAAAAAGGATTGTTTTCAGGCATGGCCCAAACCCCTCCGTCAGCGCGCTACAATAGCGTCATCCAAGCCCTTTTCGAGCGTCATCCTTCGTTTCAGAACGTGGGCGGAGCGGCGTACAAACCAGGCCTGGTGAACATGCTGCTGATAGACGGCCTTCTGGGTCATCCGCATCGGCAGTACAAGTGCATCCACATCGCCGGCACCAACGGAAAAGGCTCGGTCAGCAACATGATGGCCGCCGCCCTCGCCTCCCTGGGGTACAAAGTCGGGCTCTACACCTCCCCCCACCTGCTGGATTTTCGGGAACGGATGCGCGTCGTCCACGGAAAAGACTTCAGGTTGATTTCCCGGGAAGAGGTCCTGGAATTCCTGGACAAGTGGCAGGGCGACTGCGACCGGATCGGCCTCTCCTTCTTTGAAATCACAACGATGATGGCCTTCGACTGGTTCGCCCGGCAGAAGGTGGACGTTGCCGTCATCGAGACGGGGCTGGGCGGTCGGCTCGACAGCACCAACATCCTCTCCCCCATCCTCAGCATCATTACCAATATCGGCCTGGACCACTGCGACTTACTGGGCAATACCCTGCCGGAAATCGCCTTCGAGAAAGCCGGCATCATCAAGCCGCTCGCCCCGGTTGTCATCGGAGAAGGGAACGAGGAAATCAACCCCGTCTTCGAGAAAAAAGTCCTCTATACCAACCTTCCGGAACCCTCGCTCGGAGGAGACCGTAAGCAGATTTTGAGCCTGCTTCATTTTGCGAATGAAAAATACACGGATGAGCCACAGAACGAGGCACTACTCGAGGGCCTCTTGAAGGAAATGGACCTTCCGGGAGATTACCAGAAAGCCAACCTCCGCACCGTCTTGTATGCATTGGAAGTGCTCTCCACTCTTCCCGGTTTTTCGCCTCTGAAAGCCACACGCGAGGAAGGTCTTCGCGAGGGCGGTGCGCTGCGCAACGCCCTGATTCACACGGCCTCCATCACCGGTTTTCACGGCCGCTGGGAGACGGTCCGGAAACACCCGCAGGTCATCTGCGATATCGGGCACAACGCGCATGGGCTTCGCTACAATTTCGCTGCGCTCCAGCGGGAAATCGACCGCGGAAGGCGTGTGATTCTCGTCTATGGAAGCGTGTCCGACAAGGATGTTTCCGCCGCCGTTCAGTTGCTCCCCAAAGGGGCCGTCATCCTGCTCGCCGCTGCCGAAAACCCGCGCGCCATGAAGCCGGAAGCCATTCTGGAGCTCATTCGGAAAAACCGCGCCACAGACGCCTGCAATGCCGATTCCGAGCCCCTCCCCACCTGCATCCCGACGGTGCGGAAAGCGGTCGCACGGGCACTTCGGCTGGCAAAAGAGGACGATTTGATTTACATCGGCGGCAGCACCTACCTCGTCGCCGAAGCGCTCCGCGCCCTCGAAGACGAATAATCCCCGTTTTCATTGCAATTTTTGCACGCATTTTGTATCTTCGTATCGTCAATCAACACATAAATCATTAACAATATGAAATCCAACAATTCTCTCGCCGGCCTTTTCGTGATGATAGGCCTGGTTTTCATGGGGCTGATGACGCCCGTCGCCGTTTCCAAATTCATGGCCGGCTCCCGCACGGTCGATGTCAAGGGCCTGTGCGAGCGTGAAGTCAAGGCCGACAAGGTCATCTGGCCTATCAGCCACAAGACGGTCAGCAACGACCTTCCCACCGTCACCCGCACGCTGGATAACAACACCAATACCATCATCGCCTTCCTAAAGAAGAACGGCATCACGGATGAGGAAATCACCATCGCCATTCCCAAAATCACTGACAAACTGGCGCAGGATTATACCAACGGCGACGTGGGACTCCGCTACCTCGGCAAAGCCGTCGTGACGGTCAGTTCTTCCGACGTGGACAAAGTGCTCGCGGCCATGGGCAAGACCTCCCAGCTGATCAATGGCGGCATCACCATCAATCAGGACGACTGGAACTACCAGCCCTCCTTCCGCTTTGAGAGCCTCAACGACATCAAGCCCGAAATGATTGCCGAAGCGACCGCCAACGCCCGTGCCGCCGCCGACAAATTCGCCAAGGACTCCGGCAGCAAAGTGGGTAAGATCAAGAAGGCCACACAGGGCACGTTCTCCATTGAAGACCGCGACGAGTGCACGCCCCAGGTCAAGAAAATCCGCGTGGTTACCTACCTGACCTACTTCATCAAAAACTGATAAAAATCGGTTTCCTCGAGGATTTCCGTCATAATTCAAAGAATTTCCGCGATTAGATTTCGTTAATCGCGGATTTTTTTGTACCTTCGCACCAAATTATCAATATCTATTTTTATCATGGCAGAAATCAAGAAAAGAGTCTATCGTTTCGGCGGCAAAAGCGCCGAGGGCGATGGCAAGATGAGAGAACTCCTCGGCGGCAAGGGCGCTAACCTTGCAGAAATGTGCCTGCTCGGCATTCCCGTCCCCGCCGGTTTTACAATTACCACCGAATGCTGCACCGAGTACTACGAGCTCGGCGGCGGCTATACCGACCAGCTTCGCAAAGATGTCGCTGAAGCCCTCAAGGCCACCGAGGCCATCATGGGCAAGAAATTCGGCGACCCGAAGAACCCCCTGCTCGTGAGCTGCCGGAGCGGCGCCCGCAGCAGTATGCCCGGTATGATGGACCCCATCCTCAACATTGGCCTCTGCTCCGCGACGATTCCCGGTATGATCGAGAAGACGAACAACCCCCGTTTCGTCTATGACGCCTACCGCCGCCTCATCATGATGTACTCCGACGTGGTGATGGAGAAAGCCGAAGGCATCGAGCCCGAGGACGGCAAGGCCATCCGCCAGCAGCTCGACAAGATGATGGAAGACCTCAAAGAGGCCAAGGGTTACAAGTCCGACACCGAAATCACCGCCGAAGAGCTCAAAGACCTCGCCGAGCGTTTCAAAGTCCGCATCAAGGAAGTCCTCGGCGTCGAGTTCCCCGACACCGCCGAAGCCCAGCTCTGGGGTTCCATCGGCGGCGTTTTCAAATCCTGGAACGGCAAACGCGCCATCAAATACCGCCAGATCGAGGGGATTCCCGACGACTGGGGCACGGCCGTGAACGTCCAGTCCATGGTCTTCGGCAACATGGGTGAGACCTCCGCTACCGGCGTGGCCTTCTCCCGCAACCCGGCCAACGGCGACAACAAATTCTACGGTGAGTGGCTCATCAACGCACAGGGCGAAGACGTGGTCGCCGGTATCCGCACCCCGAACCCGCTCAACAAT
>JAGCXP010000097.1 GCA_017961345.1 Bacteroidales bacterium | reverse complement strand
GTCGGCCCCTGCGGTCGGGGCTCCGCCCCTCCCTCCAGGGCCGACAGCCAATGCCAATTGCAAAGATACGACATTCAATCTTTTTCTACCCCTCCGTGTCTACTTTTACGAGTGCAGCACTCAGCTCCGATTTGATATTCAAATAATAGACGGGAAATACTATTATTCACTGTGTGGAATTCCTAAAAAGCCCATCATCGATCTTGAGTGTGTATACTGTCAATTAACAGTAAAAAATAACGACCCCTCTTGGGAAATAAAAGGAAGTCTATCATATGAAGAAGGGAGAGCCGGGTGTGATGTATTTAGAAAAAATTCTTCCTTGCCGTCCGCTACGATAGAAAAAACCGAAACATTTAACGTTAAATTAAAAAACGGAGTAAAGGGGTACATGTCAGGCGAAAAAACCGTCTTTTTCACCCGCTTTGAGGATGAAGGCGACGGAGAACACCTTTGCATAAGAAATTTCGCTATAGGCTATCCAAAGAAATCACAGATCCGCCAGGATATTCAGCCAACACCAACGACTACTAATACCGAAGAAGCCTGTTTTGTCTATATCATGCGCAATAACGACAACGGAGCCTATAAAATCGGTATCTCGAACAATCCGAAATACCGTGAGCATACCCTTCAGTCGCAGGAACCCAACGTAACCTGCATTTTCCAACTTGAATTCGAATCCCGCGAGCGGGCCCGGTCCGTCGAAAGCGACATGCACCTCAAATGGGCGGAATACCACCTCCGGGGAGAATGGTTTGCTATTCCACACGAAAGGATTAGCGAAGTGATGGGGGACATCATCAAGTATAGACAGCAAACAACATAACAAATGTCAACATGGCTCTTTACATGGAATCCCACACGCTATCCCTGGAACGATAGGCTTACCGGATATTTGACGTTGAAAAACCAAATATCTCAAGTTGGCAGTGCGTTCCATACCTGGTCTTGCGGTGTAAACAAAAGCATTATTACCGGAGACCGGATTTTTCTCATCCGTCTCGGAGAAGAACCTCGCGGAATTATAGCATCCGGCTATGCCGCCACCGGCGTCTTTGAGTCTCCCCATTGGAATCCGGAAAGGGCGCGTAATGGCGAGCGTTCAAAACGGATATACATAGAGTTTGACAAAATACTCGACGTTGAAAAGGAAAAGATACTTCCCCTTTCGGAACTTAAACACATCGCATCCGATTACTGCTGGAGCCCCCAAAGTTCCGGAATAAATATTCCGTCCCACATAGCAGAGGAGATAGAAAAGCATTGGATAAAACTTTAATAAACATCAATTTTATGAAAAAATCATACATCTACCCATTAATCGCTGTCTTGTCAATGCTTATTGTCAATTCGTGTCTTTGTTCCGGCTCCTACTCCTCAAAATGGGATAACGACCCGGAATATTGGCGTTCGGTCAATCGAGAAAACCAATTAAGAAAAGCCGGGATGGATAATGCAGCCGACATGGAAAAAAACAAAGACTAGATTATATGCGTGGTCGCGGATATACATCTCCAAGCGAAGAAAAACAGATTCACTATAATGGCTCCCAAGAACAGAAACGGGATTTGAACGCTATCGACGAATACGCAAGGACCCACCCCGAATTCTAAATAACCCAAATTCTAAACAAATCGAAAAATGAAACTCAAACACATCCTCCTTCTTTTCATAACCATAGCGTTAGTCTCCTGCTCGCGTTCCACAATGCTCTCCAACACCACCTGGTATGGAGGAGAGTTCCGACTTACCTTCGGTTCAACAACGGTCACACTGGAAGATCTCAGCGGTTATCCGAAACTCGGCGGAACCTACATCGTTGATTACCCTACTCTTTCGATTGCATTCAACTCATACACTGGAACCGACCAGAAAACAACTTATGGCAACACAGTGAACGCAGCTGGAAAGATAAAGAACGACGTTTTGTATTTCTACCTAAACGGAGACAAGTTGGTGTTCGCAAAAGAAACAGGATTCTAAAACCCACTTAACCCGGTTTTATGCTGCAAAGAATTAAAGAATTCTGTAAAGCAGAAAACATTGCCCCAACAAACTTCTGTCATCTGGTCGGCTGGTCTCCGGCCACCCTCTCCAACTGGAATAAGGGCGTCCGCTCAGATAAGCTCGAAGAAGTGGCAAGGAAATTCCCCCGGCTCAATCTTCGCTGGCTTATTATTGGTGAAGGCTCGATGTACGTCGATAACCCATCAATAAATTCAGAATCTGCTTGGTACCAGTCACAGCTTGACAAAAAAGACGAACAGATAGCGACCTTGAACCGTCAAATCGAATTCTTAATAAACAGATCCTTCGGATGATGGGTTGCCAGAATCAGCACCGCCCCTCTCGCCGAAGGACGATTTTTATCCGATGGAAAGCAAAGCGTCGATACGGGGAATGAGCATCGAGCGGATGTTTCTCAGTTGAGGTAATAATCGGATAATTTGCGGAATCGTTGATTTTTTTGGCGATTCCGCAAATTATAGATACCTTTGTTTGCAAATAGAAAGACTATGATAATCGGCAGACAAGAAGAACTCAGATCCATCCAGGAGGCTTACGAGTCAAAGTATTCTGAATTTGTGGCGGTATATGGCCGGCGGCGTATCGGGAAAACCTATCTGGTGCGTGAAGCTTTTGATTATCAGTTCACCTTCCAGCACGCCGGTCTTGCCAAGGAGGGGATGAAGAAGCAACTTGCCGCCTTCAAGAACTCCCTTGTTGAGGCTGGTCTTACCGGATATAATACACCTAAGGACTGGCTCGAAGCCTTCAATGGGCTGAAAGCCCTGATTCGTTCTTCCCGCAAGAAAAAGAAGGTCATCTTTCTGGATGAGGCGGCTTGGATGGACACTCCCAAGTCCGGTTTCCTGTCTGCGCTGGAGAACTTCTGGAACAACTGGGCGAGCGCAAGAAAAGATGTTTTGCTGATTATCTGCGCGTCGGCCACCTCATGGATCATCAAGAAAGTCTTCAAGAACAAGGGCGGCCTGCACAATCGCGTCACCTACAAAATCCCGCTGTCCCCCTTCACGCTCAAAGAATGTGAGCAATATGCGCAAATGCGGGGGCTCCGTCTCAACCGTTACCAGATAGTCAATCTTTATATGGTGATGGGAGGCGTTGCCCTGTACTGGAGTCTGCTGGACAAGCGTTATTCTGCAGTCCAGTATATTGATGCCCTTTTCTTCAACCCCAAGGCCAAGCTCAAGGGAGATTTCGACGAATTATACGACTCCCTCTTCAACAATCCGGAACCCTATAAGGAAATTATCTACGCTCTTGGCAAGAATAATAAAGGCCTGACCCGTCAGGAACTCATTGATGGAGGGACCGTCAAGGACAATGGCGCGATAACCCTCAAACTGAAAGAGTTGGAAGAATGTGGCTTTATCATCAAGGCCCCGGACTTCCCGAAGACCAAGAAAAACACCATCTACAAACTTGTTGACAATTATACCATCTTCTATTTCAAGTATATACAGGATAATGAGGAAGTAGAAGGCTTCTGGAGTTCGGCAGGAGGAGGCCAGAGCATGCGCAGTTGGTGCGGACTTGCCTTTGAGCGTGTTTGTCTCCAGCATGTTTCCCAAATCAAACGAGCCCTGGGATTTCCTATGGTTGCCACCCGTCAGCACGCCTGGCGTTCAGATCCTGCAAAACTGGAGGATGGCGAATCCGGTGTACAGATAGATCTTCTCATCGACCGCAACGACAATATCATCAACTTATGCGAAATGAAGTGGGCCAGCGACGAATATGTCATCGATAAGAAATACGATGCCGAGCTTCGCCATAAGGCCGATGTATTTGCCCGTCAGACCGGAACCCGGAAAGCCGTCCATCTGACAATGGTCACGACCTATGGTGTGAAACACAATATTTACTACGACGACTTCCAGTCTCAGGTGACCATGGACCAACTCTTCGACTGATTATTTTTTGCGGAATCTCCATTTTTTTGGACGATTCCGCAATTTATCTCACCCGGTCCGGTTACTACATACACACGCCTCATCCTGTCCGAAAGAAAATAGCGAAAGTGTATTGCACATATATTGCACATAGATTTTTAGCTCTTCAAAGGCTGGAAAAACGAATTTGAAATCAACTGATTATTAGCTTATTACACATTATCAGTTAGTTATAGGCAAATTGGATGCGCTTGCTTGACAGGCAAGAGGTCACTGGTTCAAATCCAGTAATCCTCACCAAAAAAGAGGCTGAAAACGCCTCTTTTTTTTATGTCCTAAGCGAGGGAAAGCAGGGAATCAATGCGGGGAATGAGCATGGAGTGGAGGTATTCCTCTTCCATATAGTGCGTGCCGTCATAAACAGCATAGGAGTCCTTCCCGAAGAGTTTTTCCCAACGCCGGATCGAAACGATGCCGCTGCGGCGGTAGTGGTCTTTCGTGCCGAAGAAGGCAAAACAGGTGCCGGGGAGCATCTTGGCGGCATTTTCGATGGCGCGGCAATAGTGCCTGCGATACTTGCAGAGGATTTCGTAACGGAAATCCGGACGCTGACGGTCGCCTTCCCGGCGGGGCCGGTATATATAATTAAGGAGAAGCCGCACCCCGGGAATCTTGGCGAGAAACTTCCAGCGGGCAATGCGCAGCGGAGCGCCGAGCGAAGGAGAAACGAAGAGGCGGGGAATCGTCCCGTTAGCGGCCGAAAGTTCATCGGAGGGCTGGAGGCGAGACTGCGACCCCTCGGAGGATTTGAGGCGAAGGCGAAGCGCATGGGGCGCCCCCATCGACTCCCCGATGATGAGGTCGGGCCGCACCTCGGCGGCAAGATTTTCCAGAAAGACCGCCGCCACATCCGGATCGAAATCGTAGGTGCGGCAAACCACCCGCACGCGCGGGCCGTAATGTTCGGCCAGAATGGACGGAATCCGGCTGTCGCCGCCGCCCCCCAGACCATGGATATAGAGGATTGTTTTCATTCGTGGGCAAAGTTAGATAAAAAACTTTGTGTATTCAGAAAAATCGCTTATCTTTGCAGTCCCAAATCGGGAACGGGATGTGGCGCAGTTGGCTAGCGCACCACGTTAGGGACGTGGGGGTCGTCCGTTCGAGTCGGATCATCCCGACCAAAAAAAATCGGCAAGTCTTTGAGTTTCAAAAGCTTGCCGATTTACATTTTATACGGGTTCTCCTACCCCTTGTACATCATCGCTTCTTTCAGGACCGCGGCGGCTTCCTTTCCGCGGAGCGCGGCGCAGATGGCATAACCGAAATCCAGGGCGGCGCCGGGACCGTTGGCGGTAATGAGGTTGCCGTCGGTGACGACAGAAGCGTCCACCTTTTCAGCCCCAATCCCCAGCGCGGCGACCTCGCAGCCGGGATAGCAGGTAAAACGGCGGCCTTTCACCGAAGTCCCCCGGGCGTCGAGCACCGGAAGAATCCGGCCGGGAGAAGCGCAGATGGCGCAGACAAGCCCGCCCGCTTTCAAATGCGCGGCGGCGATATCCATCAGGGGAAGGAAAGCCGCGAGGTTGTCGGTGCCCGGCAGCCCTCCGGGGAAAACCAGCGCGGTCTTGTCCACGGACGACTGCGCCGCGGCAAAGCCGTCGACGAATTCCTCCCAGGTCCAGTCCGCCGTCAGCACGAGGCCATGGGCGGAGCGCACCTGTCTAGTAGAATTGATGGACACCAGGAAGACATCCTTCGAACTTCTTTTCAAAATATCGGCAGGAGCGACGGCCTCGATTTCCTCGAATCCGTCCGCCAGAAAGAGATAGGCAGCAGTTTTCATACATTCGGTTTTCGCAAAGTTACAAAAAATGATTAACTTTGATAACCTGTTTGAAACAGCGTCTGAATTATGGCAGAAAAAACGACAGTCATCATCGAAAGCGGCGCCACCAAAAGCGAATGGCGGGTCCTGGACAAGGAGGGGCGGCAAATCAACCAATGCTTTCTCCCCGGTATGAACGTCTCCGCCATGTCCCTGGAGGAAGTCCAGCGGATTCTCTCGGAGGGCTTCGCCTCGCTGGGCCTTGGGGAACTCTCCGGCTTCTATCTCTACACGGCCGGCGTCCTCTCCCCCGACATCGCCGCTGCGTTGGAAGGACAGATCCGCAGCCTGTGCCGGGTGGACGAAATCGATATCCAGAACGACCTCATGGGGGCCGCGCGTGCGGTGTGCGGTCACGAGGCGGGCATCGCCGCCATTCTCGGGACCGGGGCCAACTGCTGTTTTTACGACGGGAAGACGCTTAGTCGGAAGGTGTATTCCGGCGGCTATATCCTCGGCGATGAGGGCTCCGCAGCCACGCTCGGAAAGCGTTTTCTCGCCGATTATCTCAAAGGGCTGGTGCCGAAGAGCCTGTCCGACGACTTCGCGAGGGAGTTCGGTGCGTCCTATGAGGGCATCGTGCAGCGCGTGTACCATTCCCCCGCCCCTTCCGCTTTTCTGGGCAGCCTGGCCCCACTTATCCTGCGCCACTTCGACGAGCCCTATGCCAAGGCCCTCGTAGAGGGTAATTTCCGGGATTTCATCGAGCGCTTCCTGCTTCGTTACGACACGGCCGCCTACCCCGTCGGCATTACGGGCGGATTCGGCTGGGCCTGCCGGGACATGCTGCGTCCCCTCTGCGAGAAAGCCGGCATCCGGATTTCCCGCTTCGTCCAGGCCCCCATCGAGGGGCTCTGCCGTTATCATTTGGAGTAAGAAGCCGTTTCCTGCTTCTGATCAGAGCGCCAGGAGTTTCGCGACGAGTTCCTTATAGAGCTGGCCGTCGTCCACATCCCCGCCGTCGCCGCCTTTGCTGCGATAGTCGTATTCCTTCAGCAGGGCAATGGCGCTCATGCATTGCCGGCTGTTCCACAGGCTTCGGGCCTGCTCGTAATCCTTCAGAAAATAAGGCGAAACACCGAGGAGGGAGGCCTTCTCGGTCGTGGAGGCTCCGGGACGCGCAGCAATCAGCAGGAGGAAACGCAGCAACTTGTAAAAGTGGGAGTACACCATGGCGATGACAGGAATCAGGGAGAAATTCTTGACGGAAGACATGCCGGAGACGATTTTGAACGCCTTGACGGCATCCCGCTCCGAGAGCGCATTACACAGTTCGTAGGCGCTCATCTGACGGCTCAGCCCGATGTTCTCTTCAATATCCTCCACGCGCACCACCTTCGTCCCTTCGGGGAGGTTGCGCAGCATTTTTTCGGTCTCCACCGCAATCTTCGTCAGGTCCGTCCCGGCGAATTCCGCAAGCAGCATGACCGCCTCCTCCTCAATCTTCAGCCCCAGGGAGGCGTAATAGGCCTTGATCCACTTGGGCATCTCATAGTCGCGAACCGGCACGCCTTCGAGCACCACGCCCACGCGCTGGGCCTCCTTGTAGAGGGCCCGCCGTTTGTCCGCCTTCGCCCCCCGCAGGCAAATGACCAGCACGGTGCTTTCCAGGGGGTTGGCGCAATAGTCGGCGAGTTGCTCGTAATCTTTCATGACCTGGGCCTCGCGCACCATCACCAGCTGCCGCTCTGCAAACATCGGATAGCGGCGGGCGGCGGTCATCACCGCATCGGCATTGACATCCGCACCGTAGCAGATGGTCTGGTTGAAATCGCGGGACTCCTCGGGTACGACCGTCTCGGCGAGCACTTCCGCCACCCTGTCCGTATAGTAGGGCTCCTCCCCCATCAACAGGTAAACAGACTTGAAGATGCCCTTTCGAGCATCTTCAATCAGTTGCTGCGCCACGAGGGCGGGGTCAGGTGCGGCGGACTTGGCCATCAGTCGATGCGTTTTTCTTTCAGTCGCGTGAGTTTTTCCTTCAGGATATCCACGCATTCGTTGACCGCAGTCTCAAAAGAATTGGCGTTGCGCTCCACGACCACACTGCTTCCGGGGACGGAAACGTTCATGCGGACGTTCTTGTTGGCGTCATCGCTCAAGAGGGAGAACTTCACGTCGACCGATATGATGGGGTCGAAGAAACGTTCAATCTTGGCCACCTTTTTCTGGGTGAATTCAAGCAGCTTGGCGTCGGCGTCAAACTTGATGGACTGGACATTGATTTTCATGAGCTACCTCCTTTTTTTGCCCTGGGATGGGCGGTTTGATAAACTTTCGAGAGTTGTGCGATTGAATTGTGCGTATAGACCTGCGTCGCCGCCAGGGAGGAATGGCCGAGCATTTCCTTGATGGAATTGAGGTCGCCACCCTCGTTGAGAAGCTGGGTCGCCAACGAGTGCCGGAGCACATGGGGGGAAAGCCTGCCGGAGATGCCGCTTACGGCGCCGAGTTCGCTTTTCACCACCCTTTCCACGTAGCTGGGATAGAGCCTTCCGCCCTTTACCGTCACCAGCAGCGGACGCGTGGGTCCTTCTTCACATTCAATCAGCATGTCAACTGCTTTCAAATATAATAAAATTTCTTCAAACAAAGAAATTATTATCGGGATTGTGCGCATTTTATCGCCTTTTCCCCGGACGGAAAGCACCCGGCGGGAGGTATCGAGCGAACTGCGGTCGAGCGCAATCAATTCGGCCCGGCGGAGGCCGGTTCCGTAGAGGAGGGAAAGAATCAGGCGGGAGAGCCGGCGCTGATACGCCTCTTTCAGGCGCTCATTGCGCGCTAAATCCCCTTTTTCGCCCGCATACATCTCCAGGGCCTCCTTGCTCGCCCACCAGGCCGTCTCCTTGAAATAGGTTTCCAGGGCCTCGTCGCGATAGAACTGAGGCAGCCGTTTGGAGAGCTTGGGACGCTTGAGCGCCGCTGCGGGGTTGGACTTGAGGAGTTTTCTGGCGAGCAGATACTTGCAGAAGGCGCTCAGGGCCGAAAGATGCTGCACGACGGTCTTTGGCTGCATTTTCCGCTCATCCATCAGCCACACCTCGTAGTTGCGAAGCTGCGTCGTATTGAGCGCACGCAGCAGGGCTTCGTCCTGCGCATCGGGCCCACTACCCGCCCCGGAAGGGCCTTCGATCCTGCCGACCGTCTCTGCAGCCGCCCCCTCCAGATCGACGCAACGGCCGATAAAGTCCGCGAGCACCGCCTCGTAAATCTGGACGGTACGGGGAGAATAACGGCGCGCAAAGCGCACGTAATCAAGGTATTCGTCGATGAGCGTCATCGCTTGGGCCTATTGTACGGGAGCCACCACGGGCTGCAGGCCGAGTTCGGCGGCCTTCTGCAGCATCAGTTCCCGGGCGGGCTCGAATTCATTGGGAATTTCCCCGTCCAGAATGGCTTCCTTCACGGCGTCTTTGATGACGGCAATCGGAGGGCCGGGCGGGATGCCGAACACCTCCATGATATAGTCGCCCGTAACGGGGTTCTTGAAGTTGCGGATCCGGTCTTTTTCTTCCACGGCCGCCATCTTGCTTTCGACGAGTTCGAAGTTGGCACGCAGGCGCTCGACCTTACGCGGGTTCTTGGAGGTAATGTCCGCCTTGCAGAGGAGCATCAGATCGTCGATGTCGTTGCCGGCGTCGAACAGCAGGCGGCGGACGGCGGAGTCCGTCACCTCGTCGGTCACCAGGGCAATCGGCCGCAGGTGCAGTCCCACGAGTTTCTGAACGTATTTCATCTTCTCGTTCAGGGGCAGTTTGAGAGCCTTGAACACGCGGGGCACCATCTTGGCGCCGATGTATTCGTGGGAATGGAAGGTCCAGCCGAGGGCGGGGTCGAAGCGCTTGCTGGCCGGCTTTCCGATATCGTGCAGGAGAGCGGCCCAGCGCAGCCAGATATTCGGCTCGGTCCGCACGCGGACCACCTCGGTACCGTCTTCGAGTTCGTAATCGCAGAGCCTCCCTTGGGCAATGGCCTCCTCTTCCAGGCGGCAGACGTTGTCGAGCACCAGCAGGGTGTGGGAGAAGTTCTCCTTGTGGCCCTTTCCCTCCAGGGTTTCCACGCCTTTGAGTTTGGCCAGTTCGGGCAGGACATAGTCGAGCATGCCGGTCTGGTCCATCAGGAAGAAGGCCATGGAAGGACGGTGGGAAGCGAGGATTTTGTTGAGTTCCTCGGCGATGCGCTCCTTGGACAGGATGACCATGCGGTCGAGGTTGCGGTGGATGCTTTCGAGGGACTCGTCCACGATGACGAAACGCCGTTCGGGCGTGGAGAGTTTGGTCGCGAAACGAATGGCCCGGAGCATGCGCAGCGGGTCGTCGGAATAGGTGGTATCGGGGTCAAGCGGGGTGCGGATAATCCCTTCCGCGAGGTCGCGGATGCCGCCGAAGGGGTCCACGAGCGCGCCGTAGTCGTCTTTCTGGAGGCTGAAGGCCATCGCGTTGATGGTGAAATCCCGGCGTTTCTGGTCGTCCTCCAGCGTCCCGTCCTCCACGAAAGGTTTGCGGGAAAGACGGTCGTAACTTTCCTTGCGGGCTCC
>JAGCXP010000096.1 GCA_017961345.1 Bacteroidales bacterium | reverse complement strand
TCGAGACATATTTGAGATTGGCCATCGAATTGAATCCGCCCTGCGAATAGCCGAAACTGAAGAGTTTATCCGGAATCCTGACTTCGCGGTCCTTCATCAGCTGGACGGCGGCCAGGTATGCGTCGATATTGCCCCGCGCCGTGGTTTCTGCGTCCAGAAAGGCCTGAGGACGGTCTGCGCTGACGCCGAAGCCATAGTAGTCGGGCATCACGACGGCAAAGTTCCGCCAGGTGAGCGCGCCCTCGATCTGCTCTTTCATCGTGGGACACTCATCATTCGAGGCGATGGTCCCGTGGTTGGCCAGGCATATGCCCGACACATTCTTTGTACCCTCCAAGGCGGCATCGGGGATAAGGAGAAGGGCCGAAAGCTCTACCGGATAACCTTGAGGGTCAACGGAACGGTAGGTAAAACTGACGGAACTGGCGGAGGTATTGCGGTTGGGGAAGAAAAGGGAGAGGGCACTCTGGGCCCCCGACAGATCCCGTCCCGTCTCATCCAGGAACACTTGCAGCGTGGCATAATTCTTCTCCGCGGTAACCTTGTAATAGCGTCCGGGGGCCAGGCCGGCCTCACCGTTGAACAGGTCCAGATAGCAGTCGGAGGCATCAGGGTTGAACACCGTAAGAGGGTCGATGGAACCATTGTAGGTAGAATAGCCGGAGGTGATGTTTCCCGCCCCGTCGGCCAGTGTCACACCGATAAGGGTACCCGCGGTAAAGGGTCCTGTCACAGTGATGACCGTGCCGCTCGCCAGATATACGTTGTCGGGAGCGTCGTTTTCGCCGGTGTTATCTTTCGCCACAATGGTGCCGCTCATAAATAGCGTTCCGTCATTATAGATGGCGCCGCCGCGAAGGGCACTGCACCCTGTAATGGTGACATCCTTCAGGGTGAGCGTGCCCCGGTTGTAGATAGCGCCACCTTCGTCCGCATGACTGTCCTTGAGCGTACCCGGACCGTTCAGGGTGAGGGACTTGCCGGCATCCACGTAGAAGATACGGTTGCCGGAGCCATTGTCACCTTTGTATCCCGAGATGGAATGACCGTTCAGGTCGATGGTCGAAGAGCCGCTGATAATGACAGGGTTGGGGCTCGTAATCTTGATGTCCGCGCCAAGGACGATGACCGGGACCCCGGATGCATTGGCAGCGAACAGGTCGTTGTCGTTCATGACGACGCAATCCAGATTTACGCCAAACTTGTAGTACTTCCCATTCTCGAAGGTAGTACCCGTCGCTTCAAAGGCGCGACGGGCCCCGTTAGGGTCGACCGCACTCAGGCTCAGTTTTCCTTCACTTACTGCAGGGATGGCCACATAAAATACATCTGTCGCAGTGCCGGGAACGATGCTGATGCTTGTCCCTCCGGCATCGATCATAAGCTTGCTTACGCCTCCAGCAATGGCAGAACCATCACTTTCCTTGAGTGTAAACTCTACAATGGCCTGCTGAGAGGCGAAGCTGGCGCTGGCTACGGTAGTGATCGTGGCGTCCGATGTGCTCTTCACCGTGACCTCAGCCGTGGAATAATCGCAATGGGCGGCAATATACGCCAGGGTGCCGTCCTGCTCCGAATAGTCGGCGGTCGAGAACTTGAGCGTTAGGATGTCGTTCGCCTCAACGGGGCCGGTAACTGTGCCCTTCAGCATCGTGTCGGACCCGTTTCCCTGCGCCTCCAGGTAGCCTTCAAGTTCCTTGTTCTTTGTCTTGTTGAATACGGAGACTTTATCGCCTGTTTTCCAGGTGGCGTTGAGCGTTCCATTGTTGAGGTCAAGAGCCTTGGTGCCGATTGCGCCCTTGCTGGCGGAAACGGACATGGTGTAGATATTATCCGGACCCGGGGGAATCACGGGTTCAATCGGATCCCCACAGCTCTGGAGAAGCATGCCGCCCGTCAGGAGAAGGGCAGAAATGGAATATAAAAGTTTCTTAGTCAACATAACAGGCCTTGACCGTCAAGAGATTATAAGTCATCAATGGGATTTCTTCCGGAGGAAGTGGTCGTCGTGATCGAAGAGCCGTTCGAGTAGGTCAGGATCACATGCCAGGAGGAACGGTCCGATACATCGGCATCGAGGGTGATGGTTCCATTGGGAAGATTATAGACGGCGACATTGCTGTTTGTAGCCGTTTTCGGCTCGATGCCATACTTCTGGGTCAGAGAGGCTTGGAGGGAATCATAGGACTTCTCCAGCGTGTCCCAATCCGTGATGACCGGGAAGTCTACGCGGACTTGCTGGACAGGATTGCTGCCGGAAGGTGTTACCCTGCAGCCATTGTATCCGGCAAACTGGCCGGTATAAGTGCCGTCACTGGCTTTCTTGAAACCGGCCTTGACCAGTTCCGTACCGAAAGCCGAAAGAGAGCCGGTCATAGGTATTCCCTTGAAAGAAAGAGGGGTAGATGAAGATGTAGACGATGTGGTGGAGGTAGGAAGCTTGGGGGTGGTCGTCTGGTTATTGTCCGTGCCGATGCCCAGTTCTCTTTCCAGTTCCCTGACGTCTTCACTCGATATCGTATTGTCCAGTGTCTTTTCATCGGCCTTCTCCTTCGGGCGGAGCCAGCCGCCGGATTCTCCGGAGCTTTCTTTGTCTGAACTCCCGGGGAGAGAGATGACGCTTCCGAAGCGGTCGGAGCAGAACTTCACGGCCAGTACGACAAGCACCAGGACCAGGATAAGTCTTAGGATCTTTTTCATATTCGTTTGAGGTTTAAGCTATACTGTAATTTCATTAATACTATTCCCAACACTCCAGGTCGAGTTCGGGTATGGTTTCGCGGTGGAAAACAGGGTTTTTCCCGGCTTTCTTCTGTGCGCGATAGTCCTCGAGCAGGCGGAAGGCGTATTTGCTCAGACGGACGATCGCGTAGAGGTTGCAGGCCGTGAGCAGGGCCATGCACAAGTCGCCCAAGCTCCAGACCAGGTCGAGACTAGCCAGGGCGCCGAAAATGACCACGACGCCGCCTGAGAGCAGCCGGTAGAGGGTCATCACCCACTTGCGCTTCGTCAGGAAGCGGATGTTGGCCTCGCCATAGTAATAGTTGCCGATGATGCTCGAATAGGCGAACAGGAGGATGGCGGCGGCTACGAAGATGGTGCCGAAGCGGCCCACTTCGGCCTCGAGTGCCGCCTGCGTCAGGGCGATGCCGTTCAGGCCGCCCTGCGAATCCACGCCGCTGAACAGGATGATGAAAGCCGTGCAGCTGCACACCACCAGCGTATCGGTAAATACGCCAAGTGCCTGGATCAGACCTTGTTTCACGGGATGGCTCGTGCTGGCGGTCGCGGCGACGTTCGGAGCCGAACCTTCACCGGCCTCATTCGAGAAGAGCCCGCGCTTGATGCCGTTCATCAGTGTGGCGCCGATGCCGCCGCCCGCAATCTGGGTGATTCCGAAGGCATCTTTGAAGATGATGCCGAAGACCTGCGGGATCAGGTCGATGTGCCGGATGATGACGAACAGGGCGATGAGCAAGTAGCCGATGGCCATGATCGGAACGATGACGCTGCTCACTTTGGCGATGCGGTGGATGCCGCCGAAGATGACTACCAGCGAAATGACAGCCAGGATGATTCCCACGACTGTCGGGTTGAAGCCGAAAGCGACGTTCAGGGCGCTGCAGATGGTATTGCTCTGGATGGAGTTGTACGACAGGCCGAAGGTCACGGAAATCAGGATGGCAAATAACGCCGCCAGCCAAGGCTGCTTGAGTCCCTGGAGGATGTAGTAAGCCGGACCGCCGATAAAATGATGCTTTTCCCGCCGCTTGAACAGCTGGGCGAGCGTCGATTCGACGAAGGCCGAGGCGGAGCCCAGCAATGCGATGATCCACATCCAGAAGACGGCACCGGGGCCGCCGACGGCGATGGCCGTGGCCACGCCGGCCAGGTTGCCGGTGCCCACGCGCGTAGCGACGCCGACGGCGAAGGCCTGGAACGAGGAGATGTGCTTCTTTCCGTCGTGCTTTCCGGTGGAATCGCCCAGCAGCCGGAACATCTCGCCGACCATGCGGAACTGCACGCCCCGTGAGCGGAACGTGAAGTAAAGCGCACAGCCGATGAGCACGGCAATGAGGATATAAGTCCACAGGAAATCGTTAGCGGAGGTCACCAGACGGCTCAGCCAACCGTCGGCTGAAAGCAAATCTTGCATGGGCGGAAAGTTTGTTCGTGTAAAAATACAAAAAACTATGCGTAATTTTGTATGCTGAGCCCGACAAACTGACCGGCAAATTGCAAATGACCGCCTCCCTCCTTCCTTACGCGCTGTTATTTACAGGAATCCTTCTGGCAGCCAATCTTCTGCGCAAGAAGGAAGGACTGGTCCGCGCCGTGGCCCTCGCCCTCCTGGCCTGGACGCTTCTGGAATCAGGATGGTCGATCCTGCAGACCCTCCGCGACGGGGTGGCGAACTACCGCTATCCCTTCATCGTCACCGGATCTTTCCGAAGCCCAGCCTCGTTTGGCGCGCTCATCGCCATCGGCCTGGTCACGGCCGTCGTTTCGATTGTCAGGCTTCGCAAGGAACGGGATCTGCTTTCCAGAATCCAGTACATCCTGTCTCTTATCGTGCTGATTCCCGGTATGATAGCCCTCATCGTCTCCAGGAGCCGGGCGGCATGGGTTGCCTTGCTGGTTTCCCTGCTGATCCTCCTGTTTCGCGAGACAGGTTTCGGGAAATGGATCCGCAAGCGACGCCTCGTCGCCGTCGCTGCCGTCGCCCTCCTCATCCTGACGGGCGCCTGGATGTTCTTGATGAAACCCGATTCAGCCATCGGCCGGTTTCATATCTGGCACATGGAGTGCCGGGTGATGGCAGAGCATCCCTGGACAGGGGTCGGCTTCGAGAAGATGTTCAAGGTTTATGGAGACGTGCAGTCCGAATACTTCCAGCAGAAGGAACGCCCGCAGATCATTGTGCGGGTTGCCGACAGTCCCGTCTATGCCTTCAATGAATACCTGAAATTCGGCATGGCCTGGGGCATCGGGGGTTTGTTGCTGAGCGTCGCCGTGGCGGCAGGAGGCGTGTGGCTGCTGTTCCGAAAGCGCTCGATTCTCGCTTATACGGCACTTCTCTATGCCGTCTTTGCGTTCGCCTCTTTCCCACTCTCCGTCCCCCAGCTGAAAGTACTTGGAACAGTGCTGCTGGCTCTCGCAATTGCGCCTGACGGCAAACGCCATCCCTGGTGGCTTCTGGCGCTATGGGGCATTGCCTTCTGCGCTGCAACCGTCGCTGCAATCCGGACCTATCCCGAGGAAAAAGCGCGGAGAAACGCGGAGCGGGTCTGGCGTTCAGCGCTCATGTCAAAGCAGGATACCGAGAATTTCATCGCCCGGCTCCAGCCTCTCTACTCCAGCTTGAAAGACAATCCCATGTACCTGTACCAATACGGCTTTGTGCTCTATCAATCAGGCGCTTATGAGGAAAGCAACCGCATCTTGCAGCAGGGAGCCGACCGATCCTGCGATCCCGCTCTCCACACGACGATGGCCCAGAACCATCTCGCATTGGGGAACTACGAAGCGGCCGAATCAGAGCTCATGAAAGCACACTGGCTGGCCCCAAGCCGGATAGCGCCCTTATGGATGCTGATGCGGATGTACGCCGATTCAGGCAGGACCGCCGAAGCCATCGAGACCGGACGTGCCATCCAAGACATGCCCGTCAATCAAAACAACGCCGACATGGTGGCTCTCTACGACCAGGCCATAGCGTTGCTCAACGAACTGGAAAATACCAAAAAACAATACCCATGAAACGCTTTTTTATGATGGTCCTGGCAGCCTGTGCCTGCCTGTCGCTGACAAGTTGCGACGATGTTAAAATATTCCTGGGAGCCCTGATCTCCAATTTGGCCAGCGATACGGCCACGGACGAAGAGATCGGCAACGGCGGCCTGTTGGGCAACCTGCCAAGCTATGATGCCACGGTCGAAGGCAATACGCTCCGCTACGGAAGCCATACCTACACTGTGTCGGGTGAGATCGACTATACGAGCGGCCAGTTCAAGACCCCTACGGCGGCCGTCACCTTCACGAATGTTCCGTCGGACTATGCGGAATTCGAAGCGGTCTACCAGAATCTGCTGGGCAAGAGCGTTCAGGGAACTGCCGCCATGGTCCCCATGGCACTTGAACTTTACGCCCGCAATGCTGCCGTGGGAGAGCGCTGCCTGAGCCTTTTGTGCAACGGCCCCGCTACGGTCAGCGAGATCACGCGCGAACTCAAGCGGAAACTGGAGCCTTCGCGCTTCTCCCAGGAAAACGATCCTTACATCCAGCGCTATCTGCCCGCCGCAGTGCTCAAGGGAGCCGTTCCGTCAAACGCCTACACGCCCACGAAACCCTACACCGTAGAGATGTGCCCTTCGCCGAACGGCGTGAAAGCCGCACCGCTCACCGGCGGAACCGTGACGTATCTATATATCCTGGCAGGCGGATGGGACACCTACCAGCGCGCCGTCGACATCTTCCTCAAAGACGGCGACGACCACTACAAAGTCTTCAACTGCCCCTCCTGCTACACCCAGTGCAAGCAGATCCGCGGCACCTGGCCGGGACTGGACTAAGGCTCGATTTTCACCCACTCCGTCGACAATTCCGTCCAGCTGGCGCAAATTCATCGGCATCTCATGCTCTGTGGGGCCGATTGTTGTGCGGCAAGAACCGTAATCGGCTCTTGCCGCAAGCAGCCCCCAGCTAGAAGGGCGCAAAAGGAGGATGCGCTTGCGGCTGATTGTCGTTCCTTGACCCAAAAAAAGCACCGGCATTTCTGTCGGTGCTTTTTCTTGCTCCCAGAAACAACGAAATATTGAACTTGTGGCTGGATTTCCAGAAGGTTGCTCGGTTTATAGACGATAATAAGGAATGGCTTATGCCCTTGTTGGAACGAATAAAGGAAAAGAAGTAAGCCAACTTCCATTCTTTGCAATGATTGATTATCTTTGCTTGTGCAGAAGATGCACATTACTGAACTAAGGTCTGAATAAAAACAATGGGTAGTAAAAGAAGAAATAGAGTCGGTTTCCTCGTTGCTTTGACATTTGGTTTGTCTCTTTTTGTGTCATGTTCTACAATGCACTATATCAAAGTCAATCACAATCATACTGAGAGACTGCTGAATTCTTTCTATCAAAAGAACGGGAATGCTTTCTATCTGTCTTCAACTTACTCAAATTTCTCAACCGTATGGACATACGAGGAGGACAGAGCCGTTGTTTACAGATTACAGAATGGCAGAATCAGGCAGAAACTATCGTTTAATGGAATAGAGCCCTTTCAGTTTGGGAGTCTCATTCCCGAGAATTTGGAAAAAGAACTCTATCAGGATTGTCCTATGGTCTTAGATGGAGATATGTTTGGGTTTATTATTGATATTGACCATATTCGGCATAAAGACGACTATCCCGTTGACATTAGTTGTATGAAGCGCGGGAACTATGATTCAGTTGTTATTATGAGACTTGTTAATGATATTAAGTCTTATCATTTGTGGGAGGTTGAGTATTGATAGTTATTGAACCTATTCTTCGGAACACCTCTCTCTTCGCAAGGGGCTTAAAATCAAAGGATTACGGAGAAAAAAAGAAAAAGGACAAACCCTCAATTTTGAAGATTTGTCCAATTTGGCTCCCCCTCGGGGACTTGAACCCAGGACCCCCTGATTAACAGTCAGGTGCTCTAACCAACTGAGCTAAGGAGGAATGTTCCACATTCGTTTCCGAACGGGATTGCAAAGGTAAGACATTTTTTCAATCAATCAAATAATTTTAGTCTTTTTTTCTTACCTTTGTGATGCCCTGCGGGGCTGTTTCCGTTAATTTTCTGACTTATATGGATATAGACCTATTGGCCAAGATGGTGGGCGAGCTTA
>JAGCXP010000095.1 GCA_017961345.1 Bacteroidales bacterium | reverse complement strand
GTCTTTTTCACCCCCTTCCAGATAGAATGTATTCTGGGGTTTCCGGCTTGTTTCCTGTTCAATCCGCAGCAGGGTGATGACCACATCCTCCTCCTCCGCGCCCTTTTCTTTTTTCACGGAATTGAGTACGATGTTGAGCCTTTCCTCCATGTTGTAGGACAAGTATTCCTTGATGGCGTGAAGGATGTCTTTGATAATGTGGGTGTCGTTACTCATCGGTGAACATGTCTGAGAGGTCAATTTCACTGAAATCGTATTCCGGATCCTCCTCGTAGTCGGGATTGTCTCCGTCTTCGGAATCCTCCTCGAAATTGTAATCGGGATCCTCTTCGAAGTTGTAATCCGGATCTTCCTCGAAGTTGTAGTCGGGATCCTCCGCCAGGTCCATGTCCGAATCCGGGATCATGTCGCTGTCCAACTCTTTCAGAAGGACCAGCGCCTCCCGTTTGGACAGTTTATCCGGGAGTTTTCTGAAAACGTCTTTATCTACGTACTGGCCGATAATAGCATCCTCGAAATCGAATTCGTCGGGCTCATCGACAAGGAAGGGAAGGATGGAATGCCCCAATTGCTGCGCTTTATTCTTGGTGAAATCCGTCAGCACTTCCTGGGCAGCATCGAGAGGATTTGTCGCCGAAATGCCAAGCGGGTTTGTCAGTGAAATCCCAAACTGGTCTTTCGCTATTTTTTCTGCGAGATCCGTAATGTTTCCGTCATCATCTTTCCACAAGGATTTGAACAACTCTTTACCATAAGTTCTGATTCCGGATTTAGAGTCAGACATCACGCCATATTTAAGTCCTTTCTCCCCAATTTCACGGAATGCTTCCCGCTTTGCCGCATATTCACCGGCGTCCCTGCCGAAGTTTGCCATCGTTTTTTTGTAGGAATTCCAAGCCGTCTCCATCGCCGCCTTTCTCTCGGCTTCGGATCCCCCCCTCATGGCCGCCTGGCGTAAGCGTTGGGCCGCCTTCTCCATTTCCACATGGGCTCTCCTCGAGACGCCCAGTTCCTTTTTCGCTAAGGACGAGTTGGAGAATCGGTCAAAGATACTGTGGTACTTGGATGAGAGAGACTGTCCCCAGCGTGTGTTTCTGAAAGCGCGATTTTCAGTCAAAAAGTCCAATGTTTTATCGAACCAGCCGCCTTCTCCTCCGCTTATCTTGCCGAAGAAGCCTTTTGTGCGTCCCCATAGTTTAGCCCCCAAGTTTTTGATGCCACCCCCTATCGTTCCAAACATTTTCCCCGCGAATCGACCGCCAGACGACTCTGCCAGTTGCGCCCATTTTTTACGGGCGAAACCACCGATTGTAGATTTGGCCTTTCCAAAGAACTCACCAGCCTTGCCACGGATGTTCTTTCCAAACTTGGAAACGGCACCTTTGACATTCCCAAAGATCTTACCAGCCTTTCCCTTGATGCTGTCTCCAAATTTGGAGATAGCACCTTTGAAACTGCCTAAGCGTTTCGCGATGGAGGTGTTCTTGATCCAATTCCCGGCGGCTCCGATTTTTCCCGTGACAATCTTTCCGTACTTGGTTCCCTTCGCCCATTTCCCGATTCCGGGCGCGGCGGAAGTAATTGCTGAGGTACCTGCGTCAGCGGCGACTTTCCACCAATTGATTTCGGATGCTTCCCGTTTTGTTTGCAGCGCCTGCAATGCCTGTTTGTATTCCTCGCTTCCGGGATCCATCCCCGAAGCGTCAAGTTCGGCTTTGGCTTTGTTGAACTCACCTTCCGCGATGGACGAGGATGATGCCTGCTCGGCGACGGACAAGGCTCCGGAGTAGAGTCCGTTGATAAGCGCTTCAGCGGCCGGATTACCGCCGGTTACGATGGTGGCTCCCGTCGAGATGATCATTTCCGAAGCGGTCTTCGTATATTCGGCGACGTCCTTCAGGACTTCCGCTGTCTTCAGGGCAGCGTCCTTGTTGTCGATGACCTTGATGTAGGCTTCCTGGATTTCCGGGAGACGGGAGCGTTCCAGGGCATCCAGGTGGCTGTTTGTGTCGGGTATGAGGAGATGCCGGTTCTCTTCACCGGATTCGTGGTGCGGTACTTGGGGGAGGTACATCCCCTGCACCTTGTCGATATACTTCAACGCTTCGTCACGGGTGCCGATGGTCGCGGCCCATTTCGCGGCTCGCGCCCAGAATCCCTCGTGTTCTTCCGCCTCGAAGTTGGACCGGTTGGCGATGATGGTGCTCACCCAGCAGTTTCTCCGCACGTACATGCTTCTGGACGTGTTGTATATCTCGTTCTCCGTCCGCCAGAAGTACCGCTTCTTGAGATAGTCGAACAGTTCTGAGGTGTCGTAGGCCGGAGCCTCCTCCGCCGTTTCCGTTCCGGGAGATTCCTGCCCTTCTGTCTCTTTTGCCACGGTTTCCTCCTGGGCCGGCTTTCGGTGGGCCTCCATGACCTTGGCATACTCCATCCTGAGTGATTCCTCCGACTCAGTATCTCCGGAAGCGATTTGCGCCATCCGTGTTATGGAGTCGTGTGCGCCGCGGATCATGTCGAAGATTTCCTGGGCGTGGCTGCTGTCCAGAATGCCTGCGAATATGCTGTATCCGTTGTACGGGGAAATATTATAGATAGTTCGCAGGCGGGAATATGTGGTCGTGATCCTTTCGTACTCGGTGCGTGCCTTGCCGACATCCTCCCAGGCGGACCGGGTGGGCGCGGTAATGGTGGTGGAGGGTTGCTCCGGAAGAATCTCCCCACCGGCTTCGTTCTGAGAACCTCCCGTCACCTTTCCACGTTGCGGGCTCTCTGCTTGTTTCGGGACTCCCATCTTGGATGGGTGCTGCTTCGCGAAGTCCTCCTTTTGAAACGAGGGGGACTGCTTCGTTTTCTGGGGTTCGTGTCGCTTTGCAGGGGGCATGGTCAGGTTTTAGGTAAATGTGGAAAAGCAACGCACTTCAAATGTAAGCAATTTTTTTTATAAAATACCAGCCAAATAAAGATTATTTATAATAAGAACTTAAAAATGAATAAATATGGCATAAATGCCCCTTTGTGATAATCTGAAACCTTTGTTTGGCAGCCTCGCCGCAGCGAGGCAACCGGCCCGTAGGTCCTGTCGACGGACCAACGGGCACGAGAAACCGGGGAAAAATAACCCGTAGGTCCATCGTTAGGACCTACGGGTTAATCGTCAGTGGGAGACTAAGAAGATCGATTCCGGCGACCGGTATCAGGTCTTCATAGTCGTTCTTCGGTTCTGGAACTGGTTGAATCCAAACCCTGCCATCTCTTTGCGGCGGACACAGTCATGACCACGCGGGATATCCTGCTTTGTGTATTTCGAAGGATCGTTCCAGACGTATAGTTTTACTGGCTTCTGGGTCTGATACGTCTTCTTTTCGCATCCATCAACTGGTTCAATCGGTCGCCCGTGAGGCCCTACGGCCTCACATACCTCTCTCCCGTCTGCGCCTTCACCGCATCCACGAATGCGGGGGCGTACGCCGGGGAAGTGCGCCGGCCGGCCACGAGGACGCCGTTCTCGGAGGGCTGCATGACCTGGTCGTTGTGCTTGACGATGAGGAGTTTGGCGAGTTTGTCCCAGCGTTCCATCATCTTGGTCGTGTAAGCCTCCGTCTTGGCGGTGAGGAAGGCCACGCGCTCCTGGTGGGTGAGGTTCGTCACCTGCTTCTCCACCTCCGGTTGATCGGCCGCGTAGAAGTCTTCCAGTTCGGTCTGGGCCTCGAGGAGGTCGCCGATCAT
>JAGCXP010000094.1 GCA_017961345.1 Bacteroidales bacterium | reverse complement strand
CTGGGTTGGTGGGAGATCGCCATCATCCACCTGATCTGCGGGCTCATCTTCTGCATCACTATCGTAGGAATCCCCTTTGGAATCCTGCACTTCCGGATGGCCTTGAATTCCATCTTCCCGTTCGGGAAGGAGGTCCGATAGCGGCTAACTGGCTTTCGGTTTGGCGCTTCCCGCCCAGATGACGCCGGCGAGGATGGCGGCGCAGCCGAGGCCGGAGAGAAGCGTCATCCGCTCACCCAGGAGGATCGTAGCGGTAATCAGGGTGAAGACGGGATTGAGATAGACGTAATTGGTGGAGGATACGTTTCCCAGTTTGTCGATGACCAGGTTCCAGGCGATGAAGCAGGCCAGGGAGGCCACCAGGCCCAGGAACAGAAGGTTCCCCCAGACGGTGACAGGCGTCAGCAACTCGAGCGAAAAGCCCCGGCTTTGTCCGCCCAGGAAAGGAAGGATGGTCAGCAGGCCGTAAAAGAAGACTTTCCGGGTGGCCGTGACTGTCCCGTATACACGGGTCATTTCCCCCATGAACAGGCTATAAATTGCCCAGCAGACTGCCGCGCCGATGGCTAGAAGGTCTCCCTTGGGCGAGACCCGCAGGCGCGAGCCTTCGAAGGCGACAAGCGCCATGCCGGTGAGTGCCAGGACCGTACCGCCGATGAGCGGCCAGCCCAGACGGACCTTCTCCAGCGCCTCAGCGAACCGGCCTTTTCCAAAGCGCCTGTACAGTAAGGTAAGGATAGCCGTGAACAGGGGCGCGGAACAGACCAGGAAAGCGACGTTGCTGGCCTGGGTATAGGCCAATGCCATATTCTCCGTGAGGAAGTAAAAAGAGCCGCCCGTGATGCCTAGGAGCAGGAAAACCGCTTCCTCTTTCCAGCCGTACCATAACTTCTTGTCCTTCCCGGTGAGGAGGATGTATGCCCAGATGCCGGCATAGGCCAGAATGAAGCGGATCCAGAAAATGTTCACCGGATGCAGGCCCGCGGAGATGAGCACCTTCGTGCACACGAAGGTCACGCCCCAAACGCCCACGACGGCCAATGCGAGCAGATGATACCGGACTTTGCTGCCTCCCTCCGCCATGCTCAATCCTCGTAGTACAGTTCCCGGAAACCCCGGTATAGATAATCGACCAGGTCCATGCTGGCGTACGCCTCCGCCGTACGCTCTTCGGTGAGGAGGTCGCCGGCACGGCCGTGGAGCCATACGGCGAGCGCGGCGGCATCGGCAGATGCGTAGCCGCGCGCGAGGAGCCCGCCCAGGAGCCCCGTCAAGACGTCGCCACAGCCTCCTTTCGCCAGGCCGGGATTGCCGGTTGTATTGACCAGGCAGTTCCCGTCGGGGGTGAAGATTTTCGTATGGAAACCTTTCATTACGAGCGTGCAACCGGCGTCGGCACAGAGCGCCTGCACGCGGCTTTCCAACTCGCCATCCTCCCCGGGCAGCAGGCGCCTCAACTCACCGAGATGCGGCGTAAGGACGGCGCCCATGGGCAGGCAATCCTGCCAATCAGGCACTTCGGAAAGGATGTTCAAGGCATCGGCATCGATGACCACCGGCATACGCCGGCTTTTCGCCACATTCAGTAGCATCAGCAGCGCGTCCTCCGTCTCCGGACGGCGTCCGAGTCCCGGCCCGACTGCAATGGCGGAATACCGGTCCATGGGCACGGGAATGCGGCTGAACGCCTCTCCCGGCTCCTCGGACAGCATCGCCGACGGGCATCGGCCTACCACGGCTTGCAGCGCGCGCGACGTCGAATGCAGCGTCACAAGGCCGCACCCGGACCGCACGGCCGCTGCCGTTGCCAGCACCGCCGCCCCGGGCATCGTCTGGCACCCCGCCACGATCAGCAGGTGCCCATAATCACCCTTATGGCTCTCTTCGGGCCGCCTCAGCAGCCGCGGACGAAGGTATGCGGGATCAATCCAGGTCATGGTATGGTCAAAAAAGCGTCAGCAAAGATAGGAAAAACTGCCGGAACTACATGAAACTCGCTGGCAGACAAATGTTTTCGACTCTCCGGGCAGCCGCGAACAGCGGGGCGATCTCCTCGTCACGAAAACCGGCGATCCCGCAGCCGATGCGGGTCACATAGAAAAAGAACTCGGGGTGAGTAACGGCATAGTCGATGAACCCGTCTACATAAGGTTTGATCGTCTCTACCCCACCCTGCATGGTCGGAATGGCATAGGACTGCCCCCGATGGCCGACACCGCATCCCCATACGGCCCCGAACTTCCTGAACGCCGCATAGGCTGCCCCTCCCCCGTGCATTCCCGCCAGGTTCGACCCGAAGACAAATACCTCATCGGCCTTGAGCGAAGTGATCAAGTCCGGCGTGCTATCGGGACGGGGAATCTCGTTGTAGGTTCTCATTTATACTTCTCGAACTGATACCGTTCACGCAAAACTGCCTTGGTCTCTTCGTCCTGATGCGTGAAATAGGCCTTGAAGCCCGGGCAGAAATTGATATGCCACCGCCAGAAACGGCCCAGGAATGATTTGGGGGCCTTGTCGTAATATGCCCGCAGCTTACAGTTCTCGCAAGGGTATTGTGCCATGATGGTGAGAGTTTTACGTCCAACAAATATATGAATTCTTGCCCACACCCGCAAGAATCGTTACCTTTGTGTCCATGGCAAAGTACTACAGACACTTCAAAGGCGGCCTCTACAAGTTCATCGGCCTCGCCAAGGACAGCGAAACTCTCGAGCCGATGGTGGTATACCAAGCCCTATATGGCGACGGCGACCTGTGGGTCCGCCCCGCCTCGATGTTCTTCGAAACCATCACCCGCGACGGAAAAGAGATCAAGCGGTTCGAGGAAATCGACGAACCGGAACCGAATGGACGATAGCAAAAACCGCCACCTTGTATTGTGGTTTTCCGAAGAATCGTTATCTTTGCAGCAGGATTCGTCGAAGGGGAATTCGTGTAAGGGATGACAACCCTTTCAAGATAACTTGATCCGAGCCCCACTCTGAAAGCCGTTACCTGACGGCTTTTGTTTTTTATTGGCTTCCCACGTAGTACTGCACATATTCACCCGTTGTCTTTTGCAGACCAACGATCAATCGGTATTGTTTCCTTCTCAGAAGAATCATTTTCGAGTATGGTTTCTGATTCTGATTGTTATGCTTTACCGGCCACTTTTCAGCGACCGATGCATTCTCAAGGATATCTGTCAGAAACATGACACCCATCGTCGAGTCAAACGATAAAGCAGCATGGCCTGCCGTCTCATTAATCGATTGGTACTTTACATGAATATACGCCTTCAGCGACTTATTCCACACCTTCTTTTCCGGATGCTGAGCAATCCATTTTGCGTAAAAGTCTTTGATGATTTGCTTCCGGGTTTTGATGTCTTCCCGGCTATTACCCCTCGGAATCTCCATGGCACAACTCGTTTTCACAAAAGTAAAAACTAATAGTGTTCCATGCAAGGTTCCACGGAAAGGAGTTCAAGCGGAACGAGGTTGTCACCCAAGAAGAAGCTCTGAAGTGTTGAGATAAGGGGGCGCCAGTTCCATGACGCTTTCAGCCCTTTTTCTTGTCCAAACACGATGGATTTCTTATATTTGTCTATTAATCAGCCCATAAATAATGACCGATATAGAAATCATCCAGACAGAACTCCGCAAGTTCAACCAGGAGCGGGACTGGGATCAGTTCCATAATGGGAAAGACCTCGCCGTGGCCATTTCCATTGAAGCAGGTGAGTTATTGGAAGCCTTCCTTTGGAGGTCTCCCGAAGATGCCAAAGTGGAGAAGATTCGTGAGGAATTGGCCGATGTCCTGAACTATGCCTTCCAAATGGCTGACAAATATGGCTTGAATATCAAGGAAATCATGCTGGAGAAGATTCGGAAGAATGCCGAAAAGTATCCTGTTGAGAAAGCCAAAGGTTCAGCTAAAAAGTATAATGAAATCTAAGGCCGATGGTACCATCCCCCGTTTTCTTCACTACCGCTGAAGACACTGGCTTTCTTCAGGATTTCCGAAACAGGATTCTTACTGATCCCCGGATAAAGAATCCTGAGACTTTTTTAAACTACCCCATTGTATACATTCATTACTGGCCATCCTTATCGATTCCCTATGTCGAGGTAAAGACAGGGTTGAATAAGGTTTTAACCAAATATGATGTTTATGTTGGCGAGAGCAACGACTTGATAGGAAGAACAAACCAACATCATGATACTGGCAAAAAAGCGAATTCAGAAAAAGACGCCTGGCAGTATAGTCTTGTTAATATCAAGAACAACAATACTATCCCATACATCGTCGTAATCGGATGTAAACACTTTAATAAGTCTTTTACCCTTGATGTCGAGAACCGACTGATTGAATATGTTTCCTCCATGGAGGATAGCGTTCTCAATTCCCTTAATGGCAGAGGTAATCCACAGGGTGAGTATTATCCTTCGGATGAATTTGATAAGGTTTTCAGCAGGATATGGGCAGGATTAAGAAGAATTAACCCGAAACTGTTTCTCTCTGAAGCCAGAATCAAGGATTCCGCCATTTTTAAAGCATCTCCTTTAAAAAAACTCAAACCAGAACAGATTCAGGCGAAGGAACTGATCATCCAGAAAGTCTGTGAAGCATTTGAGAGAGGAGAAGAGGGGCAATTGATCTTCGTTCAAGGCGAGGCCGGTACCGGAAAAACGGTATTGACAACCTCGACATTTTACGAATTGATAACAAGAGGAGAAGAAGTGTCCCCGCCCGGTCAACCTCAATTCCCCAAAATGAAGTGCCATTTGATGGTCAACCATGACCAGCAGGTTCACGTATATGAGCAGATGGCTAAGAGATTGAACCTCGGAGAAAATACGGTCAGTAAGCCGACAGCCTTTATTAACCGACACAGTAAGGATAACAAAGTGGATGTTGCATTTATCGATGAAGGGCATCTACTCTGGACGCAGAATAAACAAGCTTATTCCACTGAAGCGGCAAATCAATTAGCAGATATCATTGATCGGGCCCGTGTCACGGTTATCATGTTTGACGAATATCAGGTCCTGACTACTGAAGAGTATTGGGAGCCCACCATTCTCGAAAAGTTTAAACAATTATCCATCCGACAGGGTAACTATATCAAACTGAGCAGTCAGTTGCGAATGGAATGCTCTCCATCCACGATGGCGTGGATTAACGACTTCGTGCTGAACAAAAAGGTTTGTGAATTCCTCCCCGACGACAAGTACGAAGTCAAATCCTTTGACTCACCCAAAAAGCTTCATCAGGCAATTACCAAACTCTCATCAAAAGAAGACAGCAAATTATCAAGAATAGTTGCCACATACGACTGGGAATACAATGAAAAATCGACACCCTCTGACGGTGGTTTTTGGAAGGTCCATATTGATGGTTGGAGCCTGCCGTGGAACTATGAAATCGAACGTCATATGACTCGAAAAGAGAAAAGACGGATCAGTTCTCTCGCCTGGGCCGAACAGTATCAGACAATCGATGAAGTAGGCTCGACTTTTACCATTCAAGGATTCGACCTGTCCTATGTCGGAGTCATTCTTGGGCCTTCTGTCCAATTCAGGGATGGACATGTCGTCTTTTGTCCCGAAAACAGTAAGAACGGTAAAGCTACAAGAAACAGGACGTTAGCCGATGGATCTAAAGCTCAATTCGGAGAAATCTTTCTCCGCAACGAAGTCAAAGTCCTGCTGACCCGTGGAGTAAAAGGTCTGTATATTTACGCATGTGATCCTGCCTTAAGACAGGCCCTTAAAGACGTAGCAAAGATATAGAATCACTGCGCCCGTCGGAGCGCTCCTACGATGTAGTTGCTGGCCCAGGTGTGCATTTTGACGATGTCCAGGATCATGGCGCGACGCTCCTGATCATTGATACGTGACTTTTCCATGCCCATGAGGGTGCGGGAGGCGCGCTCCTGGTTGTGATCCAGGTCGTGAAGCTTGACCATCATGGCCGTCAGGTTGCCGGATTCCACCAGATGCCGGATGTACTCTTCGTAGGTGTCTTTGTCCCTGTGGGTCAACAGGTCTACGGCGTCCAGGACTTCCTCATCGACACCGCTCTTGCGAAGGTCGTCTCTCGTGATCTCGGTATCCTCGATGATGTCGTGCAGGATGCCCACCTTCTGCTCGATCTCATTCTTGCCGGCGGCCCCGACCGCCATGATATGTAAAATGACCGGCTTTCCGTCCAGGTCCTTCTGCCCCTTGTGCGCTTCCAGGGCAATCCGCAGGGTTTCCTCGATACTCATTGCCATAACGATCTGATCTGATTTTCGGCAAAGATACGCCCCGCTTGTGCCAAACCACGACACAGATTGAAAGATTCCCTACTTCTTCCACACATGCACGATCTCGCCGATGTACATGTAGTGGATGCCCAGGCCGGAGCGCTCGTACCATTGGCGTTGCTCCTCGGGCATGAGGGAGGCGTCGAACTGCTGGCCATAAAGCTTCTTGCACTCGATGGCCAGGTCGGCTTCGGCGTAGATGGGATTGCCCAGGTCGGTGAACTCGACGGTGAGGCCGGCGCCGGCGACCTTGTCCTCGTCCCTGCCCGAGGCACGGCCCAGGTATGAGAGTTTGTCCCGCATCGACTCCGGGAAGTGCGTGACAGTGAAGTAGTCGTTCTCCTCCATGAACTTGTGCGTGTACCGGCTCGTGGATACGAACACCGTGAAGACCGGCTTGCCCCAAAGCTCGCCGATCGTGCCCCAAGAAATCGTCATCAGGTTCATGTTCCCTTCCATTCCCGCCGACACTTCCAGCCAGTCCCTGTCGATCATCTGGACAGGGTTCAGGTCGACTTCCGTGGGCGCGATCTCCTGCCACGCCTTCGCTGCCAGGGCGTCTCCGGACGCCTTCCGGTTGTTTCCGCAACTCATAGCCATCGCCAATGCAAGTATAACAGTGATAATACGTTTCATGGTCCCAAAGATATGCATTTCTTGCGGAATAATGTATCTTTGTACCATGCAAATCATCCGAGCAACGAAAACCGCCGGGCAGGCCGGTGCGTACTACGTCCGCATCCAGGCCATGGCCCGGAAACACAAGATTCCGCTGGAGGTGGAGTTCGACGAGCACGACACCCCCGACACCAAGTATATCGTCGTGGTCGATGATTTCCTCCCCGTGGCCACCTGCCGGCTCTATGCCCTCGACCAGGAGCACGTCGTCCTGGGCCGGATTGTCGTGCTGCCAGAATACCGGCACCAGGGCCTGGGTACCCTTGTCGTGCAGGAAGCGGAAGCATGGGCCCGGGAGCTTGGCTTCCGAACCGCCGTCGTTGAAAGCCGCGAAAACAAAGTCCCCTTCTACGAAAAACTCGGCTATCTACCCGACTACTCCCACAACTCGTCGGCGACACCTTCACCTGTTACCGGATGGAAAAAACGCTGGACTCTCCTGCCTTTCGCAAGGGAGGAGAGTCCGTACAACAATAAAAGGAACACTATAAAATCTAACTATCTTGGCTTGTAACCGAGTACAAAGGTACGGCGGTTTCGGGCTTCGGACAATCCCAAGAAGTTGGTATTTATAGCGTCACCGCCCCGCCATGGCGGGCGCTGGTGATGGCGGCGTCCAGGATGCGCATGACGGTGATGTTGTTCTCGAGGGCGCTGAGGTCGTTGGGATGGACCTCGATCTCTCCCCGGACGGCCGCTTTCAGGTAGCGGAAGGAGTTGTCGTACGGGGCCTCGAGGGCGGGGGCTGAGAATTCGGGGACGGCTTCTGCCTTGTACATGGCCTGGAGCCGCTCCGGCGTGCGCTGATAGAGATAGCCGCCGAGGCCATAGACGTACATGTCCTTGCGCCCGGTGGGCCAGCACCAGGATGCACCGATGTTCACGGTCACATCTCCGTACGAGAGCATGATCTCGGCATCGTCGTCCACTTTCGGATACACGGAGGGTTTATTCTGCCGAAGGACGGCGAAAACCTGCTTCGGGACTTCCCCATCCAGCAGCCAGGTGGCCAGGTTGGCCCCGTAGCAGCCGAAGTCGATGACCGCGCCGCCTCCGTTCAGGTCCGGATCCGTGAGCCAGTCCAGGAACTTCTGGCTGCAGCCGATCTCCGCCGGTCCCTCATGGCCGTCATAGACGTCGATACGGACGAGTTTTCCCAGTTTCCCTTCCTCCACCTGCTTCTTCACATACGCGTTGCTCGCGTACCAGGTAGTCTCATAGTTAGTGAGCAGCAGAATACCGTAATGGCGGGCCAGGAAGGCCATCTGCATGGCATCCTGCAGCGTGGCGCCCAAAGGCTTTTCCACCATGACGTGGATACCCCGCGGGGCGCAGGCCTTCACCACCTCCAGGTGCTCCTTGATGGATCCGTAGGCCACCACGGCCTCGGGTTTGGTCTTGTCCAGCATCTTGCCCAGGTCGGAGTAGAACAGTTTGTCAGCGACTTTGCCGACGAGGACATTGTCGTGTAGGTAGCGCGGGTCGGCTTCCCAGACGCCCACCACCTCCACGTCGCCGCCCTGGAGGGCGGAAACGACGCCGCCCAGGTGATCGTGCGTCACGCCCGCGACGCCGATGCGCAGCGGGCGGGCCTGCAAAGCCGTGATACAAAACAGGAAAGCGAGGGTGAGGAGAACTTTTTTCATGGCATTTTCCGTTGATTTAC
This sequence comes from Bacteroidales bacterium, assembly GCA_017961345.1. GTDB lineage: Bacteria > Bacteroidota > Bacteroidia > Bacteroidales > UBA932 > Cryptobacteroides. The sequence continues at coordinate 586 of JAGCXP010000094.1, read as the reverse complement.
AAAGATATACAAAGATACAAAAAAAGCCGGTTTTACAACTTTTCGAAAAAATGCTTACCTTTGCCCAATTACTAACACCATCATAACCGATGTCACCAGAAACTGCCGCTTCCCTCGACCAGATCCAGGTCACCCTGAATGCCGGTGGAATGAACACCATCAACATCGTTCTCTCGTTCGTCATGTTCGGCGTCGCCCTGGGTATCAAGCCCGGCATTTTCATCGATGTGTTCCGCAGACCGAAATCCGTCCTGTTGGGCATGCTGTGCCAGCTGGTCCTGCTGCCTGCCTTCACCTGTCTGCTGGCGATTGCCCTGAGCTGGTGGATCTCGCCCATGATGGGCCTCGGCATGATCCTCGTGGCATCCTGTCCGGGCGGCAATATCTCCAACTTCATGTCGTCCCTGGCCACGGCGAACATCGAGCTTTCGGTGAGCCTGACCGCCATCTCCACGGCCCTCGCCGTCCTGATGACCCCGTTCAATTTCTGGCTCTGGGGCAATGCCTACCTGCATTTCGCCCCCGTCGCGCATGAGGTTCCCACCCTGATCATCCCGCTTTGGGACGTGTTCAAGACCATCTTCAT
>JAGCXP010000093.1 GCA_017961345.1 Bacteroidales bacterium | reverse complement strand
GGGGTGGCAATGATGAAGGAGAGAAGGCCGAGTCCGAAAATCTTGATGGACTTGGTGGAAAGGAAGACATCCGCCTGGGTGGATGCGCCCACCGTCAGGCCGATGAGGGTCGTGACGACATCAATCAGCGGTCCGCGGGCGGTCTCCGCCAGGCGGCGCGTCACGCCGGATTCCTTGAGCAGGTTGCCGAAGAAGAGCATACCCAGCAAGGGAAGGCCGGAGGGAACGACAAAGGCCGTAAGGATGAAGCCCACGATGGGGAAGATGATTTTTTCACGTTGTCCGACCACACGCGGAGCGGGCATACGGATCAGCCGTTCCTTTTTCGTGGTCATCAGCAGCATGATGGGCTTCTGGATGACCGGCACGAGGGCCATATAAGAATAGGCCGACACGGCAATCGCGCCCATCAGTTCCGGGGCAAGCCTGGACGAGAGGAAAATGGCCGTAGGGCCGTCTGCACCGCCGATAATACCGATGGCACCCGCCTCATTGGGAAGGAAGCCAACGGCCAGGGCCAGGACATAGGCACCGAAAATTCCAATCTGTGCGGCGGCCCCGATGAGCATCAGTTTCGGTTGTGAAATCAGGGCGGAAAAGTCCGTCATCGCACCGATACCCAGGAATATAAGCGGCGGGTACCAGCCGTTCTTGACGCCGTGGTAGAGGATGTTGAGCACGGAATTGTCTTCGTAGATGCTCACTTTCAGCCCTTCAAGCAGGGGAATGTTGCCGATAATCATACCGAATCCGATGGGAATCAGCAGCAACGGCTCCCATTCCTTGACGATGCCGAGGACGATGAATGTCAGTCCAATGAGGATCATCACCAGATGTTGCCAAGTAGCGTTGGCAAATCCGGTGTACTGCCAGAATTGGGCGAGATTCTCAACGATGGTTTCCATACAAGTTCAAGTCCTGCGAACCGAATTAGGCGATGGATACGATGGCGGCGCCTTCCAGGACGCTGTCGCCTTTCTGTACGTGGATGGCCGTTACGGTGCCGGCGAATTCGGCCTCGATATCGTTTTCCATCTTCATGGCTTCCAGCACGGCCACCTTGGTTCCGGCGGCAATCTTATCGCCCACGGCCACATTGACCGAGAGGATCACGCCGGGCAGTGGAGAAGTCACTTTCTTTCCCTCACCGGCGGGAGCGGCAGAAGGGGCGGCTGCGGGGGCGCTGGCAGCAGGCTGGGCGAGAGCGGCAGGAGCCGCAGCGGGAGCCGGGGCGGCTGCCGGAGCGGGCGCGTTTGCCGGAGCGTTTTCCAGTTCCACTTCATAGTTCACGCCGTTGACGCAAACGTGGGCCTTTCCGTTTTCAACGGACTCGATGTCCACTTTATAGGGGTTGTTTCCGATTTTGAATGAATACGTCTTCATAATCCGGTCAATATTTTCTTTTAATGGTTATCCGGTAACTTTCCCGGTCGTGTGCGCATTCGCTGAAATAGCGGTGGAGCGCCAGGGCGATGGCTGCGGGCACCTCGTCGTTCTCATCCAGGGAGAGGGCGGTCGCGATGGCAGCGGCTACTTCCGACTCGTTCTGATCGGCCTTTTTCCGATGGCTGGAAATCTTCCTGCTCGCCTTGTCCGTGTTGAGCCAGCCGATGAAACGGTAGCAGTATTGCAGGATAAAGAGCGAGAGGAACACCACGCTGACGGCCACGAGGGTCATAATCCATCCGTGGGGATCCCGCTCGGCCATTTCGGCGGACTTCTGCGCTACGTCCAGCAATGCAATGAGGCTCATCATAAGGGCAGGTTATCGTGTTTGCGGACGGGGTTGTCCTGTTTCTTTCCCGCGAGTTGCTCGAGGGCCCGGCATACGCGGAAACGGGTGTTGCGAGGCTCAATGACATCGTCGATATAGCCATAGGAGGCGGCATTGTAGGGATTGCAGAAGAGGGCGTCGTATTCGTCCTTCTTTTCCTGACGCAGCGCGGACTGTTTCGCGGGATCCGTTTCGGCTTTGAGTTCCTTTCCATAGAGGATTTCCACGGCGCCGTCCGCTCCCATCACCGCGATGTTCGCCGAAGGCCAGGCGTAGTTGATGTCGCCCCTTAACTGCTTGCAACTCATGACGATATGGGCGCCGCCATAACTCTTTCTCAGGGTGACGGTCACTTTCGGAACGGTCGCCTCGCCGTAGGCGTAGAGCAACTTGGCGCCATTGGTGATGATGCCGCCGTACTCCTGCTGCGTTCCGCAGAGGAAGCCGGGTACGTCCACCAGGGTGACCAGGGGAATGTTGAACGCATCGCAGAAGCGTACGAAACGCGCCGCCTTGCGCGAAGCGTTGATATCCAACACGCCGGCCAGTACGGAAGGCTGGTTGGCCACCACGCCCACGCTCCGGCCGTTCATATGCGCGAAGCCCACGATGATGTTTTTGGCCCAATTACGGTGCACTTCCAGAAACTCTCCGTCGTCCACGATGCTCCCGATGACCTTGTACATGTCATAGGCCTTGTTGGGATTGTCGGGGATGAGTTCGTTGAGGCTGTCGTCAATGCGGCCTGCCGGATCGGAGGTCTCCTTGAAGGGAGCGGCTTCGCGGTTGCTCGAAGGCAGGAAAGACAGGAGCCGTTTGATGGTTTCCAACCCTTCAGCTTCGGAAGCGGCAGCAAAATGGGCCACGCCGCTTTTGAAGGAATGCACCCGGGCGCCGCCCAGTTCTTCTTGAGAAACCGTTTCGCCCGTCACGCTCTTGACAACCGCCGGTCCCGTGAGAAACATATAGGAGCTGTCCTGCACCATGATGTTGAAGTCCGTCAGGGCGGGGGAATACACCGCACCGCCGGCACAGGGACCGAAAATGCCGCTGATCTGCGGTACGACGCCCGAAGCGAGAATGTTCCGTTGGAAAATCTCACCGTAGCCGGCCAGCGCGCACACGCCCTCCTGAATCCGGGCGCCGCCGCTGTCGTTCAGCGCGATGCAGGGCGCTCCCACACGCATGGCCAGGTCCTGCACCTTGCAGATTTTCTGGGCCTGCGTCTCGGAAAGCGAGCCGCCGCTCACGGTGAAATCCTGGGCATAGACATAGACCAGACGTCCGTCAATGGTGCCACAGCCGGCCACCACGCCGTCGCCGTCAATCTTGCTCTTCTCCATGCCGAAGTTCGTGCAGCGGTGCTGCTTGAACATATCATACTCTTCGAAACTTCCCTCGTCCAGAAGGGCTGCGAGCCGCTCACGGGCAGTCATTTTGCCCTTCGCGTGCTGCGCCTCGATGCGTTTGAGTCCGCCACCGAGCGCCGCGTTTTCCCGCCGCTCAACGAGTTCCGTGATTTTTTCTGCCTGTAGGTTCGTCATAATACGCAATGGTACGCAAATAATTTACACATCCTTCTCAAGGTAGGTGAGTTCGGTCGTTCCGATGACAATCTTTTTGCCGTGGAACAGCTGCTCTTTCTTGCCGGTGGGAAGGGGCTTGTCTTTGTGGAAGATGCCGGGCTCCAGGGGGGTGATATAGACACGGTCGCCCTCCTTGCTCAGGTTGGCCTGCACCGGGGCGATGTCTCCCTTGACGTCCCAGGACATCACGAGGTCGCAGTCCACGGACTTACCCAGGGTGACAACCCGGTTGGTGTTGGCCTCAAACCACTTGTAGATGGCGATATCCATCTCTTTCAGGGAGCCTCCCGCATGCAGGAAATACCGTTCCGAACGGGGGAAGTCCTGTGCGACGCTGAGCGCTAGGCCTACGGAGAAGATCGCATGGCTGAGCAGCAGCAGCGTGCGGTAATCCGTACCCATTTTGACAAAGATCATATTCCAGAGAAACATGGAAACGACGCCCAGGGCGATACTCACCAGAATCCATTTCCGGCGAACGTGCATATTGGTCCCTATGGTAGAAATCAATGCGATGGCAAAGCCGGTCAGTGCCCAGGGAATCCAGTCGATCAGGAAGTTGTTTTCCTTCATGTCCGCAATCTGCGACAGGATGCAGCCACCCATAAAAAGAATATAGCCCGTCACTGCGCCGCCAATAGCCCGCAGGAAGATTTCTCCGGCCATCCGTTTGAAATTGCGCTTATGGATGGTCAGTATCGAAAGGAACAGGGTCAGAAAGAAGCCCATGCCGAGCCCGAACGATGGCAACTGGTTGAGGTGGTCGAAGAACTTTACGGTGAAAATAGTTGCTTCCGGACTTCCCGCCTTGATGCCATAAATCTTCATCATCAGCGCCATCAGCCAGTTGACCGACACCTGGTTGCTCAGGGAGGAGAAGAGAAGCCAGGAGAGGAAGCCCGCCACCACGCCGGCAAAAATCCATTTCAGGATGTACGAAGCGTTCTTGGGGTCGCTCGGTTTGGAGCGGTTGTAGTAATGGGAACCCTCCTTGCAGTTACGGCCGAATTCCGGACAGTGATGCCCGTTTTCCTCCCAACACTGCAAGTGCATCACGTGTTTGCACTTGGCCACGATTTTCTCTCCCTGTACGAAGGGGGCCTTGCAGTAGTAGCATTCGTCTCCGACCAGCACACCGCCGATGCTCATGTTGCCGCCGGTATACTCCCGGACGTATTTTTTGCGGAAGAGAAGATAGGAAATCCGCGGCGTAATATACTGGAAGACGATAAAGACCAGCAGCAGGAGCAGGGCCGTAATCAGGACGCCCTGCAGGATTACCTGTGCGTGGGGGATACCATTGACAATCACCGGCTGGTGGAACGTGCCGAGCGTGTAATCCGCCTGCGCATCCGCGACCATCTCGTCTTTGTAGGTAAATTCCAGGCTGAGCTGGCGATGCCCGTTATAGAGTTTGCCGTCGGGATTGGTCAGGACGATTTTAAAATCGGTGTAGTTGATGTTGTAGTAGGGGAAGAGGTAGTCGGCTATCTTGTTCCAGGAGAAACTGTCCTGGTAGAAGCCCTGGGTGCTCTCGCACAGGCTCTTGAGGAAGTACTCCGCTTCGCCCGGCGCGTTCTGCGGTGCAAAGTTGACATAGTAGAACGCCGTGGTGGGGGCAAGGGTGGAGCAAAGTTTCGTCAACTCTTCCTGGCGGGAGAAATGCTGGGGGTCGATGGTGCGCGAGCCATTGTACACTTTCCCGTTCGAGAAAGCCAGTACGATATCTTTCCTTCCTGCCTGGGTGGCGGCGCTGTCGCGTGCGACTGTCAGGTTGGTCAGGATGGCCTTGAGCAGCAGTTTTTTATTTCCACCGTCATCATCCCGGACAAAATCGTTTTCCAGCACGAAGTCAGCCACGCTGGAGGATTTGGTGAGGCCGTCTCCCGTCAGGAAGGTCAGCGCCAGATTGTCTTCGCCGAAGACAGAACGAATCTGTCGTACCGCCGATTTTTGGGCCTCAATCAGTCGATTGGAAAGGGTCAGGTCCACCATGATGGACATATGCAGTCCCGCCTTGGTGATTTCATCAGCGCCCGTACGGATCACGCTGAAAACCTCCGGCTGTGCCGCAATGGCTTTCCCGAACTCATCAGTTTCTTTTACGCTAAGACTGACGGAATCCGGATTCTCCAGGGGAATATCACCCAGGTCCTTGACTGCCAGAGCGGAAAGAGTCATCGTCTTGGCATCGGGAGAAAAAACCACCGACTTGATGTCAAGGGCTTTCTGTGGTACCTCCTTGGGCTTTTCCTCATCGGCGTCCAAGTCGTCCGGAACATTGTTGCAGCCGGCGATGGCCGCAAGGGCGGCCAGCAGCGCAAAGCTTCTTCTCATAGAATTAAATCGAAGGAATTTCATCATCGTTCTTATGCAGTTGTTCCTGCATCTTTTTCATATTTTCTTTCATCTGTTTGGCGGCCTGAATCTTGCCCTGTACCATATTGGCAAACATCAGGATGACCGCTACGGCCGCGAAGGACATCAACCAGTCCCGGATGCGTTCAATGAAGGGTTTGTACTGGCATTCCTGAATCTGTGCGGAATAGTTCTTCAGGTTCAGGTATTTTTCTTCCAGTTCGGAGAGAGCTTCTTCCTTCTCCTTGGGTGTTTTCCATTTGATGTTCTCGCTTGCGGCCTGTGCGGCGCTGTAGCGTTGGTCCAGCTGGGCGGTCAATAGTTGCTCTTTCCCTTGGACTTTCTTGAGCTGAGCGGCCGTCATCTGGATTTGAGAATAGCGCTTGGCGCTTTTCAGCAGGCGACGATACAGACTGTCCTTGCCGGCCATGAATCGTCCGGCTTCCTCAAAGTCCGCCTGGCTCTGCAAGGCCAGCCGTTTGTCGGCCGCTTTCTGTCCCAGGTCATCCTTGACTGCCATCAATTGCGTGCAGGCATCCAACAGCGTCTTGTTGCCGCCAATGAGCGCGGCCGAGGACTGGTAATAGAGGTCCCAACGGGTATTCAAATCGGCCAGGGATTTGTCGAAATCATCGAGTGCGGCGAGGTCATTTGCGCGACCGATTTTTTTGGTCAGGTTCTTGAGTTCAGCGTCATACTCGTCGAAACGGTCCGCAACGCTCTCGATTTCACCGGGACGCTGCGAGAAGGCAGTGAGAAACGCCAACAGGGAAAGGGCGGTCAGAAGGAGTCGTTTCATTGTCCGCAGGTTTTGTTGAAATAGGCTTCAGCCTGTTTGAAGGCCGTTCTGGCATCTTTTTGTTCCTGGGTATAGACTCCTTTCGAATCGATGTCATCATTCCCCGAACGAATCAGGCGTCGGCATTCCTTTTCAATGTCCTTCCGTTCCTTGCTGTTGCTGCTGGCCAGCCAGCGGGATACCGAGATGTCGATTTTCTGTGCTATGGAAAGCAGAGACTGGGCGTTGACGCCCCGGACGACCACCTGACGCGCCGCTTCGGGCATCTTGACCTGAAGGCGGGACAGCGAGTCCACATAAAGGTTGTAATTCTCGGTATTTTCGTAGATGCAGTCGCAAAGGCTTTCCGAACTGCGTTTCTGATACTGGGCCATCAGTCCGTTCTTGAGCTCGGTAAAGATCGCATAACTCTCACGGTTTTGAACGACCCCGCTTCCATAGCGAACCTTGAGCGAATCATAGGCCGCCTTGATTCCGTCCAGCGCCTGTTTGGAAGCATTGATTTCCTCTTCCTTCCCAAAACAAGCGTCGCGCATGATGGCGACATCGTATTTCTTGTTGAGGTCTTTCCAGTACACGATGCTGTATTTGCCTTCCTGCTTTCCGGGATCCATGAGGAAAATATCGCGCAGGGTCAGGCTGACCACCGAACGCTTGTCCTGGATGTCGAAGGTCTGTTCAATCACGTCGTTGACCATCTTGTACTCGGTCTTGACCGGTTGCAGGCCGTCACACTGAACCCAACGGTGGAAAAGCTGTTTGCCCAGGGGGCCTTTGATGGCCTTGCGGATGGCATCGGTCACATAGTAACTGTCCTTCGGATCGTGACTGACCTGATAGGGGAATTTCTCGGGGCGCAGGTGGCACCAGCTGACCACGTTCCCGTAGTAAACATCATCCCGGAAGACGAACAGTCCGCGATAGGATACCAATCTGACGGTCAGCGTATTGGCTCCTTCGTTGAAACTGATTTTGACAATCAGGTCCGTACCCGTCATGTCTTTGGACATCTCCAGGTTGTCCGTAAAAGGCTCCTTGCCGCTGACATTGGCCGTCGTGCTCAACTGTGCGTGTCCCTTGACGGAAAAGGCGCTCAGCAACAGGCATATGAATAAAAACTTTCGCATATCTCTATCAAAATACAATCCAATCATTCGGTTCCGCTTCGCGGATGACCCAGGCGGCGACCATCTGGTCTTCGGGGTAGGGCGCTTCGTTCAGGGCGTGGTAACGTTCATAACGAAGGTAACTCTCCACTTTTTGCACGGCGGCGGCGAGGCTTCCGTGGCTGTCCGGGGCATTGAGGCACACCCTTCCGGCGAAATCGCCGCTGTAACGGATGTTGGGGTGCCAGGGGTGGGGGAGCGGCTCTCCGTTTTCGTCCCGGGTCAAAAAACGGAAAACGGGCGGGCAATCGATGTCGGGATACCCCTCCGGCAATTCGATGCGAAGCAGAAAGCGGTCGGCGAATACGGGGCTGTGGTCCTCGTGGATGCCGCAGATGCTCTTCAGTCGATACTCCACCACGTAAGCGGTCGGCATTCCTGTTTCGTTGAGCCTTTCTTCCCGGCAGACAATGTCTGTCCTTGCGCCCAGGCTCCTACGCAGCGCATCCCGCTCGAAGAGCAGCCTTCTGTCCCGGCCCGTCATCGGCTAACCCGGAAAAGGATCGGGAATGACGTAGAGCGTATCCCCGTTATTGACATTGTAGTCGGCAAGCGTCTGGTCGGTGTGGCCAATGCGGGGACGCAATACGCGCACTTCCTTGATGTCCGGGTCTTCCTTTCCGAAGAAATAGTCGAGAGGGGCTCCGCTCGCATCCAGGGACGGAAAGTCGAAAATCAGCCTTCCATCCTTGCCGGTTACGTGGCGGAGGTTGTGCATCAGCGTAGTCAGAGGGGCGGAGGGATTCACAATCCGGAATTTCACCCGCTCGTTCTTGTACATGATGTTCAGAAAAAATTCTTGTTCTTCCATATCAGGCAATATTGATTGTCAGTTTAATAGGGTAAAGGCCCGAGGACCGTACCGTAAGCATCTTTTCCATCATCGTGGCGACAGCTTCCCGCTGGGCGGCGAAACTGCGCGTGATGAAGGGGTTTTCCGTCAGGGAGACCTCTACGGCGAGGACATATCCGACAGGGGCGTTTTCGTCCGTCTTCGTACAGATGCGGATGGAACGAACCATCTCCCCGGCGATGCCGTAGCGGAGCAGGAGGAACGTCCGGCAAAACACCTTGATGTCGGAAGGCGTTACGATGCGACCGTTGGTCGTCATCTGGTAACGGGCCGTCTGTATCATGGCTTCGTGGGTGTGAATCGGGCTGAACGCCGGCATAGGCAGGGTAATCTGCCTGGCAGGAGCGAGCATCGGGGAACTGAAGGTGGCGGACTGCTTGAGCGCATCGTTGCAATGTTCCGCATCCGTGGCCAAATAATGCAGGTTCAGCGAACCGAAATTTCCCTTTTCATCGCTTTTGAGGATGATATATGTCCCCTTGAGCAAGGGCGTATCCTGTTTTTGCAGCTGTTGCTGCAGCCGGGCGGTGAGCATTCTCAACTTGGAAAAAGTCTCGTCGATTTCGCTCTTTGCGTATTCCTTGAAGGCGTAGAAATCGGAGTCGAACTTGTTCATCAGGTTGTTCAACAGTCCTAGCAGGCTGTTCTCGTTGAAGCGTTCTGTGCCCGCACGGCGGACATACACCCGCTTGCCCGCAAAGATTTGGTCGTTGCTCGGGCGGAGCAGGTGAATCAGTGTCTTGTTCTCTTCTATACGGCAGATAGGGTGGTCATTGTCCAGGTCAACCTGCTCGATGCTGGCGTTCACCAGGATGTTGACGTTCGGGATAATATCCGTCTTGGACAGGGAAAAACCCTCGTCAATCCCTTCGAATTCAAAGATAAGATCCACGTCGCTCAGCGGCTTGTCAAAGTTGCAGCGGCCGACACTCATCAGACAGATGTTCTGACGGGTGAAAAGATCCATGCTGAGCATCGAGTTCTCGTAAAGGGGGGAGTGTCCGTACAATTTGGCCTCCAGGCTGAACCCTTCGGTGAACGGCAGCTCGGACAGATCCCAGGGGCGGATCAGTTCCACTTCGTGGCCGTCGAGGCTGACGCTGAGGTTGCGGAACGACTTCCCCGAGATCGCGAAGGTCCATCCTTCCAGCGACTCGATCGGGCCGGCAAAAGAAAGGGAAACCTGCCACCGTCTTCCGTCCAGGCGTACGGGCGTACTCACTTCCACGCCAAGAACCACGCTTTTCAGCAGGGGAAGGAAAGAGAATTCAGTATCTGCCAGCTTGAAGTTCGTATTGGTGTCGAGCGTTACACTTCGTAACCCGCTTTCCGGAGTCAGACTGACGGCGGCGGTCGCCGGTACGGCTCCGCTGAAACCATAGGGGACCAGCAGGGAACTGATTTCCTCAAAAATTTCTTCTTTGAGGTGTTCAATTCCGGCGTCCAACTGGTTCGATTGGTGAGCCAGCGCCGTCAGAAGCAGATTGAAGACGGGATCATTCTCGATTCCTTCCAATTTGTCTTCCCGTTCGCTCTGCCGCCAGATGGAAATGGCGTCGCGGGTCAGGTCTTCGGCTCTCTGCCGGGTTTCAAAGGATGTCGCTTTCATCGTTAATTCCAAATCCTGAACTTCGTAGTCAACTGGTAGGGAGAATCGTCTTCGACGAGAAGCCCTTTGATGTTGATGTAAATGTTGCGTTCTTCACGCAGGTAGGTCATCGTTACCCTGACATCGTACAGACGTTTTTCGTACTGGTCGATGGCTTCTTTCAAATCATAGGCGAAGGTTCCGGGGCTGGAGGAAGAGCCGGAAATCTTCTTGCCGTAAATCTCGCTGATGACAGTGTCTGCCCCGTCTCCCTTGTACACGACCCCTTCGTTCTCGCTGAGGATTTCAAAGCGCAGGTTGTTAAGCACGAACCCGAATTCCGGATCCGGCGTGCAACTGTACTTGGGCGTCGAAATCAGCAGGCGGATGAAATCGTCGACGGCGTCCCGGGTATGTTCGCTGCGGCGAAGATATCCTTTTTGCATTTGAAGGGGAAGGGAGAGACCGGTCATAACTTAGATAAGAGGGGTATAGATTTCTTCTTCCTTTTCGGGGACAAACAACGCATTATAGAGCGCCTGGTAGAGTTTGTCGTAGAGCTCTTTGTTCAACTTCTCGTACAGGCTCTCCGAGAGCTGTTTCTCGAGCGCGTCGTGGAAATCCTTCTCAATGAATTCGCGCAGGCTTTCGCGCAGCGTGCTGTCGAGTTTCTCGCTCATCTCGGCGATGCGCGCCTCGGTCTGAGCACTGATTTCCTCGCTTACGCGCGCGTAAACTTCACTGCGGATCTGCTCCTTGAGCGCCTCGATGTCGATGCTGTCATCCACGGGCGTATAGCCCTCCAGAAACTGGTTGGCCTGCTCCAGATAGCCGCAGCATTCCTTCAGGTAGAGCTGGGGGTCGCAGACATTGTAGTTGTCGGGCAATTTTACCTCGGGCAGGAGATAATAGCCGACCGCCATGACCGTTTCGTGAAGGAAACGCATATAATCCCGCAAACTGCAATCTGTCGTAAAGGCGCCGCAAAGGAACTTCTGGTGAAGGAAACAGCGTTTCTTCTCTCCTTCCTCCAGATGGGAATGCGTAGCGATTTTCTCAATCTCCGCTGCGATTTTCTCCATCCACTGCGCAAAGCGCTCGTCGGAGGAAAGGGCCAGGCTGGGGAGGATGAAGTCTTTGTCCATGCTGACGTTTCCTTCGCCCACGCTCAGGCGCACCAGGGGCATCATATCCTTGATATCTTCCTTCTTGACGATGGTGTAGGTATAATTCGGACGCGTGTAGGGGACTCCCTCTTTTTCAAACGCATCCGTGCCTTCGCCAAAGGCGGCGCAGAAATACCAAAGGCCGTCTTCCATCCGGCCGACCGTAGCGGAGGCCTTTTCGTCCACGCTCAGCAGGCTGCCGGAGGGCAGGAGAGCGACACAGTTTTCAACCTTCACTTCGATAGAACCCTTGACAAACATCGCCGAGCAGACGGGCTTACAGTTGGGAAGCACGCCCCAGGCGCCGGAGGAACTGGCCCGGAGAACCGCTATGCGACGCTCGAACATTCGGTCTTCGATGGAAGAAAGCGCCTCGGAGGTGAGGGACATTCCGCTTTTCCAACGGATTTTAGCGTTGATATCCATTAGGCAATCGTACTGTTATAATTCAAAACTTGGGGCCCTTCGCCGCAGACGGAGGACTTGTAGGCAATTTCGCAACGGGCCTCGGCCGGAAGAAGCCATTCCCGGACAAAGTCGGCAAAGGGCTGGAGGGCGGAACTTTCCTGAAGATAAGTCTCTTCATCCATTCCGTCCCGGATAATGTCGTAGCGTACCCAGGGAATACGCTCGCGCGTGGAATCCGTGTCAGACCAACAGCCACGGGTCAGCCGAACCGGCATTCCCAGCAGGCTTTCCAACAAATCGCGGACAAAGACGGTGTTTCCGCGAAGGTTCTTGAAATAGGGGAGCAGGTGGGCCAGTTCCCGGGTAAGCGGGTCGGGAAGACTGTCGGAATCGATATCGAACCAGGTGCGCAGGATAAACTCCTCTTTGCTTTCCAGAATCTCGTTGACCTGCTTTTCCAGATGCAGTTCGCGGCGGAAAAGGAAGCAGTCGAACGGAAGGAACTGCTCCTTAAGCAGGATGATCCGTTCGCGCAACTGGGCGTAACGGGCCTTGAAAGAGCCGCTTCTGAGTTCATTCTCATCCGAGAGGAAACCCGGTGGCAGCATTTTCAGGAAACCGTCGCGGGCCAGGGTGACCTGCCGGGCCTTTTTGTCGATATTGATGGCGTCGTTGCTGTAGTTGCGGTAGAAGGTGCCGGCGTAACGGACGTTCCATTCGTCCATTAAGTCGGGATACAGCTGATTGAGCAGCATTCCGGCATTAATTTCTGAAAGGTCCGAGAGATTCATAACTATGCTTCCATTCACCCGCAAAAAACGAAAACGTCATTACGCGGTAATTCAAGCAAAGTTAATGAAAATTTTTGATTGAAATAAGAAAATCCGACAAGTTTTCAAATTCCAACAAATTTTCGCGATTTATGCAGCGTCGTCGCCTCCGTCTGCTCCATCGTCTCCTTCTTCGCCAACCCCATCTCCGCCGGGAACGGCCGGAGCGACTTCGGGTACGCCGCAGGCTTCCTTGATCTGTTTGAGCACCTGCTCATACCCCTTGTTGTCGTATTCAACGAAAGCGCCGTTTTCAATCTGCAGGGTGCGTCCCTGTCCGTTGTCGGAGAGGAGGATACGACCTTGTCCTCCGTCCGGCTGGTAACTGACGCGGTCGGACGCCTTGAAGAAGGGAAGTCCGCCGAGAACACTCACCAGCACACTCTTGGACGCATCGGCCTGGATGTCGTTGTCGGTGATATTTTCGCTCTTAGAAAGCCTACGGACGAATTTGCCCCAGTCCTGCTCGCTGACATCCTGATCTCCGCTTTCGAGGTGGCCCTTGACCGTGCCGTGGTTGGCCTGATCCGGATCGGGAACGGTATAGGTGAGTTGCGCGTCGTCTTTGACGTTTTCAATCAACTTGACGGTCAGCAGCCGCATCAGGCGTTTTCTTGCGGCGGTGTCTGCCGCTTGATCGGCCATATTGAGCGCCTGGGCGAAGGTCTCATCGTTCTTGTTGGAAATAAAGGGGAACTGAGCGGCGTTGTTGATGGCGTCATAGAACCCGTCGATTTTCGACAAGAAGACATTGTTCTCGTTGTCCGGACGGAAGGTCGAGGGCTTGAAGAGCGTTTTCGGCCGGAATTTCATCACCTCGTGCATAAAACCGTTCACGGTTTCGACGAAATTTCGCAGATCATCCTGATCTATGCCCTCGCGTAAGTCCTCATCGACCGCGTTGAACATATCATCAAAGGTGTAATCCTGGGCATTGTCGCCGAGGCCACGTTGGATGATATGTTCGACTTTGTCGGCATCCGGAACATTGTTGTGGAAAATTTGCTGCAAATGCTCATCGAGCGCAACTTTCTGAACGACGATGTCGTTGAATTTCGTCTTGTAGGCTCCGATAACCGCGTCCGTGTAGTCGTTGATGTATTTGACGCTGCGTCCGAGTTTGCGCAGGGTGATTTCACGCTTGCCGAAAAGTTTGCCAAAGCTCTCTCCCGTTCCGCTGGCCGCAACCTGGGAGCGGCAGGCATCGGAAGGAATGTGGGCGCTTCCGTTGCCGGCTTCCAGTTTCATGAAGCGGTTGGACTTGATGCTCAGCGTACCCTCGATGGGTTTGAGGAAGGAATCGATGACCGTACGCAGCAGGCTGAAGTCCAGGGCTTTCTTGGCGAGGTTGTCTACGAAGAAGGCTTTTCCCACTTCCGCCGCTAAATCCGATGCGCTGAATTCGCCCTTACGGATGGCCTGGGAAATGGTCTTGTTCTTGATGTTCTGGCCGGAAACGAGTTTGAGGTTGTTGTTGGCCCGGATTTCCACATTCTTACCGATAATCTTCACATCGCCGTTGGGGGCGTTGATGGTGATGCCGGTGAAGGCGTTGATGTTGACATCTCCGAAGGGAGATTCAATGGAAATCTGCCGTTTGGCGGAATTCAACGTCAGGTTGTAGATGCCGTATTCATCCGTAAACTCCATTGCGCCCAGCAATTTTCTCGAATCGCTGTCGGCAGACAGGGAGGACTTGATATAGGGGCAGAAGGAACGGAGCAATCCGATCGCGGGAATGATGCCGCCCACGAATGCCATGATATCCGATCCGTCGGCAGTCTTGATGGCATGTCCGCCCGGTGAACGGAATACGGAATGGTAGATGCGCTGGCCGTAAGGAGGCTGGTTCGAGCTGTTGTAAAGCGAACCGACCACGACCGGCCGCTCCATATTCCCGCCGGCAAAATCCACCAGCACTTCGTCGCCTTTCTGGGGTGTGATGAAAAGGCCTGCATCGTTCTTGCTGGCAAAAGGCATACTCATCCGAATCCAGGGGGAACCTAAGCTGTCGCTCTTTTCCCATGCGAAACGGATGCGCACACGGCCCTGACGGAGGGGGTCTTCACTCGAGGTGATAAAGGCGGTCTGCTGTCCGCCGCGGGGGACGTAGTCCTGCTCGCGGGCGGGGGGGAACACGGCTTTTTTGTCCTTATCGATGGGGACGGCCCGGATGGACATTGTTTCCGCACGGGCATCGCCTACGGTCTCATCTGCGCCGACCACTTCCGTAACCATATACAGGTCGCTGGAAACAGAAACCACCCTGATGATATCGCCAACGGCGATGTTTCGGATTTTCCCGCCGAAGTCCACATCCAGGCTCTTGGCGTTGAGCTCCAGCTGCTGCTCACGGACTTTCTTGTAGAGGGCGAGGTTGAGGTCGGTCGTATATCCGTCCTCGCGGTTTTTGTAACTGGGATTCGTGCTGAAGGGAGTCGTCGTTTTGGCATCGGCCGGCTTGTCATCAAAATGTTCCAGCTCGGTGTCCTTGGCGGCATCGCCCTCGAAGTAGGTTTTGTTGTTGGTGTCGTTGCTCATCTTCACTCTCTGCAGGAAGGTGAGCTCAGACTTGGCAACGATGAAGAGATAGTCCACGATACCCTTGTAGAGGGTGTCGCAACTGAACATCTTGGCGAGGAACTGGGAGAAAAGGCTGACCCGGAGGTTTCTCCAGCCGGACGAATCATCAAAGGCACCCTTGGTCAGGGGAGCGAGGTACTCGTCGGCAGCCATTTCCATGTTATAATTCCAGGAGGAGGGGCTCGTCGAATCGCTGGCGGCCGGATTACGGCCGTAGAAGGTGTTCTTGGCTGAGGCCAGTTCATCACCGCGGGAGCGGAAGGTGGCACTCTGGATGTCGCTGTTGTTCAAGTCCTTCGTCTTGATATCCGTCGACTTGGAATCCCATCCCAGGAAGAGTTTGCCGCCCTCGTAGTACAACCATTCTCCACAACGGTTGGCGGTGCGGGCAAGCAACTCATAGAACGACTCGTTGTATTGGACAAGATAGGGCTGGATCAACTCCCGCTTCGTCTTGTTGTCGCTTTTGTCAATATAGGACAGGTAGCTCAGGTGGTTGTGAGAGACGCTAAGCACATTGCTCAGTCCGAAATCGGTTACGCCCGTGTCGATCAAATCGCTGAGCCGCTTGCCCAGGTAGGTCTGGCTGTACTGTCTGCGCGTAAAGAAAAAATCGGGGCTGTAGATATCCAGAAGGACGCTCATCGCCGTCTGGCCACCCCCCATCCGATACACGGGCTTGGTGTCCATGATGACATAACCCTTTCCCAGCACGCCCACGTCTTCCTTATAGACGGTCTTGTGTCCGCCCGGACCGGAGGATTCAACTTTTCCGACTTTCAGGTTGACGCTGCTGAATGCCTTGAAATATTCCACCGTTTTCTCCACGGTAGGGAGTTCGGACGATCCGGTTCCGATGGCGATTTTGATGTCTGCACTGACATGGCAAGGCTCATAGACCCGTTTGGTGAAATGGAGCGAGTTGAGGCTCAGGTTGAATTTCTTGCTGTTGATCTCAATGTCGGAAGCAAGCAGCCCGGGGTAGAGCGAGAGCGTTTTGTTGCTCTCCTTGTGGACCAGTTCCAGGCGGTAAACGTTTTTAATATCTGCCATAATCAGTTCATTTTCATGGTGAAGGCCGCGCTGTCCTTAGAATCATCTTGTTTCTGCTCCTGCTGTCCGCCATTGTTCTGCCAGGCTTCATGCGCGGCTTTGATTTCTTCTTCCTTGTTCTCCTGGTATTTCTTGCAAAGGCCGTCGTGCCAGTCGCAGATTTCCTGCATCGCATCTTTCGCCTCCTTCTGGGCGTCACCGCTTTCTCCCAGCAAGGCTGTCGTAATCCGGGCCCCATACAGTTTGCTGGTCGTATCCAATTGGGTTTTGCATACCTCGGTGAGGTTTTTAACGGCCTCCGTCAGTTGTTTGTTGCGGTCGTCGTCCACGGGGGGCACCTTCGCAATGATCTGCTCATTGTTGTCGTCGGGCGCATCTTCAAGCTTGCCGTGGGAGAGTTCGAATTCCGGATGGACTTTCTTGATGCCTTCTTCAATGAAGGGCATCATCGCTTTGTTTTTCGGATAAATGAAGTAATTGTAATCATCCAGCAGTCCGGCCATCGCCACGTCTTCGATATTGACGGCGGGGGATCCGGGCACTTTCACTTCCACGGGAAGCAGGGCGGCCGCTTCGGCCTTGACGCAAAGATTGTTCAGGTAATAACCGTATTGAACGGCATATGCGCTCATTTTCTCGCGCATTTCATTTAAAAGCAAGAGGACACTGTCTTTCATGTCGTAATTCTTTACAAAGTATGTGCCGTTTCGGACATTCCGTCAAGGGCGTTGAAGGGCATAACAAAATGTTTTCTTCTCTCCCCGAAAACGCAAATAATCATTCTGCGGCAATCCAAGCGAAGTTAATGAAATTTTTTGAAAAGGGAAAGAATTCCCGGCTTCTTTCCATTCGTGCTGATACAGGCGGGCGGAATCGACGCCCCGCAAGGCGGGGATGCCTTCCAATTTTTCCTCTACCTTTCGTCCCGGACACATCAGTTCATAATGGCTGCCGTCGTGCCGGTCTTCCACCCAGTCCACAAAGCAGTCGTCCCGAAGCAGCAGGGTGACTTCCTTTTCCCCGCTTTCTTTCCGGACCTTGGACAAGAGTTCTTCCACAAAGGTCGTATCCGCATCCAGGAGCAGCGTCCTCTCGGGTATCCACCGCTCGTGGCAGGGACAATCCTCGTCCCAGGCCTTCAGAACAGCCGTGCGCCCCGTCAGATGTTCTCCTTCGTAGTGGAAAATATGACCGCAGAGCGAACGGACCCGGCCTTCTTCCAATGCCTGGGGGCACAGGAGTTTGAGCGTCTCCTGTACCTGGATGGCGGCAATAACCGAGGCGGAAAGGACGCTGGTAGGCGCTTTCCCGGCACTAAGGTTTCGGCGGACGATACCGGGACAGGGAAGGCGCTGCTGCAGTTCTTTTCTTCCCTGTTCACCCAGGTTGCAGGCGTAGCAGTTCTCGCCCGGGCGAAAGACGCGGGCTGTCCCTTCGAGTTCTCCGAGCCCGCCGTCCACCCAGGGGATACCGACGCGCAGGCAATTGCGGTTGATGCAGTAGCGGGCCCAACGGTTGTCCACGCAACCGATGACGACGCTCGTTCGGGCGAACACCCCCAGTCCCACATCGTGGGCAATGTCTCCGAAGAAGCATTCCACCTCCGTATCGGGAGAAAGCCGCCGTACGGCATCCGCCGCCGCATCAACCTTCCTTCTTCCCTGAAGGGCGTCTTCGCGGGTAAACAAAATGCTTTTGCAGAGATTGTCATTCTCAACGCGGTCAAAATCCACCAGCGTGATATGTCCGATGCCCACCAGGCAGAGGTTTTTGATGACCTCGTTTCCTAAAGCACCGCAGCCGACAACCATGATGTGGGCGTCGGCTACGTTACGGGCGGGTATGAAGGACAGTTCCGTCACAACGACCGGGCATGCGATTTATTTTCCTGTGGCCATGGCGGCATTGCCGGGAAAATTGATGGAAATGTTTCCGCCCCAGGCGCACATGCATTTGCAATTGTCGAGCAAAGCCGGCATATTGCACACTTTCTCCTGACCGCCGGGAAACCAGGGACCCGTGATGACAGGAACGCAGGGCATCGGCGTGAGTACACCGCAGGCCGCCGCCGTTGCGGAAGCCACCGTCGGGTTGGAGAGGGACTGGCACATTCCGAAAGGCTTGATGTTGACCATCGGAGCAAAGTCCATGATGTTCGCCATCGGCATATTCTGGACCATCGGCCGGGGGGGCAGTACGGTCAAAGGGGAGGGAGCCACCCCGAAAGAACATTGGAGCAGGGCTCCGTTGGTGACGAATTTTCCCATGGCTATTTCGCCTTAGGCGCCTCTTCCGCTTTGAGTTTGGTGCTGAGCGAGGCCGTGGAGGGTGCTCCGGGCACGGGAATGCCGTCGCTGATATTGGTTGACTTGAAGGAAGTCTTGGCTTCGAGGTTGTCAACGGTGGCTTTCGGAGCCGTCACGTCGGCTTTGAAGGCCGTCTTTCCGTTTACCGTGGTTTCTCCGAAGAGGGCCGTCTTGCTTCCGCCGACATTGAGGTTGCCGCCGTCAAGCTGCACGGTGGCTTTGTCCTGTTGGAATTCCGCCGTCGTCTTGGCGAAGACACCCACCTTCTCGGAGGAAAGCTGGAATTGCTTGCTCTGCTTCTTGTCGTCGGAGGCACCGGCATACATCTTTTCGGCGACGAGCACCATCGAACTTCCCTGGGCAAGCTCTTTGTCGTCCTTGCTGTCTTTGTCAATATTCATCGACTTGATTTCTACGGCCTTGGCGTTGACGGTAGCGCGACCGACCG
Source organism: Bacteroidales bacterium (assembly GCA_017961345.1). GTDB lineage: Bacteria > Bacteroidota > Bacteroidia > Bacteroidales > UBA932 > Cryptobacteroides. Next base: position 11,420 of record JAGCXP010000093.1, on the reverse strand, counting down.
CCTTCCCGTCCTTGTCCGTGGCCCGGAAATCGAGGGCCTGGGTACGGATGGTGATGGCGCTCTTGTCGGTGATGTCTTTCTCCTCGGGTTTCCCGTCTTTGATATCGTAGTCGACGGATTCGATTTCCATCGTCTTGGTCAGGATCTTGATGTCGCCCGTGGCAGGGGACTCTCCGCCCTTTTCGTCTTTCATGGTCGTGCTGGCGGTGCTCAAGAGGAAATTCTGCGCATTGACCGAGAATTTTCCCTTGTCAATCAGACTGCCGTCGGCCTTGGTGGAAGCGACGCGGACGTTGACGCTCCGGACATCGACGCCGGCCGTTTCATTATCGCGGATGTTGCCGTCGCCGTCGATGACATTCATACGGATGTTCTCCGCACTGATGTTGACGGCATTTCCGGTGGACTTTTTCTTGTAGTCGCCTTTCTTGCCATCCGCGTCTTTCTTCTTATCATCGAGGCATTTGATGCGGCGGCTGACCTCGGCCAGTTCGCTCACGCAGGAGGTATAATCCTTGACGGCGGCATAGAAAGCAGGAGAGAGTTTCTCTACTTCCTGTCCGAGTTCGATCATATCCATGACATCGGTACGTACGCCCAGTATGCCCGTCCCCAGTTTCTCGCCCTTCTTCATCGTATCTTCCATTTGCTTGAAGAGGTCGTCCATCGTCTTTTTCTTCTTGGAAAGATCGCTCTTGAGCTTGCTCTGCCGGTCCTTGAGGGCTTTTGAATTGTCATCAATCGTTTTGAGCAGACTCTCGCTGCCCTTGGCGGCACGCACCTCCACGCCGCTGTCGCTGCGCAGTTGAATGCCGGGGAAGCCGCCCGCTTCGCTGAGGAAACATCCTTTTGCATTTTCACTGTCGAGCACGATGCTTCGGCCCTTGGTACAGACGGAAGAGGAGGGATGCACCACGGCATCCATACCGTCCGGACCGGGATCCACCGCGCTCTGGCGGAGGGTCGTCGCTCGCGAGACAATCCGACCATCTTCACCGGAAGCCTCCAGGTCGATGGCATTTCCGCGCAGGACAATTCGGCCCGTCCCTGTTTTAAGGACGCCTTCCTTGTCCACGTTGCCAATGATGATCTCGGGCGCGGAAAGCACCAGGCGGCTCTTGTCAAAGATGTACTGACCCTTTTCAAGCCGGTCGAAGATTTCCGCCTTCATCTGGCGGATTTGCGCCTTTTCCTTCCGGATTTCGGCGAGATCCTTGTCGACACAGTCCTGGAATTTATCCAGTGCATCTTTCCAGTCTTTGAAGATGTAGTCCATATACTATTTCTTTTTCAAAGTAAATTCCATTTCGGGCATTTCTCCGCTTTTTACGGAGATCATGCGGGTCTGTTCGCGCCATCCGTCCATACGGACCGTGATGCGATATTTGACCGAGGGTTTCAGCCCCTTGACGATGCAAGGGGTCAGACCATATTCGACGCCGTTGACAAGCACCGTCGCTCCCGCCACATTGGCGTGGAGGTTGAGCATACCCCAGTTGGTGGAGTTTTCGTCGATGAGTTTATCTTCTTCGGCAGTTGCTACACCTCCCGCGAGTCCGGCCTTGGCCAGGCGGGTCGCCGTCATTTCACTGCGGCTTGCCGGCGTGATGGTGAAATCGGAGACATCCAAATTCTTTTTGCCGCCGCTTTCCAGTTGGAAGACGCCGTCATAGAACTTCAGCGAGTCCCGGATAATGCGGATGCGGTGGGTGCCCTCGCTGAATTTGCAAAGGGGGGTTTTCTCTTTTCCGCAAAACTCCCCGTCGATGAAAATCATCCCGCCCCGAAGCGGCGTACGTACGCTCGCATAGCCGAATGCAGGCACCAGATGGATATCGAGCATTACCTTACAGGAATCGGTCAGTTCAAATTGGTCTTCGTATGCGTGGTAATAGGGGGATTCAATGACGAAAGCGTGTTTGCCCAGGGGGAGAAAGGCCTGTACGACTCCGTTGCGGGTCATATGGACATCGGCGGAATCAAGGGTAACAATGGCATTGGGCGGGTCAATGTGAAGGAGGGCCCACTGCTTGTCGTTGCTGCCCGAAGCAAATTGCTCGATGGCGCGGCCCTGTCCTCGGAGAACGAGTCCAAAGCCTATCAGCAAGCATAGGAGCGCGAGTCTTTTCACTTAGGAACGGATGATTTCGAGGGTGCGGTTGTTGTCTTTGCCGTAGAAGACCATCGTCGCGAGTTGGATGTCTATCTGGACATTCATCTGCGCGGAACGGATGCCATCGGGCTGTTGTGTGGCGAAATGTTCCTGCACATCCACGACATAGCCGAATACGGTCATGGCGTTCTCGTAGTGCTTGAGTTTCCCGTTCCCGTCAAAATCCGCGTTGAATACGATGGTAAAAGGGGAAGGAACCCGGCTGAGCAGGCAGTCGTAGAACTTCTTGTTTTCAGACAGCTCGTGAAGACGGACGGTCATCCGCATCATGGACGAGCCGGTCAGGCCGCCGACAATGCCTTCTTCGTTCTTCCCGCGGTTGCAGCGGTAGCTGAAATCCTGAATGGTAAGGCAGTCCTGCTGGGAAAACTGCAGTTGCTCCGAAGAAAGGTCTTCCATCATCAGGACAGCTTTCAAGTGGGTGGAAATACGCTCTGCCATATCAGTATAATCTATCGAAACGGTTGGAGTCAATCTGGACACAGTCGGCCATGAATTCCATCCGGAGCAACCGGCGATTGGAGGACGCGATGTCGTACTTTTCCTCAATCAGGTAGCAACGGGCGTCTTCGAAACGAATCTCCCGTTGGGTGTCATTCCCGTTCGCTCCAGCCTGATCGGAGATATCGAAGAGGATGCGGCCGCTCAGGCAAGCGTTATCAATGTACCACTCGATGAGGCCCAGGTCTTCTTTTCCGGGCGCCACAACCATAATCATCACCTTCTCGCACCGAGGGTCCGAGTCGGGACTGTAGTAGTCGTGATGGCGCGAAAAATGGCAATCGCACTCAATGACCGGGTATTCACTGGAATAAACGCCTGCGTCGTTGTCGCCGAACTGCAGGATAGCGGACATTGCCATATTGGTTCATTTTTAAATGATTCCCGGCTCAAATCCCAAATCCCAAGTAGGACACAGACCTGAGCCGGAAGTCAAGGTTTTTCAAAAACTATTTCCAGGAATTCTCGAACTTGACAGGACCGTTCTTGAGGACCTGGCAGACGATCTCGATTTCTTCGTAGTGCTCCTGGCCGTCTTCCCATACTTCGGTGTATTTGACGCAGTAGCAGCCGTTTCCTTCGAGTTCCTTCATCGTGGATCCGTCAACGGTATTGTAGAAGGTGATCTTCATGTCGCGGGGGTCGTTGGGGGCCAGCATCCACTGAAGAAGCTGGTTGTTTCCGTCGTTCATCGCTTTTACGCGGACTTTCACTTTTCCGCCGCGGGGAATACCGGCAATCTGGCCTTCACGATCGGTGGCCTGGTTGAACTGATAGTCCACCATAATGACTTGGCGCTCTTCAAAATCTTTGACGGCGAGCTGGACAGGGGTAGTATTTTCAGCCATAATAACTTCAATTTAATGGGTTAAACATCATCCGACGGGTTACGCCCAATCGTTCTCGTACTTGACGGAGCCGAATTCAATCTTCTGGCAGGAAATGGTGATTTCCTCGAAGTGGCCCATCTTGTCTTCCCATTTCTCTTCGAAATCCACGCAGTATCCGTTGGTGAACTTGATGGATTTCATGCTTTTTCCGGTCTTGGTCTCAAGGAAGGCGATTTCACCGTTCTTGGGGAGGTTGCGCTCGACCATCCAGGCGAGGAGGTCGGGGGTACCGTCGTTCAGCGCTTTCACGCGAACCGTGATTTTTCCGCCGCGGGGAATACCCGCCATCTGGCCTTCAACGTCGGTTGCCTGCTCGAAAGAATACGAGACTTTCAGCACTTCGCGTTCCTTGTAACCATCGATGGTAATTGAAACTGGAGTCTTTGCCATGGTTGTAAAAAATTTGGTTGTTTAACAATAATAAAATTGTTGGCAAAAGCTATGCCATTTCGGCGCCTTTCTCTTTCTTGTCGGCGGAAACCTTGATGACAAAGTTCTTGGCAGAGTAGAAGGGGGTGAGGCTGATATCGCAGGTAATGCGCTTGGTAACAGGGTCTTGCGTGGGCTCCTTGATCTCGTAGTTCTGGAAAAGATTGCCGTATCCCTTGTAGTCGTTGAGGAAGGCCTGAATCTTTGCCTTGAGGTTCTTCGGGGAGTTGTAGGGATCCCAGTTTTCGAGAGCAACTTCGTGGACGTAGTTCATCAGCACTTTCTTCACCCAGTCGAACACGCGGACGATCGGGTATTCCTTCATGGCGGTCAGGTCGCCGTTGTAGAGGGTGGTGTTGTTGAACGCCATCACACGTCCTTCGGAATAGACCATCGGAACGACCTGGTTGTCCATCAGGGAGGCAATCTCGGACTTGAGGAGGTCGAGTTTCACGCCCTTCACTCCGTCAAGGGTACCGTATTTCTTACCACCCGCGCCCTGAGCCATATTGGCGCTCTCGTCATAGAGCTTGCCGGCAAGGGCACCGGAGGGACAGACATAGAATGCGGGGCTGTCCTTCTCGTCTTCGGAGAGTTTCTCGCTCTCGCGGCCGACAATCCAGTTGGCGGTCATGATGACGTTCATCAGTTCCGCGTCGGAATCCCTGTAGCCCTCGGTGTTGGCATAGAGGTCGTCGAAGGAGAACTCGTCGGCGTGATCGGTGATGAGCATCACTTTGTACTTGTAGGCAACCTTGGCCCACTGAAGGAGGGTCGGCTTGTCCTGGAAGACGCACCCCGGGACTACGACGAGGCTGTAGCAGTCCTTGAGGCTGAGACGGTCGAAACCGTTGCGGAGCAGGTTCTCCACCTCGCCGATAAAGCCGGAGTCGGCATCGGCGATATCGTCCTTGTAGACATTGATGACGCGCAGGTTCTTGACCTTGTCCGTTCCGCAGGTCTTGAAGAAGTTGTCGAGGTTGCGATAGGCAATCTCGAGGTTCTTCGTGGCGTAGAGGGCATCGGTAATACCCTGGGAAAGCACCTTCTGGTATTTTTCCTCTTTTGCCTTGCAGGATTCTGCATATTCGGTGGGTGTGGCGTGGTCCTCGTTGAGGAGTTCGAGCCAGCCCCGGATGTCTTCTGCGAGGGCTTCGCGTTTGTCTTTGAAGCGTTTGTCGGTAAGGAATACGCTCTTGGCCGCTTTGCGGGCGGGGTTCATATTGTCTGCATCGGGGAGAAAGCCGCGGACGGCGTTGAATCCTCCGAATGCGGAAAGAAGCTCGGAAACGTCTTTGCGACCTTCCTGTTGTGCACCGGCCTGCTGAGCGGCTTCGGTGCTTTTTTGCATCTGGGTATCTGCCATAGTCTTACTTATTTAGCGGATTCAAGTTCATCAAGCATGGCCTGAAGCATTTCCTTGAGTTCTTCCTTGGAAGCGTTGTCTTTCAGGATGTCGCGGAGCTTGCGGCTCTGTTCGATGCTCTTGCGAATCTTGGCGTTGGTGTCGATTTTTTTCTTCGTGCCGCCGAGGAAGGCGCTGTTTTCGACCAGACGGCCTTTGCCGCCCTGGGCCTCAAAGTCGCGGATTTCGCCAAAGTGGAGGGTCTCGTTGACGCTCTCGCCGTTTTCATCGGTGAAGTCCACTTCTACTTTCGGTTTGAAGTGCTGGAAGGCGTCGTTGATGTTCTGAATGTCCTCCACCAGTTCCGGGTTGCCGGGCTCGGCGTCGGAGGTGTACTGATCGATCATCAGGGTTTTGTTGCTGTCAATGGGAGTGACTTTCGCACTCGACTCCTCATCGGGAGCCATCGAGATGAAATTTTCTTTGATTGCCATAGTGGTATGGGGTTTTATTTGTTCTTTTTCACTTTAAATACAGGTTCGTCTTTTTCGAAAACGAGGGTGACCTTGTCGCCGGCCTTGATTTCCCCGGAAATAATCATCTTGGAGAGGGGATTGCGAAGCTGTTTGCGGATAATGCCCAGAATCGGACGGGCGCCGTATTCGGGATTGAAGCCCATCATCGCAATCTTCTTCTTGCTTTCGGGATCGATTTCAAGGGTGATTTCCTGCTCGTCGAGGAGCTTCAGCAGACCCTTGAGATGGATGTCGAAGATGCGGGTGACCGTCTCCTCGGTAATCGGGGAGAAGGGAACGATTTCCGTCAGACGGCCAAGGAATTCGGGACGGAAGTAGTCCTGCATGATGTTCATCAGGTCCGTATTGGAGGGAATCACGCCCTTGCCAAACTGATCGACGACATATTTGCTGCCGATGTTCGAGGTAAAGAGAATCAGCGCGTTGGAGAAATCGCCCACGCGGCCGAGACGGTCGTGCAACTTGCCTTCGTCCAGAATCTGGAGGAAGAGGTCGAAGACGGATTTGTGCGCTTTTTCAATTTCGTCGAAGAGCACGACGGAGTAGGGGTTCTGGCGGATTTTGTTCACCAGCAGACCGCCCTCTTCGTAGCCGACGTATCCCGGAGGCGCGCCGTACAGCAGGGCGACGGAATGCTCTTCCTTGAACTCGGACATGTCGAAGCGGATCAGGGAACTCTCGTCTCCGAAAAGGAAGGCGGCGAGGGCCTTGGAGAGCTCCGTCTTACCCGTACCCGTGGGGCCGAGGAAGAAGAAGGAACCCATCGGCTGGCCTTTTTTGCTCAGGCCGGAACGGGATTCGAAGATGGCGTCAATGACTTTCTTGACGGCATGGTCCTGACCGACGACGCGCTGCTTGATGGTGTCTTCGGCCCCCATCAGCCGTTCGCGCTCTCCGGTCTGGACCTTGCCCATCGGCACGCCCGTACGGGCCGCAACGACGGCGCAGAGGTCTTCTCCGATGAGTTCCTCGCGGACGGTGGCGCCTTCGCGGGCGTTTTCGGTCTTGAGGTGGGAGAAACCGCGGTCAATCAGATCAAAAGCGGAGTCGGGGAGACTGCGTTCGGTAAGGTATCGCGTGGCGAGGCGGATGGCCTCGATCATGGTTTCTTCCTTGATTTTCAGGCCGTGGAACGCTTCGTAAGCGGGCAGGGCGCCTTTGAGAATTTCCATCGTGAGGTCGCGGTCGGGCTCTTCGATGGTCAGTTTTTCGAGTTTGGTGGTCATCTCCTTGTCCGTCTCGAGATTCTTGGTGAAACCTTCAATGGAGGAGGTGCACAGCAGGGGGAAGCCCCCCTTGGACAACTCTTGTTTGAGCAGCTCGGCGGCGCCGTGGAGGCTGCCCTGCTTGTCGAAGAGTTTGTCAATGGCTTCGATGACGAGGATAGTGCCAGGGGCGGATACCTGGTCGAGAATCTTCTTGAAGCGGTCTTCCACTTCGCCCTTGTAGGAGGACTGGGCGCCAAGGGAGGCGATGTCCAGCTGGAGGGCTTTGGATCCCTGGAGGAAGGGAGGAACCTTCCCGGCGGCAAGACGCTGGAAGAAAGCGTTCAGCAGGCTCGTCTTGCCCACGCCGGCCTCGCCGGTAATGAGCAGGTTCGCCTTGTATTTGCGGCCCAGAATCTCGCAGATAATGTCGGTCTCCTTTTCAAAGCCGATGACCGTGGGCAGTTCGCCGCGTGCGGCCTGGGCGGTCTTGTCAAAGAGGAAGTTATCGGAGGGGGCGGAAGAAGCGGCGCTGCGGGAGGCTTCGTATGCGGGCGTCGCGGCGGCTTCGGAGGTGCCCATCTTGGCGCAGATTTCGGCGGCCGAGAGGGGAAGGGTCTTGAGCTGGTCGAAGGAGAAACCTACGCCCGGCGTTACCAGTGCGGCGAGCATGCAGACGGCATCGATATCTTCCAGACCAAATTTGAGACGATAGTTGTCGGCCTCGTCATCGACGGCAATCGATTCGCTGGAGAGCGAGAGCCCTTTCATCGGCCGCACGGACTTGGGGGCGAGCTGCATCTGGACGTCCGCCCAGTCCTGCAGGTAGTAATAGTCCTTGTCAAGGGTCTTCTCGATGAAGTCTACCAAACCGGCGTTCTTATGCAGAACGGCCTTGAAAAGGTGTGCCGGGTAGATGGCATCGCTACAGTTGTCTTCCGCGAAGGCTCTGGCGAGGTTTTCGATGGTGGTCAGCATATACTTGTACGCACTTTATGCAAATTCGTACAAATATAAAAAAATCTTAGAAAAAATGCAACTATTTTGATTCGTCGGCTGATTTTTCAATCACAGGACGCAAAGAAAAGCCGTAGAAGCGCTCGTAACAGCCTTTTTCAAAGCGGTTGCTGAGGTCGTTCGGGTTGAAATAGAGGACGCAGGCATTCGAGGTGAGAAGGTCAGCGTCTTTCCACTTCGGGTCGCTGACGCTGGCGGTGAAGTAATAGGCGCTCGTTGACTGGTCGGTCAGCGTTTTTCCGTCAAAATATCCGGCGACAGGCAGGAAGATGTTCGCGTCGAGGCCCGCGTCATAACTTAGCGCGGACGGGGCTGCTCCGCCGGATGTCCATTGACGGTATCCCTTGTCCGCCCCGGCTTTCGCCTTGAAAACGATAAAGCCGCTGATGCCCGTGGAACGGTAACTGTCAGCATACTGCCAGTAACAGTTGCCGATGAGTTCCCGCCATTCGCTTTCCGTAGGAAGACGGAACTTTTCGCCCCAGGCGGCAATGGCGGCGTCATCAGATGATTCCAAGACCGCCCCCTGCACGGTGTATTTGGTATAAGTGAAGCCGTTGTAGTAGGGAGCGTTGGAAAGGACATAGCCGTTTCCCTTGCCGCTTTTCCATGCAAGGGGACTGAGTGAGGTATAGTAGGGTTCGGTGGCACCCCAGGCATAGTAGTCGCCCCTTTCCTGCGGAAGCGTGGCGCCCAGGTTCCAGGCGGCCCAGCGCAGGTCGCTGGGAAGATTCAAATCCACGAAACGGTGGTCGTTCCAACGGTCGAAGGTGAAGTTTTCGAATCTCATGTCGGAAATCTTGGCCCGCTTGATGGAAATCGTCCCGGTCGCGCTGCGGCGGGCAGTGTATCCCTTCGTATTGGTGAAGCAGAGCTTGAATCCCGTGTAGTCATTTACGGGAAGGCTGACGAGAATCTGTTTGGCGGAGGAAATGGAAAGAGGAGTGGCGAATTGAATGTTCAGCGTGTCCTTTCCGCCGGAGGCCGTAGCGTGGGGGAACTTGTCACCCTTGGCGGTGGAAAGATCCGCCGTACCGGTGAGGGACTGGTCGGCGCTGAGCGTGAGGCTTTGGATAAAACCCACGCCGGAGACGGTGATGCGCAGGACGCCGCAGAGCGAACCGAAACTTAAGTCTGTCGTGCTGCTTTCGGCATAGAGGGGATAGGCGTTGATGCTTCCCTGGACGTAGTCCTGTGTGGCGGGCAGGGTAACCTGGGTGTCGGAAACGCGGATGGAGGCGGGGTAGATGGCCTTGTAGGGAGCGCTGGCCTCTTCGGATACGGGGCCAAAACGGCCTTCCTGCGTACCCGCTCCGCTGCTCAACAGGTATTCTTTACCGCCAATGCTGATGCGGTCGCCGCTGCTCCAGAAAATCTTGTAACCCTCGGCGACGGGCGAAAATGAGGTCTTGGTATCTTCCGAAATGACGGCGAAAAAAGTGGTGCCGGGTTCAAGGGTATCTGTATCGTCGGAACGCCCCATCGGTGCTTCTTTGCTGCAGCTCAGAAGAAGCGCGAGAGCAAAATGGAAAAGAAGGATTCGTTTCATATTCGTCTCAGGCTAGTCGTTGATAAAATAACTGTCTCCATAACTGTACCCACCCGTCGACGTGATGTCTTCCGTGCCTGCGGGAAAGCTGACACAGAGCGGGTGATGCAGCGTAAAGAAAGGCTGCAGGAGTATTTGGGGAGCGGAGTATTCTTTTTTCATGAAACTAGTTCAACTGTCCCTGCTGGCGGATTGGAATGATAACCTCCCTGCTGTCGGGGTAGGTAAGCACCAGGTTTGTTTCCCTTGTCGCCGTATCAACATTCCTGAAAATGGCAAGGTTGATTTGACGGTTGCTCTGGGAGTTGACCTTTACCCAGCTTCCGGTCGGATCGGGATTGAAGGTGTAGCTGCATTTGTCGCTGCTTTTCGCCGGACTTATAATATTATAGAAAATGGAAAAGTCCAGGTCTCCTTCGGCGCCGATTGCAATGCCTCCCGCAGGAACGTTTTCCACTTCGATGGTAGAGGGCCAGACGGGATACTGAACGAATTTGATGATAACCAGTCCGGTAGCCGGGTGATCGATTGCAATACTGTCCAGAATGGTATTTTCCGTCGTGTTCTCATCGATGTGGAGGGAGAGGGTGTCCCTGATAACAGGATTGAGACCGTCGTAAATCCGGATTTTGTCCACCCGGTCGGTAAACGCGATGATGTAGAAGGGGTATTCGAAGGGCACCGGTTTTTCCAGGGTGCAGGGAATCTTGATGGTCTTCCCCGCTTTCCCGGTCTTGATGACGGGCTTTACAGGATCGATTTCCGGCCCGAAGTTAAAGCGTGTATAGCAATCCGGAACCATATTCTTGACACGGAGGTATTGCTGATTGCCAATCTTCAGGGAGTCGCCCTGGATGGAACAGGTGCCCAAATCGGTCCTTCCGGCATATAAACGGCCGTTCTGGATATAATACGGAACGCTGCTGAGCGGGTGGTCACCGCTGTCTCCCCACCAGTTAAAGATGACGCCGTCTTTGAAGACGTGGTCGCTGTACAATTCGTAGGTGGACAGGTTTCCTTTATCGAATTCCAGATATCTGTCCGCGGTCCAGGAAGAGGAGACAGGAGCCCATTTCCCTTTGAGCCCCTGAAGAGAAGCCCAGGCAGGGGAATCGCCGTCCTTGTCGCAGGCGACAAAGAGGAGGGCGAGGGACAGCAGGAAAAGCAGTTTATGCAGATTCTTCATCTTGACTGATTTACATTTTGTAACAACGTACGCTGAAGGCATTGGCGCGATGTTCCTCATTGCCGGACCAGTTCCTATGGGTCAGATAAAGGCCGAAGGGGCTGGAGTCGCCAGAGTTGTAGATGAGGAACAGGTAATCGGGCGTATGATCCTTGTATTGATTATTGGACCAATAGAATCCCCGGGTACCGCATTGCACATAGGCGCCACTCGAAAGAATCCTTCCGGAGGTAGGCAGAATGCAACTGACCGAAGAGGGGACAAGTTTGTCTTTGGCGTCGAGGCAGCCATGGGATCCGGCCTTGGTTCTGCTCCAGGTCTCACTGGTATTCATTGCCGTATACCAGACGCCGTTCGTCTTACCAGCCTGGCGGCCCGTAGGGACTCTCCAGCCGGGAGGACAGGGGTCAAACTTCGATTTTTTGTCCGACCAGAGGGTGTCGCAGCGCTCAGCGAAAATCCAGTCATATTCGGACTCTTGCGTAGCGGTGATGAATTCCGTCGGGTGCGTAGTGGTGTAATCAATCGTGCCGGTGGCGGCATCTACGGGCGTTTTCGGTACGGTTGCGAGGGTGTATTTGCTCTGCTG
>JAGCXP010000092.1 GCA_017961345.1 Bacteroidales bacterium | reverse complement strand
TGTGCTGCACAAGTTTCGCACAGTGCGTTCGGAAAGGTTATGCAATTCTGCATATTGACTGACGGTAATGAATTCCATATTCTATCGGCAATTTATGCTTCTCTGCCGATACAAATATAATAATTCTTGCCGATATCGGCAAAAATGGAATGGCTATTTAGAAAAAAAGCACCTGCAATTGCAAGTGCTTTCTGTAGTAGACCAAGCACTCCGAATCTCGAACCTCTCGTTCATCGAAGGGCTGCTCCAAATACAAGCATTCATCGGTGGCTTTGACTGAGTTATAGGGGAAAAAACGTATCTTTGTCCTTGAAATGAGAAAACGCCTGCCGATAGTCCTTCTTTTCCTTTCATTTGCCGCCTACGCGCAGCAGGTGGATACGTTGGATGCGGCCGTAGCTTCTTCCCGGATGCAGGCCAATTTCATTTCGAAGGGGAAGGAATTACGTACCGAGGTCATTTCATCGGCGGGATTGATGAAAATGGCCTGTTGCAACCTGGCCGAGAGTTTCGAGAACTCCGCCAGCGTAACGGTCGGCTATTCCGATGCTACAACCGGTGCCCGTCAGATCCGTCTTCTGGGTCTGTCCGGCGTTTACACGCAAATGCTTGACGAAAACCGGCCCGTGATGCGCGGCCTCTCATCCCCATTCGGTCTTTCTTACATTCCTGGTTCCTGGCTGGAGAGCATCCAGATAGCCAAAGGTTCTCCGTCCGTCATCAACGGAGTTGAGTCCATCACAGGGCAAATCAACCTCGAACATCGCAAACCCACAGACGAGAAACCGCTTTTCGTGAACGGATCCGTGATGACGGATAACAAGGCCGATCTCAACATACTTTCTTCTCTCCAATTGTCGGACAGGTTCTACACCATCCTGTTGGGACATATCGACGGTAATTGGAAAACCCACGACATGAACGGAGACGGCTTCGTAGACGAACCCGCCCTGCTGCAGTTTAACCTGGCGAATCGCTGGCTCTATTATACGTCGGACTGGCAAGTCCGCTGGGGTGTCAGGGCCATCCGGGACACCCGGAAAGGCGGTCAGATGGACGGCCCCTGGAAATCCGACGTCCTCAATTCATCGCTGAACGGTTATGTCAAAGTCGCCAGATCCCTACGAGAAGACGGCTCCGCCAGCATTGCCCTGGTAGGGGATTACACGCTTCAGAAGATGGATGCGGGGTTTGGTGTCAATGCCTATAATGCCTTGCAGCATAGTGCTTTTTTGAACCTGATCTATCGAAATCAGTTCAATGAGCATCACGATTTGACCACCGGCGTCAACGCTACCTTCGACAGGTGGACTGAAGACGTCGTTGCAGGCGGGCAACATTTAAGTGGTATCCTGACGGAGTGTCGCCAATGGTCTCCCTATGTTGAATACACTTTCAAGGATGGAGAGAAGTTATCCGTCATTGCGGGTTTGGCGGGTTATTTCAGCGGAGAGTTTCTCCCCGTTCCACGCCTGACACTCAAGTATCAGCCCTTTGAGGTGCTGGTTCTTCGGGCCAACGGTGGCCGTGGTATCCGGAGAGCCAACCCGGTGTCGGACCATATCGGCATCCTGTCTACGGGGAAAGCCATTTCTGGGGATTTGACATCCCGGCCGATGGAAGACTCCTGGACGTTCGGCGGCAACGCCACGCTCCATTTCTCGGAAACGACATACCTGAGCCTGGACTTCTTCCGTACACAGTTTACGCAACAGCTTCTCCTGGACCGTGAAAGTGCCACCGACATCCGTTTCTATTTGCTGGGCGGCCACGAATCCTGGTCCAACACTTTCCAGGCGGACTTCTCGACGGAGCCAGTGGAACGTTTGAGTTTTACCCTTACCGGACGCTATACGGATGCCTGTGCCTGGCAGCCCTCCGGGCAGGTACGCGAGATTGCCCTCACCAGTCGCTTCAAGGCTGTCTTCAATGCCCAATACAAGACGCGTCTGAGCAAATGGATCTTTGATTTCACGGCTTCCTTAAACGGACCAGCCCGCGTCTATGATTTTATGCGGACGCTTACGGATGAGACCGGCGGCCTTCTGTATCCGGAAGGCAGTACGGCCATCTACCCGTTGCTCTATGCCCAGGTTACCCGCCGGTTCAAGGGATTCGATATCTACGTCGGCGGGGAGAACCTGACGAACTATACCCAGCCCCTGCCCATCATCGGTGCGGCCGACCCTTACAGCACGACTTTTGATGCCGCATCCGTCTGGGGTCCGCTGATGGGTATTAAAATCTACGCTGGCTTCCGCATAACCATTTGGAAATAATTATTTTAAATACTTATGAAACAAATCTTTATCTTCATCCTTGCCGCTTTGTTGCTGGCCTCTCCGATAGCCATTGCCGGTAACATCGGTACGGTCTCTGCGCTTCAAGACAAGAAGGCCAAGAAGGAAAAGAAAACGGTCACTTACAATGTGAGCATGCACTGCAAGAATTGCGTCGCGAAAATAACGGACAACGTCTCTTTCGTCAAAGGCGTAGAAGACCTGAAGGTCTCCTTGGACGAGAAAATCGTCACCATTACATACGATCCTGCCAAGACCGATGAGGCCACCCTTCAGAAGGCCATTGAAAAACTGGGATACACCGCTGAAAAGGTAAATCCCGACGATAAACGATGAATCTGTCGGAGATTACGCTGGACCGGGAGGGCTTGGCTGCTGCCATAGCCTGCGAGGACGTCGCTTTTGAGGCGGCGCTTCGCGAGGAGGCGAATCGTGTCAAGGTCGATACCATCGGCCCGGAGGTCTATCTGCGGGGGCTCATCGAGATTTCCAACATTTGCGTCAAAAACTGCCTCTATTGCGGCATCCGCCGCGACATCCGCTGCCAGCGCTACGAACTCTCTGAGGAAGAAGTGCTTACAACTGCGCGGGTCGCCGCCCGCCGGCGCTTCGGGTCCGTGGTCATTCAGGGCGGCGAGCGCACCGATGCGGCGTTCATTCGTATGATTACGCGTTTGTTGAAGGAGATTAAGTCCATTGACACGGGTGATGACCCACCCCTTGGGGTTACCCTTTCCCTGGGTGAACAGTCCCGCGAGGTCTATGAGGAATGGTTCGATGCTGGCGCTCATCGATATCTGCTGCGCATCGAATCGTCCAATCCCGACCTCTACCACAAGATCCATCCGGACGACCCGCTGCATTCCTACGACCGCCGGTTGCGGGCGCTTTACTACCTCAAGGAGATAGGCTATCAGGCCGGAACGGGTGCGATGATCGGGATGCCTTTCCAGACGGCGGAGGATATGGCGGACGACCTCCTGTTCTACAAGAAGTTCGATGCGCCAATGGTGGGTATGGGGCCTTACAATCCCCATCCGGAGACACCTCTGACGCTCTCTGGAGCATCTTTCCCTTCCGCCGAACGGCGTTTCGCCCTCGGGCTCAAGATGATTGCGCTGCTGCGTCTGCTGATGCCGGACATCAACATCGCCGCAGCCACGGCCCTGGAAGTCCTGGACCCCCGAGGCCGCGAAAAGGGCCTTCTTTCCGGAGCCAACGTCATTATGCCCAATATCACGCCGGAAGAGCAGATGGTC
>JAGCXP010000091.1 GCA_017961345.1 Bacteroidales bacterium | reverse complement strand
TCCATCGGCTCCGCGTATGTTTAGGACTCCAGTGATAAACTCCACCGAGTTTGAACACTTTTGCAGGTCACGCCATTTTCCGTCTAGGCTGTGTTGCTCGTTATTCTGCTCGATCATACAATACAGATTTCGGCCGCGCATCGCAATGGCAAAGGCCTTTGGAAAAAATGGATCGCGCCCAGCGGGGAGGAATCCATTTGTGCCTAGGTCTTCAGCTGTTGCGGCAAGAGGGCGTAATTTGTTTTGTATGATTGAGCAGAACAATGCGCGGCATAAAGTTGGCGACAAATGGTGTGACCCACAAATGTATTCAAACTCGATGGATTTTATTACTGGTATTCTGAATATGATTGGCGCTGAAACGCAGTATGGGTGTGCTACGAATGTGGGAGTAGCATGGTGGAATGTTGCTGTTGATGTCCCTGATGATTTTGATGATCTATTCCCTGTGATGATTTCGGCCAACTTCAATCCGAAGTCTCTTGAACACCAGTCTGACGATAACGAAATATTGCCGATCGAGCGAAGCGTACCTCTAAAAGACAAGGGGATTGTTGTTGTAAGAAAATGTGGACTGGCGCATGTTATCAAGGCAGAACATTGCACGAGAAAAGTTGTTACTGGGAATTCGATTACCCGCAATTGTCGAGTCACATATCTCACGCCAGATGGCAGGACAACTGTGAATATCAGTTGCGAAAATAATCCTGATGCTCGTGGAGGGACGCATGGACATTAGCAAGCCCCATAGTTTTGCATGCTTTGTTGCAACCATTTGTTTCGCGCGCCTTTCGGTGTTCGGGTACGCGCTTAATTGGACGGCGAACTGCCTCAACCAGTACACGGAATGCACGTATGATGCAGACGGCAATATGACACAATTCGGAGATTGGACATATACTTACGATGCTGCCAACCGCCTTAAGACCGTTTCGTCGAATGATGCCTTGCTAGTCACCAATTTCTACGACGCAAAATCACGCCGTGCAAAGAAGGTTACACCCGAAGCGACGACGTCCTTCTTCTACGACGGCTGGAATCTTATCGAAGAACGCATCGCTTACACAAGCGGGACTTCAACGACAATCCGCTATCCTATACGGTACACCGTCTTTCCCGCGGGCGGAAGGACAGTTTCGTTCAGGCCGGGAAGGGATTCGGTGCCACGTTCCGGACACTCTGGCCGCTGCTGCGGATCGACTATATCCTCTATCCCCGCGACCTCCATGCCGTCAGTTACGAGGTCCCGAAAGTCAAGTATTCCGACCATTATCCCGTCATTGCCACTTACTATGAAACGAGATGAAGCCCTTGCCGGGGCGCTGAAAACCCTCCGCGCCGGCGGTACGATCCTCTATCCCACCGACACGGTCTGGGGGCTCGGCTGCGACGCCACGAACCCGGAAGCCGTCGCCAGGATCTTTGACATCAAGCGGCGGAGCGAAGCCAAGTCGCTGGTCCTGCTGGCTTCGGACCTGGACATGGTCGCGAAATATGTACGGCAGGTTCCGTCGATGGCGGTGGAGCTCGTGGAGGTCAACGACAAGCCGATGACCATCATCTATCCCGACGCCCAGGCCGGCGTACCGGGGGAGCCCGGCGACCGCTGGCACCTCGCCTGGAACACCGTCGCGGAAGACGGCTCTGTGGGCATGCGCATCCCGCTTTTCGACTTCTGCAGGGACCTTGCGTTCAAGCTGGGGCGGCCGCTCGTTTCCACGTCCGCGAACATCTCCGGCGAACCGACCCCGGAACGTTTCAGCGAGATTCCGCAGGAAATCAAGGACGCCGTCGATTTCGTCGTCCCTCCCTCCTTCGACACCGCCTCCACGGGCAAGGCCTCCCAGATCATCAAAGTGGGCATGGACGGTGAGGTTGAAATTATACGCATGTGATCCCTTTTGTCATTTCGAGCGAAGTCGAGAAATCTATGGAACTGTTCTACTCCTACGACTCCGACGGCCGGTTCTGCCGGTTGGATGCCGACGAGTCGGGGCATTGTGTCCGGGTGCTGCGGCACCGTGCCGGGGATGAGATCCATGTGATCGACGGGCAAGGGACGATGTTCCGCTGCCGGCTTATGGATGACAATCCCAAAGGGGCCGAGGCCGAGGTCCTGGAAGCTTTCCCCGGCTGGGGCGGCCATCCCTACCGGCTTACCGTCGCCTGCTGTCCCACCAAGAACAACGACCGTTTCGAGTGGTTCGTGGAAAAGGCCACGGAAGTGGGCGTGGACCGTATCGTCCCGGTCATCGGCGAACGTTCCGAACGCAAGGTCTACAAGACGGACCGCGCTCTCCGCATCGCCTTGTCCGCCACCAAGCAGTCCCTCAAATCCCGTATTCCGGAAATCGCAGAACCCGTTTCCGTCAAGGATTTCATTCTGTCGGAAGGCGGAGTCGGGAAATCGCTCAAACTCATTGCCTACTGCTTCGAAGGCGACACCAAACGTATCTCCATCCAGGAGGCGCTCCAGGCATACGACGGGAAGGATGTCGTGGTCCTCATCGGCCCGGAAGGGGACTTCTCGCCGGAAGAAGCGCGCCTCGCCGTGGAACACGGCTACGTTCCCGTTCATCTCGGCGCTTCGCGCCTCCGTACGGAAACCGCCGCGGTCCTTGCCGCCACAGCGGTGTACTTGGCTTTTGAATAGTTGTTACCCCATGTATATCGGTCTCATATCGGATTCGCACGGCGTGTTCGGGCCGGAGTTCAGGGAGTTTCTCAAGGATGTCGACGAGATCTGGCATGCCGGGGACTTCGGGGGCGGGCTGGACTTGGAGTCGGAGATTGCGGCGTTCAAGCCGCTGAAGGGTGTCGTCGGCAATTGCGACGACCGGCGGCTGCTGGACCGGTGTCCGAAGTTCCGTTTCTGGGAATGCGAGGGGCTCAAGGTGCTGATGACCCATATCGGCGGGTCTCCCGGCCATTATTATCCCGAAGCCCGGGCGCTCATCCGGCAGTATAAGCCGGACATTTTCGTCTGCGGCCATTCACACATCCTGAAGGTTATGGATGATAAGTCCGAAAAAGTCCTGTATATCAACCCTGGGGCCTGTGGTAACCAGGGCTGGCACGCTTTCCGGACAGCCCTCCGCTTTCATATTGATAGCGGAAAAGTCCTTGATATGGAGGTCTTCGAGCTGAATCGGCGGTAGGTTGTAACTGAATTGTAATATCTTCACATTATAAATTTTTTAGAAAAATCTTGCTTGTTTCAAGAATAGGGTGTACCTTTGCGGCCTGAAAGTGTTTTGTTTAACTAGTTAGTAAAAACTTACAACCATGAAAAAGGTATTTATGTCCGC
>JAGCXP010000090.1 GCA_017961345.1 Bacteroidales bacterium | reverse complement strand
TGTCCAACTGCTCCTGGGAGGAGAAACTCAAGGTAACCCGGCCCGCGCCGCCGCTGCCGAGTTTGACGTTGACCTTCCCGTCGAAATACTTGCCCAGCACTTCGGCGGCATGGAAACAGTATTCGGGCAGTTCCTGCGCCTGGGGCGCGTGGCTGCCCCGGCCGAGCCGGGCGATCCGCTCCTCGAGGGCGCGCACCGAAAGACCGTCGCGGACCACCATGTCGCAGAGTTCTTCCTGCAGGGCGGCGTCTTCCACGCCGAGGATGACTTTCGCGTGTCCTACGCTCAGCAGGCCTTCCTTCAGGTCGTGCTGCAGTTTGGCGGGCAGTTTCAGCAGACGCAGATAGTTCGTGATCGAACTGCGTTTCTTGCCTACCCGCTGGGCCATCTGGTCCTGCGTGAGGTCGCACTCGTCGATCAGCCGCTGGTAACTCATGGCAATCTCGATCGGGTCGAGGTCTTCGCGCTGGATGTTCTCCACAATGGCCATTTCCAGCATGCCCTTGTCGTCGGTCTTGACGATGTAGGCGGGAATGGTCTCCAGTCCGGCCATCTTGCTGGCGCGGAAGCGGCGTTCGCCGCTGACAATCTGGTACTTGCCTTCCGCGCGGCTGCGCAGGGTAATGGGCTGGATAAGCCCCAGCGAACGGATGGACTGGGCGAGCTCCTCGAGGGACTGCTCGTCGAAGTTCATGCGGGGCTGGAAGGGGTTCGGCTCGATCAGATCGAGGTTGACGCGGATGATGTCGGAGGCGTTGGGGGCCGCTGCGCCCGTCGTGGAAATCAACTCTTTGTTGACATAGCCCACCGGACGGCGCACCTGGGCCGTTTCCGCCCCGGGCAGGATGGCGCCGAGGCCTTTCCCGAGTCCGAATTGTTTCTTGGCTGCCATTATTCGTTCTTTTTAATCACCTCGGCGGCGAAGTTCATGTAATTGGAAGTGCCGTTGCTGACGACATCGTAGAGGATGATTGGTTTCCCGTGCGAGGGCGCTTCGCTCAGGCGGATGTTGCGCTGGATAATCGTCTCGAAGACCAAGTCGCCGAAATGTTCCTTCAAATCGTCCAGCACCTGGTTGTGCAGCCGCGTGCGGCCGTCGAACATCGTCACGAGGAAGCCCTCGATGGTCAGGTCGGGGTTCAGTTCGGATTGGATGATGCGGATGGTCTGGGAGAGTTTGCCCAGGCCTTCCAGGGCGAAGAACTCCGGCTGGACGGGGATGATTACCGAATCCGAAGCCGTCAGGGCGTTGATGGTAATCAGGCCCAGGGAAGGGCTGCAGTCGATGATGATGTAGTCGTATTCGTCCCGCAGGGGAGCGATGGCGTTTTTCAGCAGGAACTCTTTGCCGTCTTCCTCGATTTTCTCGGTCTCGATGCCCACCAGGTCGATGTTGGCGGGAATCAGGTGGAGGGAGGCGATCTCTGTCTGGATCAGGGCGTCACGGACGTCGAGCGTGCCGTAGAGCACCTGGTAGAGGGTGCGGTCTTCGCCGCTGTCGGGCGAAAAGTTCAGTCCGGAGGTCGTATTGGCCTGCGGATCCGCATCGATAATCAGCACTTTCTTCTCCAACACGGCCAGAGAGGCCGCCAAGTTGATGGCCGTGGTCGTCTTTCCCACACCACCTTTCTGGTTCGCAACAGATATTACTTTTCCCATAATCTGCAAATTTAGCAAAAATTTCGTTTATTCGGGGGAGTTTCGTATTTTTGCAATGAAAAATCGATGAATATGGATAGGTGCAGCAGATGGACGGTCATCGTCAATCCCCACGCGGGCAGCGGACGGACGCTCCCGATCTGGCGGAAGGCCAAATCGTTGCTTGAGCAGCGCGGGGTGGATTTCGAGGAGCTGTTTACCCGGGGTGAACGGGATGCGCAGACGTTGGTCTGCGAGGCAGCCGGGAAGGGTTCCCGCCGTTTTCTGGCTGTCGGCGGCGACGGTACGGCGCACGAAGTGCTGGAGGGGATTGTCAGCGCCGTGCAGCAGAAGGGGGGAGGCTGCCTTTCCGACTACACCCTCGGCGTGATTCCCATCGGCTCGGGCAACGACTGGGTCAAAGGGCATCACAGTCCCCGCAAACTGGAAAAACTCGTCGCCCTGATTGCCGCCGAACGCTTCGGAACGCAGGATGTGGTGAAGGTGACGGCCGCGGAAGGGGAGTCCTATATGCTCAACGTGGGCGGCATCGGCTTCGATGCGATGGTCTGCCAGCGCGTGAATGAGCACAAAAAGCGGGGAAAGAGCGGTAAACTACTCTATGTTAATGCGTTGTTTTATCAGATTTTCCACTATAAGCCCGCTCCGGTACGCGTGCTCGCAGACGGGAAGGAGGTCTTTTCCGGCCCCTTCTACTCCATCGCCTTCGCCATCGGTCCCTACTGCGGCGGGGGCATGCGGCAGTGCCCGGCGGCCGTCTTCGACGACGGACTGCTGGAAATGACGCTGGTGCCCCGGCTGCCCCTTTGGAAACTGCTGCCCAAGATGCCCCGCCTGTTTGACGGGACGGTGCAGAAGGCGGGCGATTTGCTGTTTGAGCGTGCCCGCAGCTACGAAGTGTCCGTCCTGGAAGGACCGCAGGAAATCATTGAGGCCGACGGGGAGATCGTAGGTCACACCGCCCTCCGTCTCGAGGTGCTCCCGGAGCGCCTGAACGTGCTCAGCAATCTGTAATGGAGACCGTTTTCGACCCGTTGCGCCGTAAGGAAGTGGCCCTGACCCCCGAAGAGCAGGTCCGTCAGTGGTTTATCTCCCTGCTTGCCGAGCAGATGGAGGTGCCCCTTCCGATGATGATGAGCGAAGTGCCTTTCCGATTGGGTGAAAAAAAACTGCGCGCCGATATCGTCGTCTGGGCCCGCGACCTTTCCCCGATGATGATCGTCGAATGCAAACGCCCTTCCGTCGCGCTGACGCAGGAGGTGCTGGATCAGATTCTGCGCTACAACCGCGTACTGGACGTGCCCTTCATCGTTGCGACGAACGGACAAAATACCTATATTTGCAAAAGGACCGCCGAAGGCCCGCAGTGGCTTCCGAGTCCGCCGACCTACGCCCAAATGCTGGAATACTATGAGCAATACCATCACGGAAGGGTTTCTGGAGCATAAGATTTTCTCCATCGTCTCCGACTGCGCCGGGCGTCTCGGCGTAAGGGCCTTTGTCATAGGCGGTTACGTGCGGGACTGTTTCCTGGGCCGTCCCTGCAAGGACATCGACATCGTCGTGGAAGGCAGCGGCATCGCCCTGGCCGAGGAGGTGGCTTCCGTGGTCCGCAGCCGTGTCAGCGTGTTCCGCAATTTCGGAACGGCCATGCTCCGCTACAAGGGGATGGAGGTGGAATTCGTCGGAGCCCGCAAGGAAAGTTACGACCGTCTTTCCCGCAAACCTTTCGTGGAGGACGGTACGCTGGAAGAGGACCAGCAGCGGCGCGATTTCACCATCAACGCAATGGCTTTCAGCCTGCAGAAGGAGGATTACGGCACTTTGATAGACCCCTTCGGCGGCATCGCTGACATAGCGGCAAAAAAGATCCGCACCCCGCTGGATCCCGATACGACCTACAGCGACGATCCGCTCAGGATGCTCAGGGCGGTGCGTTTTGCCACCCGTTTGGGTTTTGACATCGTTCCCGAATCGATAGAGTCGATGCGCCGCAACCGCGACCGGCTCCAGATTCTCTCCAAAGAGCGCATTGCCGACGAACTTAACAAGATAATGATGACCGAGGCTCCCTCGCGCGGCTTCTACCTGCTGGACGAGTGCGGGCTGCTGGATTTGATACTGCCGGAGCTCACGGCTCTGAAGGGTGTGGAAACGGTGAACGGCCGCGGTCACAAAGACAATTTTGCCCACTCCCTCAAAGTTCTGGACAATGTGGCGGAGGTCAGCGACAAGCTGTGGATGCGCTGGGCTGCTCTGCTGCACGACATCGGTAAGGCCCCCACCAAGAAATGGGACGAGCAGTTGGGCTGGACTTTCCACAACCACGACTTCATCGGAGCCAAGATGGTCAAGGGGATATTCACAAGGCTCA
>JAGCXP010000089.1 GCA_017961345.1 Bacteroidales bacterium | reverse complement strand
TTGACGTGCATGATGTGGTCCGGGAACTCCTTGCGGATGATGTGCTGGATGATGTCGGAACCACCGTTTGTCTTACTGAGGAGCCATTCTTTAGTCATAGTGCAGGTCCTCCAAGTTGATGTGGTGTGACAGACGTTCCTTCTCCTCTGGCGTAAGTTCGTCCAGGGTCATGTAGCCTTCTTTCAGCATTTCTATCTGCATGAAGGGACAGTGGCGGAGGATCTGTGCGTACGGATCATCCGGGTTGTTGAGGATGAGCTGGTGCAGAACCTCGCTGATGTGCTTGGGCTGGCTCATAGGGTACCTCCTTTCTGGGACATCAGTGTCTCGATGTCGGAAATGCGGTACCGGTCGAAGGAACCGAGCCGCACGGGGACGAGGTATCCGCACTTCTTCCAGCGCCAGAGCGTGGCGGAGGATACCTTGAGTTTCTTCATCGCCTGTTCACGGGTGATGTACTCATCGTCGGCATCCACCGGCTTTGCCATCTGGCTTTCACGAAGGTCCTGGAGCAGCTCTTCCTTGAAGGAACGGCCCGCCTGCAGCAAGTCTGACAATTTAACCGAGATTGTCGTTCCGGGGCAGTTCTCTGCCAACGCTATTAAATCAAGAGTTTCCATTATACCTTGTTTTAATAGTTGCTCCTCCCAACGAAACAACAAACTGCGGAGGAGGGGCCCGGCGGGAAACGGTTGTTATCTTTATCTGATTCCCAGGGTTTTCCGATACAAAAATAATTTGATTAAATGGGGTGAAATGCGTGTTTTCACACAGATGACGGTGGGTGATAACACAAATAAAACCGCTTGGTTATCAAGCGGTTGCAAGGGCAGATGTGTAAAGATGTGTAATTCTAGTTTTTCGCCCGGGTGCCTGCGATTTCAGCCTTTTTCTCCTGGGCGCGGGCGATGACTTTCTTACCGAGTTTGGTCTGCCTTACGTTATCGGCCAGGGCCGGGTCAAGGCCGGCGACGGAGAGGAAGTTGCGGAGGAGGCTGGCGAAGTCCTGCTCGTTGGTCTTGAACCAACCTCTGCACTCCGTGGCGAGAGCACCGTAATAGGTGTGAACGCTCTTCTCGCCGGAGACCTCAAGAATATGGTTGAGCAGGAGGCGGGCCTTGTGGGGCTTGCAGTTCCTGTTGTCAAAGAGGGCGAGGAACTGGTCCTGGGTGAAGTTGCCGGAGCCGGACTGATGCGGACGCCGGCAGCTGGTAAACGGCTGCTCCGGGACGATGTCTGACTGACGGTTGGTCCATTGCCGGATTTCGTCCACAAAGTCCACAACGGACCAAAGGAGTTCGGCTTCGTTGCCGTGGTCCTGTGCGTCGAGGTATTCCGCGAGGTTTTGGATGGGGTCGAGTTCTATGTCCAGGAATTCGATGGCGGAATAGTAATCGCCCGAGCCGGATATGATGCGCCGCCTGCAGGATTGGAGGGTGTCCGTGTCAAGTATGACGGTAATTCCGTCCGGAGAGTCGCAGTATCGGCCCAGGAAGTACCTGACACCGGAGAAGGCCTCTTCCGGCTGGAGACCTTCGGTGTCGAGTATCTTATCGGCCGCTTGCGAGAGCCGGTTGATGGCGTCGATTATGTTTTCTGCTTCCGCATCTATCATAATGATGCAAAGATACCGCTTTTTTACAGGAGTTTAGTCATGTCGCTGATCATTTCGTCGTCGATGTCGCGGTAGCGGGCGAAAGCGCGGGAGCCTTCGGCGTGGCCGGAGAGCTTGCCGACGAGGTTGGGGTCTTTGACCTGCTTGTAAAGGTTGCCGACGAAGGTACGGCGGGCCATGTGAGAGCTGGCCACATCGCAGATGGGCTTCATTTCTGTCTTTCGGGTGATGGTATCGAGGACCGGAACCATCCTGGTGATGCCGCAGGCACGGAAGACTTCCTTGATAGCATCGTTGTATTTCTGCTGGGAGATAAGGGGAAGGAGGGCCTTGTCGTCATTGAGTTCACCTTCGTATTTGCCGATGATGGCAAGGGCGGTCGGGTGCAGGTAGACCTTGACGGTGCGGGGGTTCTTCTTCTTGGTCTTCTCGGGGATGTATTCGATGGCGGTGCCGTAGGAATCCTCGACCAGGTTGTCCCTGGTCATCTTATAGAGGTCACCGATACGGCAACCGAGGAGGCATTGGAAGACGAAGACATCGCGTTGGCGCTCCAAATGGTGCTTTTCCGAGAGGTCGAAGTTGTAGATGGCGTCCCGCTCCTGGGAGGTAATATAAATAGGTGTGCCGTATTTGTCCATGCCCAGCTTGAAGCCGCGGAAGGGGTCGTTGTGCGTGTACCCCTGCTGCAGGGCCCAATTGATGAAAGCGCGGATGATCTTCATTGTATAGACCAGGTAGTTCTGGCCGCGCTCTTCGGGGTAGCGGTATTCGGGAACCGTGGCATACACGGCGGCGTAGCGCTTGACGGGCTTGCGCTTGCCTTCCTTGTCGACGGTGAAGAACTTGTGCTCGTCGCGGATGAAGTCGCGGATCTTCTCCAGCTCAAGGTTGTCCAGCATTTCGAAAGAGAGGGAGCGGCCGGTGTAGAGTTCGTAGCGCTTGAGGATGCGCTCCATGACTTTGTAGTGGCGGTAGCGCGGGACGGAGAGGTCGGCCCCGTCGATGAACTGCTCGTAGCGCTCGAAGAAGGTGTGCTCTTCCTCCACGGTGTAGTTCTCGGGATATACGACGCGGTCCACGATGTCCTGTGCCCAGCCTTCCTGTATGGTGTCGCGCTGGGTGGCCTGGAACTTCTCGATAAGCGTGTTGCAGATCAGATCGACCTTGGATTTCGCCAGCTGCATGGCGGCAACTTCCTTCGTGATGATGCGCGCGTCTATGACAATCTTGCGCGTTTTGGGCTTGAAGTATTTTGGGTAGATGAAGACCCTGGACTTCACGCGCTGAGAGAAGTTCCCGCAGCGGAGCTGTATGAGAACCTCGGACTGCTTGGTCGTTTTGTCGACCTTGGAGGAGAGGGATAGTTTTGTGTTAGCCATAGTAACATTTCTTATTTATTGAACCAACACAAAGATACAAAATGTCCGGCAGGATGGCAAAAAAGTTGGGACAAAAATATCAGTTTTTGTCCCAATAATCGAAAACACCTGATTTTTACGGAAAACGAT
>JAGCXP010000088.1 GCA_017961345.1 Bacteroidales bacterium | reverse complement strand
CCGTGTTCGAGAGCACCTTGAACCCGGAAACGCGTCGTTCCGGTGGTATGCACTATACTAGCATCGAGAACATCCACAAGGTCATCGACCCGCTCTTCCTGGATGATTTGAAAGCAGAGCTGGCCGACATCAAAGCCACGACGGTTGCGCGAACGAAGAAAGAACGAGCCTACGCATTCCAGGATAAATTGGCGAGCCTAAAGTTCTTCGACCCTGCCTGCGGATCTGGTAACTTCCTCACAGAGTCCTACACATCGCTCCGTCGCCTGGAGAACGAAGCGCTTCGCATCATCTACGGAGGTGACCGAGTGATTGGCGAAATGGCCGACCCGATTAAGGTCTCCATTAACCAGTTCTATGGCATTGAGATCAACGATTTTGCCTGCTCGGTAGCTCAGACGGCGCTTTGGATTGCTGAATCCCAGATGATGGCGGCTACCGATGAGATTGTTGGATTCAACCTTGACCCGCTGCCGCTCAAGACTTACACCAACATCCACGAGGGAAATGCCCTCCGGATGGATTGGAACGAGGTCGTCGCACCAGAGGAGTTGGACTACATCATGGGAAATCCTCCGTTTGTATCCCAAGGTGGTGCGTCCGACAAAGGTCAGCGGAAGGGAGTATCTAAAAGCGAGGAACAGAAGGAAGATCAGTTGCGAATATTCAAGGGAATAGAAGACGCCGGCAATCTGGATTATGTTGCTTGCTGGCATTGGCTATCATATAAATACATGAAGGGAAATCCGGCTATAGAAGCAGCATTCGTCTCTACCAATTCTATCTGTCAAGGGCAGCAGGTTAAACCCTTATGGAAGAACTTGTTCAACCGTGGTATAGTAATAAATTTTGCTCATCAGTCCTTTCTTTGGAGGAATGAAGCGCATGATAGCGCAACAGTCTATTGCGTTATAATTGGTTTCTCCTTTACTGAGAGAAAGAAACGCCTCTATTCCTACGATAACTATAGGCAGGTTAAGGAATGCAGAGAAGTAGGGCATATAAATGGATACTTGTTTGATTCAGAAGATTTCTTCGTAGAAAAACGCAGTACTCCATTTGCTGATGTCCCGGAAATGTCAAAAGGGTTTCAACCTACAGATAACGGATATTTGCTTCTTTCTGCGAAAGAGAAGAAAGAGATGGTTGCTAAAGATCCTGGAGCCGAGAGATGGATTAGACCGTTCTCAATGGGTGAAGATTTCATCAAAGGAACAGAACGTTATTGTCTTTGGCTACAGGGAATTTCCCCCGCACAGCTCGATGAACATCCTGGTATTCGGAGCCGGGTAACTTGTTGCAGGCAATGGCGTTCAGAACAGAGTCCTTCAGGAGATGCTTTTAAGTTAAAGGATATTCCTCATCTTCTTCGTCCATGCGGTAAATTTATTGATGGAACATACATTGGGATACCGGTTGTTACATCTGGAGCGAGGAAATACGTCCCCTTCGGATTTCTTACTAACGGCACAATTCCAGGCAACAAATTATACTTTATTCCCACCGACAGTCTTTATGTCTTTGGCGTTATGACCTCCATTGTGCAAAATGCGTGGATGAGAGTTGTCGCTGGCAGATTTGGACCAAGTTACAACTATGCGAACACATTGGTGTACAACACGTTCCCTTGGCCGAATGCCAAAGACAGTCAGCGTCTGAGGATTGAAGAGACTGCTCAAAAGATATTAGAAGCGCGAGCATTATTCCCGGATAGCTCATTGGCGCAATTGTATGATGATGATAAGATGCCTGTTGAACTCCGCAAGGCCCACCGTGCCAACGACGCCGCCGTCCTGGAGGCCTATGGATTCCCGAAAGATGCTACAGAAGCTGAGATTGTCGCCAGATTATTCAAGATGTATCAAGAGCTAACCATTTAATTAACAGAGTATTTAATATGATTTTTGAAGACATTGATATTGGAGAAGTCGGCAAGAAAGTTCTTATCTGGTTTATCCCACTATTGGTTATAATAGGCGTTGTTCGTTATTGTATAAGCGGGAACGACTTTTCTCTTCGTGGACATGATGAGCTTTCCATCAGAGGGCATTATATCGTCAATACCGATTGTTATGGGGCTTTCTCAAGAGATGCGATGAATGATTTAGTTCGTAATGTCGTCAATAATAACCGATCAGGCTTTGCTATTCAGTTGGCAAGGAATGAATTAATTAGTTTAAGCGAGGGGACTCAAGTTATTCTGACGGATTATGGGATGACAATGTGTAAAGTTGATATACTCTCAGGACCTTATGCTGGGAACTCTGTTTATGTTCTGACAGAATTTATTGAATAGTGGCTAATTCTAGCATGATTATTTATACTGTGTTGTGTTTTTCTTTGTTTAGAGCAATTATTCATCATATCATTCGTAATTATGGCTAGTTCCTATCCTGAGGTATATTATTCGAATACAATAAAAACTTTATTCGAGGCAGTTCCTCCATTTCGACCGAAACCAAGTTTTCCGCCTCGTCCCGATAAGGGCGGTTCTTGCTTATTTGGTGCACTATTGATAGGAGGAATCATCTGTATTATTTTCGGTTTAGCTTCTCTTGCAAATGAGGAGGAAGCAGCCTCTGTTCTTTTGTTGGGTGGTTTAGCATCAGTTGTCGTCTCGATAATCGCAACAAACATTTCAAATAACGCTGTTGAAAACAAGTATAAAAATAGTCCCGAAGTCCGGCATTATTATGAATCTTTAGCCAGATGGGAAAAAGAGCGAGCTTTAGAGCTGACCAGTGAGAGGCTGAAAGAGCACCGCAAGAGATGCTTCGAGGAGATGGGGGAATTCGTATACGACCCGCATGTCTATCTGGATATCTCTAGCCGGAATGAAGCAATAAAAAAAGGAGCATCCGAGGATCTTCTTCTTGAAGAATTACTCGATTTTAAAGACTTTTTCTCAATCCACGGCCCTCTTCATCTTTCGTTTCCTAGATGTAGTTATTATCCTGATCTTGTTATCAGTGATAAAGAGAATAAAATACTAATTGCTATTGAAATAGATGAACCTTATACTTTAGAGGACCACACTCCTATTCATTATTTGAATGAAGATGGGATATCCGTTGACGGGGGAAGGAACGACATATTTACATCGCATGGTTTTTGTGTCATTCGTTTCAGCGAGGAACAAATAATACGCAATCGTACGAAATGTGCGATGTATATTTTGCAGATACTTAATTATATCAGAAACGGGGAAAATACTTTGCCTGAACCTCTACCTGGTTTAGTTCAGAAAAAATGGACATATGAGGATGCAAAAAGACTTGCGGATGCACGACATAGAGAATCGTACTTACCTTCTTCAGCTAAAACAGACTTAAATGTTAGAATAGAAGATATTACTGTGGATAAGAATACCATTATTCATCGCAGAGAACATGCCGCGCCTGAAGATGATTTACCATTCTAATTGATTGATGACACATTCCGATTTCTATGAGGAATAGTTTAGAAAGATTCCAATGGAGAATCATTTCCAAATAAAAAACGATAAATAAGCTAATAGGACGCAGATTACGTTCTTTCTTGATTAGTGAGATTATACTTTTATTTTAACTGTCCCGATTTAGGATGAACGCCTCCAATCATTGAAGCTCCCGGCGGATGCGGAGGATGCCGTTAAGGCTGGTCCCGTTGGGCGTCGGGAGCTTACTCCCGTAAGCGGCCGGATCCGGCAACAAACCAGGAAGCGCAGCTTCCGCCGGTCGGTTGTCCTAGGCCCCACCGCTTTCAAGCGCCCCCGCGGCGAGCGGCATCTGGACGTGGACGGCCGCAGGCCGGCCAAATCCAGTTGTTTCCACGAAAGCAGAGAGCCAAGGACACGACCGGACGGAACGAAAGTTCCGCCCGGTTTGTTGTTGCGCCCGTCGCGTTGAAAACTTGTTTTCATAAGCGATCGGGCACGGCTTTCAAATACTAGAGGGTCTCACCTAATACTGTTCATTGCCGTATAGGAACTTCCTACCGGGGCTGAAAGCAACATTAAAACTTTTTTCGGTTTCTCCGTCAATCAAAATCCTGAAGGAATAACGAAGGAAAAAACTCCCTCCGCCAACCGTAAATTGATCCGAGACTTGATTGTACTGCTCTTCCAGGCGAGTCAACCTTGATAAGTACGAGTTCCAATACGACATATAGAAGGATAGATATGCCCCTTGCACATCTTCCTTCGTCTTACATGAAACGGTCACTTTGGGCAGTCCGGCCATCCACTTGTCGAAATATTCTTCCTTAATGGTGTGATAATACTGATCCTGCAAACTGCCCGGGACGCAGGAATATTCGTCCTCGACGCATTTTATGAATGCCTCGATTGTATAGTCTTTCGCCGGGGTTTCCTCTTTCTTGCAGGCACAGAAGAGCAGCACACAGGAAAGGAAAAGGGGAAAAAGGGAAAGGGTGCGATACGGTTTCATAAATTAATGTACAAGTCGTCTTTCTGAAAAACAACATGCAAGTTACCGAAATAATGTTAAATTCGCAATCCGGAAAAAGGTAGAAAATCTGCTGTAAACTAACCCCTCAGGGGCAGTTTACAGCGGAATATCCATTATACCTTACGGTTGGTTACTACCTTCTCTGGCCCTGGCCGCCAGGACCACCCTGACCGGCAGGACGTTGGCCGTTCGGAGCGCCACCCTGAGGACGCTGGCCGCCCTGCGGAGCAGGCTGCTCAGCTGCGGTGAGGACCTGGGCGTTCATCCACTCATAGATGTTCGCGTGGCCCTGCGGAGCGACGGTGCCGCCGCCGTTGTTGTTGGGCTTCACATCGCCGTCAGTCTGTTCCTGGGACAACGTGACCGCGTCGTTGAAAAGAAGGGCCCAGGAGAAGTGGCCCATCAGGCGCTGGCCCGGGTTGTCGAGCGCCTGAACGTTCTCGAACATGGACATCCAGACATTTTTGGCACCCGCCTTCATCAGACGCTGGAAGGTTGCGATGCAGTATTCAGCCGGACGGACGGTCGTGTCGTCGAAGGACTGGACGATCCAGATATTCTCCTCGGCAAGCTGCTGGATCTGCACATCGGAGATGTTGGCAGAAGCGTAGGCCTCGCAGGTCGGGAAGGCCGCTGCGAAGTATTTCGGATGACGGATCAGCATATTCATGGTCATGTAGCCGCCATTGGAGCAGCCGCCCAGGTAGATGCGGTTGCGGTCCACGTCCGGATTCTGTGTGACGTACCAGTCGATGCAGGACTTGAGCACATCGGAATACACGGAGGGATAGTCACCCCGGGTGGAGGTGCCGGTAGCCGTACGCATCCAGGCCTGCGGGCACTGGACGGAAAGGACGTAAGCACCGTTGGAGCCGCCTTCGGTGGTGAAGTGGTTCTGGATCTGCGGGCGGATCAGGGAAACGACCTCGTTGCCGAGCAGGGTGATGGATACATCCAGACCGCCTTCGCCGCCACCGTGGAGCCAGATGACCAGCGGGTTGGCCTTGCCGTCACCCTTGAGAGACCAGGGCTCGTAAGCGGCCCAGGTAAGGGTCTCATTGCCGACCTTGCCGGTCGCCTTGCCCGTGAAGGAGCCCTTGTTGAAATAGTCCGCCTCGGAAACGAAATCCTTCATGGCCTTGTCCGTCGAGCACTCGATGGCGGTGAATTTCTGCTTGCCGACCTTGAGGGTCTTGCCCTTCTTCAAGCCGACGGTGAGGTTGTATTCCTCTCTCCAGACGCTGCCGTTCTTGGTCAGGCCGATGCCGCGGCCGTTGGCCTTCTCAAGACCGAGAGCGATGTATTCGCCTTCCGGGTTGAAAGCACCCCGGGAGTCGGAAGGATAGACGGAAATGACATTGCGGTCCGTACCGTTCGTGTTGACGGCGAAGACAGACGGATCAAGGACGTCGAGCTTGATTTCCGGCTTGACCACCACGAGGTTGACAATGGTGGAAGCCTCGTAGGTGGTGACACCGACGACCGAGGGCTCCATCTTCAGCGTCTGGGCGCTGGCGGAAAGAGCGGCTGCGCATACCGCCACAGCTGCAGTAAGAATGCTGATCTTATTCATTATGAACATGCTTTTGTTTGTGAATTATCTGGGATTTCTGGCAGCCGGCGCCTCAGGCGCGGTAAGGACTTGGGCGTTCATCCATTCGTAGATGTTCGCGTGGCCCTGCGGAGCGACGGAGCCACCGCCGTTGTTGCTGGGCTTCACGTCGCCTTCGCTCTGTTCCTGGGACATGGTGACAGCGTCGTTGAAGAGATAGCACCAGGAGAAGTGACCCATGAGCTTCTGACCGGGGTTGTCGATACCCACGACATTCTCGAACATGGACATCCAGACGTTCTTGCCGCCGGCCTTTACGATCCGCTGGAAAGTAGGGATGCAGTGGGTCTTGGGATCCACGGTTGTATCGTCATAGGACTGGACGATCCAGATATTCTCCTCGGCAAGCGCTGCAATTTCGTTGTCGGAGATGTTCTGGTCCATGTAGGCCTCGCAGGTAGGATAAGCGGCCGCGAAGAACTTGGGATGACGGATCAGCATGTGCATGGTCATGTAACCACCGTTGGAGCAACCGCCCAGGTAGATACGGTTGCGGTCCACGTCGGGATGCTGGTCGATGAACTCATCAATGCAGGACTTGAGCACGTCGGCGTACAGCGACGGATATTCGCCGTGGCCGAAGCCCTTGGACGTACCCATCCACATCGTAGGGCACTGGATGGAAAGGACATAGGCGCCACCAGCGCCACCTTCCGTGGTGAAATGGTTCTGGATTTGCGGACGGATCAGGGAAACGACCTCGTTGCCGAGCAGGGTGATGGACACATCCAGACCGCCTTCGCCGCCACCGTGGAGCCAGATGACCAGCGGGTTGGCTTTGCCGTCGCCCTTGAGCGACCAGGGCTCGTAAGCGGCCCAGGTCAGCGTGATGTCACCGGGCTGGCCGGTTGCCTTGCCGGTGAAGGATCCTTTGTTGAAATAGTCGGCCTCGGACACGAAGTCCTTCACCGCCTTGTCAGTCTCGCAGGCGATAGCCGTGAACTTCTGTTTGCCGACTTTCAGGGTCTTGCCCGGCTTCAAGCCCACTTTCAAGGTGTATTCTTCTCTCCAGACATTGTTGCCCTTGGTGAGGCCGATGCCGCGGCCATTCGCTTTTTCGAGGCCCAGCGCGATGTACTCACCTTCCGGGTTGAAAGCGCCCCGGGAGTCGGAAGGATAGACGGAAATGACATTGCGGTCGGTGCCGTTCGTATTGACGGCGAAGACGGACGGGTCAAGGACATCGAGCTTGATCTCCGGCTTGACCACTACGAGATTGACGATGGTCGAGGCTTCATAGGTGGTTACACCGACGACAGAAGGTTCCATCTTCAGGGTCTGCGCGCTGGCAGAAAGGGCGGCTGCACATACGGCTGCTGCTGCCGCGATAAGTCTGATCTTATTCATGTCAGATAAGTTTTTACAGATGGATTACCGGGGATTCCTGGCAGCAGGGACGGGATCGGTGAGCTTCTGGGCGTTCATCCACTCGAAGAGGTTGTGGAAGCCCTGCGGAGCGACGGAACCGCCACCGTTGTTGGACGGCTTCATGTCGGCAGTGGACTGTTCCTGGGCGCCCGTTACCTGATCGTTGAAGACATAAGCCCAGGAGAAGTGGCCCATGAGGCGTTGTCCGGGGGTATCCGTTCCAATCACGTTCTCGAACATGGAGATCCAGACGTTCTTTGCGCCGGCTTCGATCAGGCGCTTGTAGGTCGGAATGCAGTATTCGGTCGGCCGGACGGTCGTGTCGTCGAAGGACTGGACGAACCAGATGTTCTCGTTGGCAAGCTGTTGGATCTGCACGTCGGAGATGTTGACATCAGCATAGGCCTCGCAGGTCGGATAAGCCGCAGCGAAGAAACCAGGGTTCCGGATCACCATGTTCATGGTCATGTAACCGCCGTTGGAGCAACCGCCGATATAGACACGGTAAGGATCGACATCCGGATTGGAGTCGATGTAGTTGTCAATGCAGGACTTGAGGACATCGGAATAGAGGGAAGGATAGGAACCGCTGCCGAAGCCCTTTGCCGTACCCATCCACATGGTCGGGCATTGGACGGCCAGCACATAGGCACCCTTGTCGCCGCCTTCGGTCGTGAAGTGGGACTGGATGTCATTGCGGATCAGGGCGACGACTTCGTTACCCATCAGCTCGATGGACACGTCCGTACCGCCTTCGCCCATGCCGTGGAGCCAGATGACGAGCGGGTTCTTCTGGCCGTCGATCCGGAGGGCTTCCGGCTCATAGGCTCCCCAGGTAAGGGTCTCATCACCAGGACGGCCCGTAGAAGGACCGGTGAAGGTGCCGCGGCGGAAGAAATCGGACTCGGAAAGGAAGTTGCGCAGGGCGTGGTCGGTAGCGCAGTCAACGGCCGTGTACTTCTGGCCGCCGGCCTTGATGCTCTTGCCCGGCTTGAGGGCAACTTTGACAGGATAAGCCGTGCTCCAGGTTCCCATGCCTCTGGAAACGAGCGGGGAAACACCCCGGGCATTGCTGACCTCGAGTCCGAAGGCAAGATAGTCGCCGTTGTCGGTCCACTCGCCGCGGTCGTCGCAGGTGTAAACGATTTTGACGTTCCTTTCAACGCCGTTGGTCTCAACGGTGAATACCGAAGGATCCAGCGCGTCAAGCTTGACATCGGGCTTGACGACTACGAGGTTGACAGAGGTGGAGGCCTCATAAGCATTGATGCGCGAAACCTGATGGGTCATTTTCAAGGTTTGGGCACTTGCTGTTGCTGCGAGGGTCAATGCCAGGGCAGCGAGGATGAATTTGAAACTTTTCATAAATGTGTTTGTGTATGATATTAGTTTTTGCGCATTTTAATCAGTTTAACAAAAATAGTAATTTTATCCAGATATAAAAAGGAAAAAAGAGAAAGAGGCGCTTACCGTATCGTAAGTGCCTCTTTCTGCGCTAAGGGTCTATTTGTTTATTTCTTGCGGTGGTAGGTGTACGTGGCGATTGCCTTGGAGGGAATCGAAATGTCGCCGAAATTGAAGCCGTTGCCCGAACCATAGGGTTGCTTAAGGACAAGGGCGTCTTCCGTCAATGTCGCTACGTCAAAGGTGCCGGCGAGCACCATGATCATGCCGTCATCACTGACTTCCAGCAGTTTACCGAAGGTAACTTGCTTTTTTTCGTTGTCGAAGGAGTACACGGCACTTTTGAGCTCCAAACCCATGTGTGCCCAGGCGACAAGATCTTCGCCGAAGGTGAGGGTGGTTTCTTTCAGTTTGTAGGAAATCGGGACAGGAAGCGTATAGTCGTTTCCATCGTTGTTGGTACCGCTTGCTTCAATCTTATAAGTATCAAGCACCCAAGTGCCATACAACAAACCGGATTCATCGCCGGTCTGGTTGTCAAGATGGCCTTGACACGAAGTGGCTAAAACAGCCAGGCAGGCCGCGAAGGCCGCAAAAAAGAACTTTTTCATAATAAAAAAATCTTGCTTCTGACAATACTCTACCAAAAACCATTCCAAACGTTTATGATCCCGATCCAAAGCCCCCCTGGAAAAGAAAGGATGAAAAACCGACTGTATTTAAAAACATCTTGCTATCTTTGTTTAGAATCGTATCCTTATGAATCTGTCGGATCTGACCCTGGACCGCGACGGCTTGATTGCCGCGATTGAATGCACCGACCCTGCATTCAACGAGGCGTTGCGTCAGGAAGCCTACCGTGTCAAAGTGGAGCACATCGGCACGAATGTCTATCTGCGCGGTCTCATCGAGATCTCCAATATCTGCGCGAAGAACTGCCTGTACTGCGGCATCCGCAGCGGGAATACCGCTTGCCAACGATACGAACTATCTGAAGAAGAAGTACTTGCATCGGCCAAGCGAGCCGCCTTGCAGCGGTATGGCTCGGTGGTCATTCAGGGCGGCGAGCGGACGGACAGCGCCTTCATCAAGAAAATCACCCGCCTGGTGAAGGCCATCAAAGCCCTGGAAACCAAGTCGGACGGCGGCCGGCCCTTGGGCATCACCCTTTCGCTGGGGGAGCAGCCGCGCGAGGTATATCAGGAATGGTTCGATGCCGGGGCGCACCGCTACCTGCTGCGGATCGAATCCTCCAATCCCGACCTGTACCGCAAGATCCATCCCCAGGATGCGCGACACAGTTACGACCGTCGCATCCAGGCTCTGCAGGACCTGAAAGAAATGGGCTGGCAGGCGGGAACGGGCGCGATGATCGGCCTGCCGTACCAGACGGCTGGGGATATGGCGGACGACCTGTTGTTCTACAAGCAATTCGATGCTCCGATGATTGGAATGGGGCCTTACAATCCCAACGACGAAACGCCGCTGACGCTCAGTGGCGCCGCTTATCCCCCCGATGATG
Source organism: Bacteroidales bacterium (assembly GCA_017961345.1). GTDB lineage: Bacteria > Bacteroidota > Bacteroidia > Bacteroidales > UBA932 > Cryptobacteroides. The sequence goes on along the minus strand of JAGCXP010000088.1, from coordinate 2,345 downwards.
TCCGTCTGCAACTCGGGCTGAAAATGATCGCTCTGCTGCGGCTGCTGATGCCCGACATCAACATCGCCTCGGCGACGGCCCTCGAGGTGCTCCACCCGCGCGGCCGGGAACTCGGCATTCTCGCAGGCGCCAACATCATCATGCCCAACGTCACCCCTGAAGAGCAGATGGTCAAATACAATCTCTATGACCGCAAAACCCTGCTCCGCGACTGTCCGAATCCGGACGAAGCGCACAAGGGAGAGAACCATATTTGCAAGAATTGTGTATTCCCGTTCTGCACCCTGGGTGATAACCTGAAAAACGGAAAGATCACCGTCGGCTTCGGCCAGTGGGGTGACTCCAAGCACTTTCAATCCCATTGATATGGAAGGCAAAGAATTGAACAGCCAGCGGGTGCGGGCCCTGGCGCCGGAGAACGATCCGCTGAAGATCGGGATGGGTTGGACCCTGGAGGACCTGGGCAAGCCGCAGATCCTGGTGGAGAGTACCTTCGGGGATTCGCATCCCGGAAGCGCCCATCTGCTGGAATTCGTCCAATGTGCGATGGAAGGGATCCGGGAAGCCGGCGGCCGCGGGGCGCGGTATTTCGTCACCGACATCTGTGACGGCATCGCCCAGGGGCACGACGGCATCAACTACTCCCTTCCGCACCGGGATATGATGGTGGATATGATGGAGATCCACGGCAGGTCCACGGGCTTCGACGGCGGGGTCTTCATCGCGTCCTGCGACAAATCCGTTCCGGCCTGCCTGATGGGACTGGCCCGGCTGGATATGCCCTCAGTCCTGGTAACGGGCGGGGTGATGGAGGCTGGCCCGAACTTGCTGACCCTGGAGCAGATCGGCGCCTATCAGGCGATGTATCGTCGAGGTGAAATCTCTGAAGAACAGTTACTTTACTATAAGCACCACGCTTGCCCCTCCTGCGGTGCTTGTTCCTTTATGGGCACCGCTTGCACCATGCAGATCCTGGGTGAGGCCCTTGGCCTGATGCTGCCCGGAACGGCCCTGATGCCGGCGACCGGGACGGAAATCCGCCAGGCCGCGAAAAAGGCAGGGGAGCAGGTGCTCGAACTGGTACGGCTGGGCCTGAAGCCCTCTGACATCTTGACGAGGGATGCGTTTGAAAATGCCATTATGGTCCACGCGGCGATTTCCGGTTCTTCCAACTCGTTGTTGCATATCCCTGCGATTGCCCATGAATTGGGCCTGGAGATCGATGCCGATACGTTCGACCGGATGCACCGGGGCGCTCATTACCTGCTGGACATCCGCCCGGCCGGCCGCTGGCCCGCCCAGTTCTTCTGGTATGCCGGCGGTGTCCCCGCCGTGATGGAAGAAATCAAATCCCGGCTCCACCTGGACGCGCTGACCGTGACCGGACAGACGCTCGGAGAGAATTTGGAACAACTTCGGCAAGAAGGCTTCTATGAGCGGTGCGAAAAACACCTGAAGCCCTACGGCCTGAAACGCACGGATATCATCCGGCCTTTCGACAATCCCATCGGTTCCGACGGAACCATTGCGGTGCTGCGGGGCAACCTGGCTCCGGAAGGCGCCGTCGTCAAGCATTCCGCCGTGCCGAAAGAGATGTTCCAAGCCACTTTGACCGCCCGTCCTTTCGACTGCGAAGAAGATGCCATCGAGGCTGTCCTGACGCACCGGATCAAGCCCGGCGATGCCGTGATTATCCGCTATGAAGGTCCCGTCGGCTCCGGCATGCCGGAAATGTTCTACACGACGGAGGCCATCTCCTCCGACGCCGAGCTCGGGAAATCCATCGCCTTGATTACCGACGGGCGTTTCTCCGGTGCCTCCAAGGGTCCGGCTATCGGACACGTGTCGCCGGAAGCTGCGAAGGGCGGTCCGATTGCGCTGGTGGAAGAAGGGGACCTGATCCGGATCGACATCCCCGGACGCTTGCTGCAGCTCGTCGGCATCCAAGGGAAAGAACTGCCGGAGGCTGAAATCGCCCGCATCCTGGAAGAACGCAAAAGCCAATGGGTCCCAAAGGCTCCCAAATATTCAGAGGGCGCCCTCGGCCTCTATGTGAAACACGCCGTCTCACCCATGAAGGGCGGATATATGGAATAGCCTATGCCTGTCAGACTGATACTCGCTGCGATTGTCGGACTGGTTTTGCTGCTGGTCCTGATCATCCGGTTCAAATTGCCAGCCATGATTGCCATCCTGGTCGGTGCCGTGCTGATCGGCCTGGGTGCCGGGATGTCCTTTGAGCAAATCATCGATTCCGTGAACGACGGCGTCGGCAACACTTTAAAGGGGATTGCACTGCTGGTCGGTTTGGGCTCGATGTTCGGGTCTATCCTGGAAATCTCCGG
>JAGCXP010000087.1 GCA_017961345.1 Bacteroidales bacterium | reverse complement strand
TCACTGCGCAATCCCTCCCACCCCCGTTTTTCCCACTACGCTCGGAGCATCCAGCACGCCGCCCGCTATCGCACACTGCACGCGGCTCAACATTTCAATGTTCCAACCTGTGCGAACTTCCGCGCCTGCAAAAACGCCCTGAGTCGCTGAACCCGGAAGAGAAATGGTTGTATATCTTGAAAAATATACATAATTTTGCGGAGAAGCCGCAGGGGATAGACGAGAGTTTCGACCGCGTGTTCGAACTCTCGCGCCTGAGCGGTCTTCAGGAAAAGGAGAAATTTCAATACTTTCGGGATATGCTTTCAGACTTTCAGAAAAAGAACATCGGTACGGCCTATTATAACGATGGGTTGAAGGCCGGGATGGAGAAGGGTATGGAGCGTGCTCGTTGCCGGCAGCGATAAGAAAAAAATCGTAACTTTGCCCCCGATATGATTGGAACGATTGTCAATACCGCCTGCATCCTGGCCGGCACCCTCATCGGGAGCGTCCTTAAGAGGGGACTGGGAGAGAAGTACCAGAGCGCGTTGTACACGGCGATGGGCCTTGCCTCGCTTGCCCTGGGCGTGAGCACCTTCACGCAGAACCTTCCCAAAAGTGAGTTTCCGGTGCTGTTTATCCTGAGTCTGGCGCTTGGTGGTGTCGCCGGCACGGCCCTGGACCTTGACGGACGGACCCAGCGGCTCATCGCCCGTCACGGTGGCGAGCAACTGGCCGGCGGCCTTATCTCGGCCTGTCTGCTCTTCTGCGTGGGCACTTTCTCCATCGTGGGCCCGATTTTGAGCGCGACCACCGGCGACAACACCTTCCTCTATACCAATTCCACCCTCGATTTTGTGACCTCTATGGTCTTCGCCGCCACCTACGGCATCGGTATGGCTTTCTCGGCCATCATCCTTTTCTGCTGGCAGGGGATGTTCTACCTGCTGGGCAAACTGGCGGCTTCTTCGGCCCTTCTGCAGGGTACGATGATCAACGAACTGGCCATCGTGGGCGGCGTGCTGATCGTAGCCTCCGGCCTGTCCCTGCTCAAAGTCAAGGACTGCAAGACACTCAATTACATCCCGGCGCTGCTTGTTCCGCCGGTCTGGTTCATAGTACGGTCACTTTTCTCTTGATGGCCGTCCCTGGCGTTGTAGACACACAAGGCCGACTCAAACGAGCCGGCCTCGTTGTTGGTAAATAGGCGACAGTTTAGATCAGCGGCTCGGCGGTCATCGCGGCGGGCTGGGGAATACCCATCAGTTTGAGAATCGTCGGCGCAACATTGCAGAGGGCGCCGTCCTTGACGGACTTCACTTCTTCGCCGGCGTTGATCACGATAAACTGCACGGGATTGAGGGAGTGGGCCGTGTTGGGCGTTCCGTCCTCGTTGACCGCATAGTCGGCGTTGCCGTGGTCGGCGGTGAGAAGTACGACATAACCATGCGCAATGGCGGCGGTGACGACCTTCTTGACGCACTCGTCAATGGTGGCGACGGCCTTGCAGATGGCTTCATAGACACCGGTGTGTCCCACCATATCACCGTTGGCGAAGTTTAGGATAATCATATCCTCCTTCTCGGAATTGATGGCATCGACGAGTTTTTCGGTCACTTCGGGGGCGCTCATCTCGGGTTGGAGGTCGTAGGTCGCCACTTTCGGGGAGTTGACCAGAATGCGGTCCTCGCCCTCGAACTGGGCTTCACGTCCGCCGTTGAAGAAGAAGGTGACGTGGGCGTATTTCTCGGTCTCCGCGATGCGAAGCTGGCGTTTTCCAGCCTTGGAGACGGTCTCGCCGAGGGTGTCGGTCACGTTCTCCTTGTCGAAAAGGATGTGCACGCCCGTGAAGGAAGCGTCGTAAGGGGTGAGGCAGCAGTAGTACAGGGGCAGGGTGTGCATGCCCATTTCCGGCATGTCCTGCTGGGTGAGCACGGCGGTGATTTCGCGGGCGCGGTCGTTGCGGAAGTTGAAGAAAATCACGGCGTCGCCCTCTTCGATTTTGCCGATGGCCTCTCCGTCGGCTCCGGTGATGGCGATGGGTTTGATAAATTCGTCGGTCACGTCCGCTGCATAGGAGGCTTCGATGCCCTCGATGGCGCTGGAGAACTTCGCGCCTTTTCCATTGACCAGCAGGTCATAGGCCTCTTTGATGCGCTCCCAACGTTTGTCGCGGTCCATGGCGTAGAAACGTCCGCAGACCGAAGCGACGCGGCCGGTGGTCTTCGCCATTACCTTTTCCAACTCTTCCACAAAGCCCTTTCCGCTATGCGGGTCGGTATCGCGGCCGTCCATGAAGCAGTGGACGAACACGTCTTTCAGCCCTTCCTGCAGCGCCACGGCGAGGAACTCGTACACATGGGCGAGGGAGGAGTGGACGCCGCCCATGGAGGCGAGGCCCATCAGGTGCAGCTTCTTGCCGTTTTTCTTCACATACTCGTACGCGGCCTTGATTTCGGCGTTGTCGAGCAGTTTGTGGTCGCGGCAGGCCATGTTGATTTTGACGAGGTCCTGGTAAACGACGCGGCCGGCACCGAGGTTGAGGTGGCCGACTTCGCTGTTGCCCATCTGGCCGTCGGGCAGGCCGACGAACTCGCCGCAGGCCTGAAGGTGGCCCATCGGGTATTTGGCACGCAGGGAGTCGATAAAGGGAGCCCCCTGGGTGTAGATGGCGTTGCTGTGGTCGTGACGGCCTTCTCCCCAGCCGTCCAGAATCATCAAAAGAACTTTTCTATTCATAGTGGTAACATTTATTTCGGATATATCCTACAAATGTAGGGATAATTTCGTATTTTTGCACCGATTTATCGTTACATGTCAAGGAAAAAGAAGAAAAAGAATGTCGCGCCGCCCCGTACAGTGACCGGCGTTGCGAAGATGAACCGGGAGGGAGCGCTCCTGGTTAAAGTGGAGGAAGAACCCGATATTGAATATTTTGTCAAGGCTTCCCGAGCCGCGACGGCTCTCGATGGGGATACCGTCCGCATCGCCGTTCTGAAGGAACCCGCAGCCGATGTGCGCGCGGAGGGGCAGGTTGTGGAAGTAATCCGCCGTTCCAACAAACCGTTCGTGGGCATCCTCCATGTAGTCGGCGACCAGGCCTGGGTTCTGATGCAGGGGAAGAACATGCCCTACGACATCCAGATCCCGATGGGAGGCGACCACCCCGGAAGCATCCTTCCCGAGGACGGGGAAAGTTATCGCCTGCATAAGATTTATGACGAAGAGGGGGCCGAACTCCTCGCCCGAAAGGGGGAGAAAGTGGGCGCTGTCATCGATTTCTGGAAACGGGGCGACACCTGTCCCACCGGCCATCTGGTCGACGTGCTGGGTATGCCCGGCGAACACAATACCGAGATCCACGCCATCCTGGCCGAGTTCAATCTCCCTTATCGTTTCGAGCCCGAAGTGGCCAAGGCGGCGGATGGTATCAGCGAGGAAATTACCGAGAAGGATCTGAAATACCGCGAAGATTTCCGCAAGGTCCTGACCTTTACCATCGACCCTACCGATGCCAAGGACTTCGACGACGCCCTGTCCTTCCGCCTGCTGGAAAACGGAAACTACGAGGTGGGCGTGCACATTGCGGACGTAACGTACTATGTGCGCGTGGGCAGCGCGGTGGACGAGGAGGCGAAAAACCGGGGCACTTCCGTCTATCTGGTGGACCGTACCGTGCCGATGCTTCCCGAGAAACTCAGCAACAAACTCTGCTCCCTGCGTCCGCACGAGGATAAACTGACCTACTCCGTCATTCTGGAACTGACCCCTCAGGCCAAAATCGTGAACTCCCGCATCAAACGGACCATTATCGACTCCGACTGGCGTTTCGACTACGAAGGGGCGCAGGCCATTATCGACAGCGGAGATCCGACCGTCGGGGGTGTTCCGGAGGAAATCGGACAGGCCGTGCTGACCCTGCACGCTCTTGCTACCAAAATCCGCAAGAAACGTTTTGCCGCCGGTTCCATCGACTTCAACCGTCCCGAAATGAAGGTGCGCGTGGACGAAAAGGGCCGTCCGGTCGAAATCTATCAGAAATTCAGCAAGGAAGCCAACTGGCTGATCGAGGAGTTCATGCTGCTCGCGAACCGGACCGTGGCGGAATTCGTCGGAAAAGGAGCGGGGGAGAAACTTCCCAAGGGGCAGCAGAAGACCTTCGTCTATCGTATCCACGACGAGCCCAACCCGCTCAAAATCGAGTCGCTGCGTCATTTTGCGGGCAATTTCGGTTATAAACTGGGGCCTACGACCACCGGCAAGGAAATTTCCAAATCCCTCCATACCCTCTTTGACGAGGCGGCCGGCAAGCCGGAGGTGAATGCCATCGAAATGATTGCCCTGCGTTCCATGGCCAAGGCGGTCTATTCCACGGACAACATCGGTCACTATTCCCTGGCGTTCCCGTATTATACGCATTTCACCTCGCCCATCCGCCGTTATCCGGATATGATGGTGCACCGCCTGCTGACGCTCTACCTTTCCGGGGGCGCTTCCGCCGCCAAGCCCGCTTACGAGACGCTCTGCCGCCATTGTTCCGACCGCGAACAACTGGCCGCCGACGCCGAGCGCGCCAGCATCAAGTACAAGCTCGTCGAGTACATGTCCGAGCGCGTCGGGCAGGAGTTTACAGGACACATCTCCGGCATTACCGACTGGGGCATGTACGTGGAAGTGGAGCCCACGAAGATCGAGGGCATGATTCCGCTGCGGGAAATCAACACTGATTTCTTCGACTTCGATGAGGAAAACTATCGGCTGGTCGGCCGGCGCAAACATCAGGCCTACTACCTTGGCGAAGAGGTCAAGGTGCGCGTGAAAGCCGCTTCCGTCGAGCAGCGCCTGCTGGATTACGAATTGATACCCGATCCTCACAAACCTGCGGATCCGTCCGTGGGACGCCGTCATCACGGTCCGGCCCGTTCCGGTTCAAAGCGGGCGGAAGGTGCGGCGAAGGTCTCCGCGGCTCCGAAGAAAGGGAATAAGGGGCACGGCGGGCGACGAAAATCCGCTAAATCGTAGCCCGCGGAGCTCCCTCAAACACTTCCCGAATGGAAGAATAGGCGTTTTTCAAACGCTCGGCGATTTCGTTCGTGCTTGCCCAGACGGCCTGGCTGATGCCTTCTTCCTGCTGGGGCGTCAGCGCGAGGCTCGCAGGGGCCGAAGTCGGCCCTTCGGATGAACCCTCCGACTCTTTCAGTTCCATCGCATACCAATACGTGTGCTTGAGATGCCAGATGCCGCCGCGCAGATAACAGTGGTCGGTGACGCAGAGAAGACCGTCGTGGCCTTGCGTGCGGTTGATGGTCAGCCGTTCAAAGGGCAGCCCCGTTTCTTCGGATACTTCGCGCAGGGCGGTCGTTTCGAGGTCTTCGCCCGCTTCCCGATGCCCTTTGGGAAGGTCCCACAAACCGTTTCGAAAAATCATCAGGTATTCGCGGCCGGCAGGGGGCATTTGCCCTCCAGACGCTTCCCTTTGCACGAGCCCGCCGGCGGCTTCCACTTCGCGAAACTCCGCGCAGAAGGCCCTGTAGGCCCGCTCGTTGGAGATGCAGATGCATTTTTCGTCGATGAAAACCTTGTACATGTGCGTCGGGGTGTTTTATGGGGCAATCGGCTTGAAATCAGCGTTTTTCCACCAGTTTGACTTCATACAGCCGCGGCCAGTTCTTGCCGGTGAGGAAAATGCGTCCGCCGTCGGTGGCGATGCCGTTGAGAACGTCCGTTCCCTTGGTGCGCAACTGTTTGGGCAGCAGCCCTTTGCAATCGATAAGGCCCTCGACTTTTCCATCGGAAGGGTTGATGATGGCGATGCGGTCGCTCTGGTAGATATTGGCCCAGATCCGGCCGTCAATCCATTCGAGTTCGTTGAGGCGGGGGAGCATCTTCCCGTCGAGCGTCACCTCGATGCTGCGCAGGCGTTTGAATTGCGTGTCCAGAAAATGCAGCTGATGGCTTCCGTCCGAGGCGATGAGCTGTTTTCCGTCGGTGGTGAGACCCCAACCCTGACGGGGAAAACGGTGGGCGCGCTTGAAAATCAGCGAATCCGCGTCATAGACAAAGGCGACGTGTTCCAGCCAGGTTAGGATGAAGAGTTCGCCTCCCAGTACCGTCGAGCCTTCCGCAAAGTATTGGGCTTCAAAATCCAACCTCCGCGCGCAGCGGCCCGTCTCCAGGTCCACGTCCTTGCGGAAAGACGAATGTCCGTATTCGCCGGCGCTTTCCTGCAACCGTCCGTTGTGGAAAAACAGGCCCTGGGTGTAGGAGAGGGTATCGTGGGGGTATTCCGCCACCACTTCGACCGTATATTTGCGAACGGCGGAAGACCCCGCGCAGGCCGTCAGCAGGGATAGGAAAAGGACGGAGAGGGCGGGTATGAAACAACGCTGGAACAAGGGAATTTCCTCCACGGAAAAATGAGTGGGAACAACTGGATTCGAACCAGTGACCCTCTGCTTGTAAGGCAGATGCTCTGAACCAACTGAGCTATGCTCCCAGACTTGTCAAAAAGGCGCAGCGGCGCCGTAGCGGATGGCAAAGGTAGGCAATTTTTCGGAAAATGCAAAATGGGCGGCTTACGGGCGGGAAACCGTGCATAGGTCGGCAAAGGGGCAGTCCTCGCATTGCGGCCGGAGCGCTTTGCAACGGTAGCGGCCGAAGAGAATCAGCCAGTGGTGGGCGTCGGGACGCAGGCTTTCCGGGATGTGGGCTTCAAGGTCCCGCTCGACGGCTTCCGGCGTCTTGCCTTTCGACAGGCCGAGGCGGTGGGAAACGCGGAATACGTGGGTGTCTACGGCGATGACGGGGCGCCGGTAGAGGACGGAGGTAACGACGTTGGCGGTCTTGCGACCCACGCCGGGCAGGCTCATCAGGGCGTCGATGTCATCGGGGATTTCTCCGCCGAAGCGTTCCACAATCTGACGGGAGGTTTCCTTCAGGTGGGCGGCTTTGCTGTTGGGGTAGGAGACGCTGCCCATTACCTCCAGCAGTTGTTCCACGCTGGCACGGGACATCGCCTCGGCGTCCGGATAGCGCGCGAAGAGCCCGGGCGTGACGAGGTTGACGCGTTTGTCGGTGCACTGGGCGGAAAGGATGACGGCCACGAGCAGCTGAAAAGGGGAGCCGAACTGCAATTCGGGCTCCGGCCGGGGCATCAGTTGCTGAAAACGTTCCGTAATCAGCGAGAAACGCTCCGAAAGTCTCATGCTTCGACGCATTTTTCCCCTTCGCAGTGGAAGATGCGTCCGGGAAAGCGCTGGCAGAGCGCCGTATTGTGGGTGACCATGATGACGGCCGTGCCCCGTTCGCGGTTGATGCCCGTGAGCAGCTGCATGATGCCCTCGGCCGTTTCGTTGTCGAGGTTGCCGGTGGGCTCGTCCGCCACGATCAGTTCGGGGCGGTTGAGCAGGGCGCGGGCAATGGCGACGCGCTGCTGTTCTCCGCCGGAAAGTTCGGCGGGCTTCTTATGCGCTTTGCTGCTAAGGCCCACTTCGCCCAACACTTCCCGGATGCGTTCGCGGCGCATCAGCGGGTCTTTCCAACCGGTGGCCTGCAGGACGAATTCGAGGTTGTCCTCCACGCTTCGGTCCATCAGCAACTCGAAATTCTGGAAGACGATGCCGATTTTCCGCCGCAGGTAGGGGATGTCCCGTTCGCGGATGCCGCCCAGGTCGTAGCCGCAGACGCTGGCCGTTCCGCCGGCGAGGGGATTCTCCGCGATGACGGTGCGGATGATGGAGGTTTTTCCGCTGCCGACCTTGCCGATGATATAGACGAAATCGCCCTCGCGGACCTGCATGTTGAGGTCGAAAAGAACCTTGTTTTCGCCGTTGCAGATATCGGCGTCGGAAAATTGGACGAGAATATGCTCTTCGGACATAAAATTCCTTGAATTTATACGCAAATATAGCGGAATTTTTGCTAAATTTGTCAAATTTTGAAAATCTTCTTGAAATGAGAAAATACATAGCTTCGTTCATCCTCCTTTTCGCCGCCGCAGCCGCCTTCGCGCAGACGCGTTCAGAGGCGTTTGAAAGGGCGATGGACCTGTTTTTTCACGGTGAGTATTTTGAGGCTTCCGAGCAGTTCGACCGCCTCGCCCGCGAGAACGACGACGTGACGGCCCGGGGATATGCCATCCTCTGCCGGATAAGCCTGCGCTCCGGCGGTTTCGAGAAAGAGATGAAGGCCTATCTCGAAGACTATCCCGCCCTTCCCGTTTCCTATCGCATCATTCTCCAGTATGCCTTCAACCGCTTCGATGAGGAGGATTATGCGACTGCCCTGCGCTATTTCAACCAGCTCCGGCTGGACAACATCGACAAGTCCCTCTATCCTGAGTTTACCTTCAAGAAGGCCTATTGCAGTTTCGAACTGGAGGATTACGACACGGCCCGCGAGGGTTTTACCCGGGTGCTCGATTTGCCCCGCAGCGACTATCAGGCGCCCGCCCGTTTCGCCCTGGGCTATATTGCGTATCAGGAAAAGGATTTCAAGAAAGCCTTCAACGAATTTTCCAAGGCCCGTCCCGACCCCCGTTTTACCTCCAACTGCGACTATTACATGATGGAGTGCCGCTTCATGACCGGCGACTACGACTATGTGGTGGAACACGCCGATGCGGCCTTCGACAGCGTCTCGGAGGAGCGTAAACCCCGCCTCGCGCGGATGCTTTCCGAAATTTACCTGGTCTGGCAGGAGCCCGAAAAGGCGCAGGCCTACTACGACACTTATTTGGTCAAAGGGGAACCCCGGACCCGCAAGGACTATTTCTATGCCGGTTCCCTCCTTTATGCCGTCGAGGACTATGAAGGCGCGGTGGAAAAATTCGCCGGAATGAAGTACCGCGGCGATTCCCTCGGCCAGATTGCTTCCTATCAGATGGCCGACAGTTATATTCGCCTCAAGAACAAGGTGGCGGCGATGGATGCCTTCAAGGAGGCTTCTTCCGTCGAGCACGATCCCGCCATTACCGAGGATGCTTTCTTCAACTACGCCAAACTCGCCTTCGACCTCAACAAAGACGGCTCCGGTTTCCGGGACTATCTGGAAAAATACGGGAGCCAGAAGCGCGGGGAGCAGATTTACAGTTACATGGCCCTGGCCTATCTGCAGGACAAGAACTACGCCGCCGCCATCGAATACTACGACAAGATCGACGACTTCGACGCGCAGCAGCGGGAAAACTACATGAAGGCCAACTACCTGCGCGGTACCCAGCTGCTGATGGATGGCAGCTGCCGTGCGGCGGTGGATCCCTTCCGCTGGGCCGCCTCCTATGCGGAAAAGGGAACCCCGATCTATCAGTATTCCAACTACTACCTGGCGCAGGCCTGGTATCGCGACGGCCAGTACGAGAAGGCTCGCAAACTCTACGCGGAGCTTTACAACACCTCCGCGCTGACCGACACCCCCGAACAGTCTATGATTCTCTATGCGCTGGGCTACTGTTGCCTGCGGGAGGGGAATTACGAACAGGCCGACAAATGGTTTGAAAAATACACGAAAGCGCCCGATGCCAAATACCGCAAGGGTGCCATCGTCCGCCGGGGTGACTGCGCTTTTGTGCAGACCCGTTACAAGGCCGCCCTCGATTTTTACAACCGGGCCATTGAGTCCGACACAAATGTGGACGACATCTATCCCCGTTACCAGGCAGGCCTTTGCTATGGGCTGCTGGGAGACAAAAACGGCCGTATCGATGCGCTCGTGCCCGTGATGAACGCCTCCCCGCAGTCGCTCTACTACTGTGAGGCCCTCTACGAACTGGGCCGCGCCTATGTGGATGCCGACCGGGAAAACGGCGCGACTTCCGCCTTCAAAATGGTGGTGGACAAGGGGCGCGACAGTACCTATGTGGCCAAGTCACTCCTGGCCCTGGGCATGATTGCCCGCAATGCCGGCCGCAGCGATGAGGCGTTGACCTATTACAAACGCGTCGTTGAGGAGCTGCCGCTCTCGGGCAGCGCCGCCGATGCCATGGCGGCCATCGAGGCGATTTATCAGGAGAAAGGAGAGTCGGCCGCCTATCTGGCCTATCTGGACCGGATCGGGCAGGGGGCTTCCAAGACCCAGGCCGAGAAGGAACGTATCGTGTTCAACTCCGCCGAGCAACTCTTCCTCTCCGGCAACTGGGAACGCGCCATCGCTTCCCTTCAGGCCTTCAAGCAGGAATATCCCGCTTCCACGATGACGGCCAAGGCCGATTTCTATCTGGCCGAATCCTATCGCGGGCAGGGTGAGAAGGAACGTGCCCGGGACTATTATTCCCAGGTCGTCGAGTTGGCGGATACGACCTTCTCCGAGACGTCCATGCTCCGCTTTGCCGAGCTTTCCTACAGCATGCAGCAATACGACGAGGCCTACGGTGCCTACCGCGCCCTGGTGCAGACCGCCCGTTTCGATGAAAACCGCGACGCCGCCCGCAAGGGGCTGATGTACTCCGCCTACTGGGCCCAGCGTTACTCTTCCGCCATTTCGGCCGCCGACGTGCTGCTGTCCGGCAAGAATCCGGGTGAAAGCCTGAAGGAGGACGCCCTGTATATCAAGGCGAAGTCCCTGTTGATGCTTTCCCGTCGCGAAGAGGCGATGGCCGTCTTCAAGCAGCTTGCCGCCAAGCCCAAGACGGCGCGCGGTGCGGAGAGTACGTATATCCTGATTCAGGATGCTTTTGACCGGGCTGACTTTGATACGGTCCTCGACATGACCGCCGACTTCTCCGATTCCGGCACCACCCAGGTTTACTACCTGGCCAAATCCGTCATCCTGCTTTGCGATGCTTTTGTGGAACGCGGCGACACCCGTTCCGCCATCGAAAACCTCGAATGGATCCGGGATACCTACCGCAGCAGCGATCCTTCGGATGATATCCTGCCCGCCGTAGGGGAACGCCTCGACCGTCTTTCAAAACGCCAGTAGATCATGAAAAAGACCATATTCTGTTTTTCCGCCCTCCTTCTGACCTGCGCCCTTTCGGCCCAGAGCCTGGACCCGACCGTGCGCGTGACCGGCACTTACCGGGGCAGCGTGGCCACGGACGACCTGCCCCAGGAGGAAATCGCCCTCCCCGACAGCGTCGCCGTCTTCGATACCCGCTTCGACTATTCCGTTTTCGATAAACCCTACAAAGGCTCTTACGAATTCATGCCCTATCTGCCCGACCTGCGTCCCCAGAAGCAGAAGAGCCGCCGCAACCAGTTGTACCTGCGTGCCGGGGCCGGTTTTACCCTCCATCCGGAACTGGATTTCTGCTGGGAACCCGAAGTGGGGGACAGTAGCCTGAATCTTTCCATCTATGCCAATAACCGCAGTTATCTTGGCCGTTACCAGGCCTTTATCTGGGATATCAACCAGGAATTCGACTGCAAGGACGGGTTCGAGAGCCTGACCCATGCCGGCGTGCGCGGCCGCTACGACTTTGAGAATGTCTATCTCCATTGGGATGCCGCCTACAAGGGTTTCCACGGTGATGACGGCAATATGCAGGTCCGTACCTTCGACAACCGCGGCTTCAACATGGCTTCGGCGGATCTGGGCCTCCGGTCCTCCGCTTATCAGACGGGAAAGGTTTATTTTTCACTCGATCTGGGCATCGACTACGCCCGTGCCAACGAGAATTTCGGTGAACTTCGCTATGTGGACAACGGCAACGCTTCCCTGCGTGGCAAGGTGGGCGACATGATTTCCGCCAATCACGGATTTGAATTCGATTTCAAACTGGCCATGCTGCTGATGCGCAGCCCGGGCAACCTGCCGCTTTACAACAGCACCGCCGAGCTTTTCAGCATTACGCCCCGCTATCGGCTCGATCTGGAGAAATTCAAACTCGACCTGGGCGCGAACATCGCCTATGTGGCCAATGACAAGCAGACGTGGAACTACCGTTCCCGCCAGCAGATTATCTATCCCGACGTCAAGATTTCCTACGACCCCTGGCGCCGCTGGGCGACGTTCTTCCTCAAGGTTACGGGTGGCATTCATCCCAACACCTACGAGGATATGCTGAATCTCAACCCGCATTTCTGCAACGCGTACACCGGTGGCGGCGCCCTGCTTGACAATACGGTCGAAAACCTGCGTCTGGCCCTCGGCGTGGAGGGGAAGATTGCCTCCCGCTTTACCTACGATCTGACGCTGGGCTACCGGATCTGCGGCAGCACGCCGGTGGAAATGCTCTCCGTTTCCTCAATCCCCGACCTCTGGCGCCCCGATATGGGTTTCACTTCCCTGAGGAGCCTGTTCGGCACCATCGGCGCCTCCTACCGGGCGGAATTCCTCGATATCCAGGCCCATCTGCTCTTGCAGAAGGCCTATGGCCTCAATAATAATCAGCAGAATCTGGCCTATTTCGACCTGCCTCCCTTCGTGCTGGACTTCCGGGCGGTGTACAACTGGAAGCGGCGCATCTTCGTGGGTGTTTCCCTCGATGCGCAGGGCGGAAGGCTGGCAGTCTGGAAGGATGACGCGGAGAATCAGTATATGGCCGGCATCCGTCCTTTCTGGAATCTCGGCGCACAGCTGAGCTATGTCATCTCTCCGGAGTGGACTGTCTGGGTGAAAGGGGAAAACCTCCTTTTCCAGCCCGTTCAGCGCTACGTCGGATATGCGCAGAAAGGTGCCTGGGGATCGGTCGGAATCACTTTGAATATCCGATAATTTTTCGTAACTTTGTCCGATTTGTAAAAACGTAGATTTTTAAGCGATATGGAAGCAGAAAACCAATATTCGGCAGGCAGTATCCAAGTGCTTGAAGGCCTTGAGGCTGTGCGCAAAAGGCCGTCCATGTACATCGGTGACATCTCCGAAAGGGGATTGCACCATTTGGTGTACGAGGTGGTCGACAACAGTATCGACGAAGCTCTGGCCGGCTACTGCACCGACATTCAGGTCTTCATCCAGGAGGGCAACTCCATCAAGGTGACCGACAACGGCCGCGGTATCCCGACGGGCATGCATCCCAAGGAGCACCGTTCCGCTCTGGAGGTGGTTCTGACCGTCCTGCACGCCGGCGGTAAATTCAGCAAGGACAGCTACAAGGTCTCCGGCGGTCTGCACGGTGTGGGTGTGTCCTGCGTGAACGCCCTGTCCGACAGTCTTCGTGCCGAAATTCACCGCGAAGGCAAAGTCTTCGTCCAGAACTATTCGAAGGGAAAGCCCCTGGGCGAAGTGCAGGTGACGGGCGAGGCTTCCGATACGGGTACGACCATCGAGTTCCATCCCGATCCTGAGATTTTTACCGTTTCCGAGTACAACTACGATACCCTGGCGGCGCGTCTGCGCGAACTGGCCTACCTCAACAAAGGCATTCGCCTGAGCCTGACCGACTGCCGCAGGAAGATTACCAAGATGTCCGATGACGGCAAGGAATACGAAGACTACCGCAAGGACGTGTTCTATTCCAAGGAAGGCCTGAAGGAGTTTGTCCAGTACCTCGACGCCGGTGCCGAAAGCCTGGTCGAAGAGCCCATCTGCCTGGAGACCGACAAAATCATTCCCATTGAAATCGCCCTCCAGTACAACAACGGCTATTCCGAAAAGATTTATTCCTACGTCAACAATATCAACACCATCGAAGGCGGTACGCACCTCGACGGCTTCAAGCGCGGCCTTTCCGGCACGCTCAAGAGTTACGCCGAGAACAACAACCTTCTCTCCAAGTTCAAGGGAGAACTTTCTCCCGAGGACTTCCGAGAAGGTCTGACCGCCGTGATTTCCGTCAAGGTCGCCGAGCCTCAGTTCGAAGGACAGACCAAGACCAAACTGGGCAACAGCGAGGTGCGCGGCGCCGTGATGACCGCCATCAACGCGGCGCTCGAGGCCTATCTCGAAGAGCATCCCGCCCAGGCCAAGATGATTGTGGACAAGGTGATTCTGGCGGCGAATGCCCGCCAGGCCGCCCGCAAGGCCCGTGAGGCCACGCGCAAGACCGTGATGTCCGGCGGCGGACTTCCCGGCAAACTGTCCGACTGTTCCTGCAAGGATCCCGCTCAGTGCGAGCTCTTCCTCGTGGAGGGAGACTCTGCAGGCGGTACCGCCGTCAACGGTCGTGACAGCCGCACCCAGGCCATCCTGCCTCTCCGCGGTAAGATTCTGAACGTGGAGAAAGCCTTGGAGCACCGCGTGTTCGAAAGTGAGGAAATTCGCAATATCTACACCGCCCTCGGCGTGACCGTCGGGACGGAAGAGGACCCCAAGGCCCTCAACCTCAGCAAACTGCGTTATGACAAGATGGTCGTGATGACCGATGCCGATGTCGATGGCAGCCACATCGACACCCTGATTCTGACCTTCTTCTTCCGCTATATGGTGGATCTGATTCGCGGCGGCCACGTCTATCTGGCCACCCCGCCCCTCTTCCGGGTGAAAAAGGGCAAAAAGCAGATCTACTGCTGGACCGAGGATGAGCGCAAGGCCGCCATCGCGGAGGTTGGCGGCGGCAGTGAGGCCGGCGTGAACGTACAGCGCTACAAAGGTCTCGGTGAAATGTCCGCCGAGCAGCTCTGG
>JAGCXP010000086.1 GCA_017961345.1 Bacteroidales bacterium | reverse complement strand
TAAGCAAAATGATGGCGGTTATGGTTTCCTTCCGGGACATGGTGGTCGTAAATCACAATCTATCAAGTTGCAAAGTAAACATTTTACAAATGCAACCCGGTTGCAAATCAAACCGTTTGCTTCAGAAAGTCCGGGGATTATTACACTTCCGTCAGAATACCAATTAGATACACCTTTCTAAGATCATCCAAATTGGTTCGATAATCGTTAACGATTACGTACAAGACTATTTAACTAATTGATTTTCAGAGATTTAGATTTCTGAGAAAAGTCGATTCCTGTGAGAATTCCGATGCAAAACCCCCGCAATCATCCAAGACTGTCGGGGTTATTCTTTTGTTGGGGGGCAAGCAATTCCGGTTTACCGACCCGTTATCTGCGCGATCCAGTCGAAGACCTCATCCAGCGCATAGTCACCGCTGTGCGGACGATTCCATGCCAGGAGGAAATCTACGTCCAAGCCGGCATTCTCCAACTTGGTGGCGAAAGCAACCGGTACCGGGAAGGACGTGTCTCGGTCGCGGGCGCCGTGTCGCACATACCAGTGCGGCGCATTCGTCGCCTTGGGATTGCCCACGAAAATCATCGGATTCATCAAGATAACATTGCGCCTGATTTCATCTGTAAGCACGACACCGTTGGCTGCGGCGCCGTATTCCGTGAAACTCACGGAGGAGCCGGTAGAATCGCCGAATTCTTCGTTCTCACCGGAAGCCCTGCTGCCCAGGACTCCTTGCGAATCGAAAGATGGAACGCCCTTCAGCGGCTGGGTGCTGACGACATAGTTCAGATAAGCGGGCATGTCCAGGTCCGTGATGTATTCGCCCACGCGTCCGCCGCCCATGCGCATCATCGGCCTATTGCCACCCGGGCCGCCGGGCATACCGCCGTTGAGAGGGGCCGCAAAGGGCCCGCGTGCCTCGCTGTTGAACTTGAAGCCCAGATCGGCGGAGATGTCCGCGCCCGCATTTTTGGCCTTCTGGGCCGATGCAATGAGCAGTTCCTTGATATAATCCAGAAAGTTGTCACCCGTGAGCGGAGTGCCATCGGCCTTATGCAGATTCAAACCGGCCAGGTAAGCCGGGAACTGGGAGGCCAGTTCGGCCGATACTTTCTGCTGTTCCTCGCTTCCGGCCAGGCGGCTGTCTGTATCCTGGAACAGCCACTCATAGGCCATGTCGGCGTGTTCCAGGTCGATGATGGGGCAGAAACATATGGACGCAAAGACATCGTCCCGTTCCTTGGCCGCACCCATCGCATCCAATAGCGGTTCATAATCCGGATAGTTGCCCGTGGCGCCCATCAGGGCCGACATTGCACCGCCGGCGCTGGTACCGTCGGTGATGATCCGCTCGGCATCGCCGGGCATCTGCTTGTCGAAATGACGCAGATAGCGGATGGCCGCCTTGAGGTCCAGGATGGCCGCCGGGGCCCTTCCGGTCCAAGTATCCCCTACCTTGGAGTTCCGTCCACGACTGCCGGGGATGGCTACGACATATCCTTCGGCCAGTGCCCTTCCTGTGGCATCGCCGGCCTGCGGAGCAGTCGCTTCAGATGCCATATAACCACCGACATAAGTACGAAGGAAAATGGGCGTAGTCTGTGTTGCCCCTTCCGGCACATAGACATTCATGTACTGGTAGGTGGGGTCCTCCACATCCGTCACGAAATACAACTTTTCGTAGGCGGTATAATTCACGGTTTTCCCTGTAGGTAGTTCGATGCTTCCAGCCTTCCCGGAAGAAGCGTCAAAGACGAGTCCATCGGTTGGAACGGAGGCGCCGCAGGAAGCGGCAAGTAACAGAGACAATAAAGGGATCATTACTTTGAACATAGGTTGACAATTGAAGTTTTTCCTGTCAAATATACGAAATAATCACTTCGGAAGCATCTGCTTTTTACGCGTTAGAACGGCCTGCAACAGATACAGGGCTGCGATTCCCAAGCCCACAGAATAGGGTGACATCCCTGTGGCAGAGGCGATGGGTGAAACAATCAGCGGCGACAGGAATTGTCCCAGATAAAGTGCTGCAGACAGCAGCGGCATCACGGTCGTGGCCGCTTCCTTTCCTGCCTTTACACTGCCGATTGTGTTCAGATAAGGAACGCCGATGCCGTTGGCTATGCCGATGAAGGCAGAGCCTGTCAGCAGCCACATGGCTCCGGAACCCGCAGCCAGGCACAGATAGCCCGCGGCAAATCCCAGCGGCGCGACATACTTCATCTGGGCAGCGAAACGCTTCATCAGGGAGCCGAAGCAAAGGCCTACCAGGAAAGCCACCACATCCAGCCCGACCATCGTCAGCGTCACACCCATCTCGGAAAGTGTTCCGGAGGCCGTGAGGGCGAAGTTGGTAGGATAGATGAAGAAGAGGACCATCACGAGGAACATGCCCACCACCGAGGGGTGGAATCGCTTCAGCAGGGAAAGGGAGATGCCACCACGTCCCTGAAGCCGTTCATTGGGCAGGAATAAAACTACCAACGCGATGGCAATCAGGCCCAATAGGTAGACCAGAAATGCGTAGTTCCAACTGATTCCGGCCAACACTCCGGCCATAAAGGTGGCGACAACGCCGCCCATCTGGTTCATCGCGGCAGACAGGCCCATCAGCCCTGCTTGCTCCTCCGGCGGGAAATAGTAAGCCAAAAGGCCTGTCGAGAGCGGCATGATCATTCCCACGCTGACGCCCATAAGCGCCCTGAAAACAAGCAGCATCCAGATATTGTCCACAAAGAAAGCCCCGGATCCTGAAAGGACATAAAGCCCCAGCCCGACGAGTGCCAGCGTCCGGGTTTTCATCAGTCGGCAGAGCCAGGGAAAGACCAGGTTCGTAAGGATAATGAATAGCGCAGGAAGACTTACAATCAACTGAATGAGCAGCGGATTCCGTCCTTCGAAATGGGCGCTGATGACACCTAACGCAGGCGCGATGGCGGCACCCGCCATAACTGTGAGCAGACTGATGGAGAGAATGGTATACAGCAATCTCTTTTTCATAAAAAAAGGTTTAAAATACAATGGAGATTGCAGCTCTACCAAGCTGCGAAAAGGACTTTTTCGCGGGGCAAAGGTACACTTTTTTCGGAAATCAAAGGTCACAAATGAAGCGTTTTTTTGTTTTTTTTGCCATGAATCCACTATGTATCAGATACATATGAAGATTCCCGTCAAATCATAAAACAAACACAATGTCAAAGACATTCGAGACCAATGCCCTCAAAGGAAAGTCACTTGCAGCCGGCATGAGAAAAAGAATCGCCGAACTAGGCCAATTCGGTGTCAAAGAGCAGGACCTCGCCGCCATGGAACAGGATGCCGACAAGGCCATTGAGATGATTCGTGAGGTGGACAGCCTCCGCGAGGAAGTCACCCGGAAACTCCAGGCCGCCAATGCGAAGTTGAACTCCGTCAGGGACCGTGCAGCGGTTTACCGCAAGATCATCAAGGCAAACTACCTGCAAGAGCAATGGGCGGGCTTCGGCCTGCTGGACAAACGCTAATGATCCGTCCCTTCACACAAGGCCTTGGTAATCCGGTATTACCAAGGCCTGTTTTTGTTTAGTCTTCCAAAGAGACAATCTCGCATGGTGAGCATTGATTTAATTGAACACCAAGTAGATACGTGTCTCTATAATCATCAAAACTGGTTCGATAATTGTCCCGTTGCCCGTACGAAACCCTGCCCGGACTCACTGCCGGGCGGTTTTTTTTGAAGGGTGTTCAGATGTGTTTTCTCAATTACATCTTGTACATCTTTCTTGTTTTGTAATGTATTTTGCACTATATTTGCATTACAAATTGATAAAAACAAGAAGAATGACTTCTATCACAATCAGAGTAGACGAACAGCTGAAGAAGAACTTCGACTATATGTGCGACCAGTTCGGACTCAGCAATAGCGCGGCGCTCAACCTTTTCATGAAGGCGGTCGTGCGGGAACGTCGTATTCCTTTTGAGATCAAAGCGGATTCCGAAGCGGAAGCGAGGCAGAAGGGATGGGAGGCTTTTCAGAGAATGAGGGCATCGGCCATGGCCGATGGTGCGGGCGAAATGAGCCTGGAGGAGATTAACGCCGAAATCGCTGACGCTCGCCATGGGAAGTAAGGTATTTGCGGTGATCGATACGAACGTCATCGTATCGGCCCTGATCTCGAAGAATCCGGAGTCCTACCCTCTCCTGGTCCTGGCACATGTGTATTCCGGGACCATCACTCCCGTTTTCAATGCGGAAATCATCCAGGAGTATCGGGAAGTTTTAAGCCGCGTCAAGTTTCATTTGAGTCCACTGGACATTGAAGACGCCCTGCAGGTGATTCAGGACTATGGTCTGAATGTGGAAAGGGCCGAAGTGAAAGACGAAGTGTTCCCTGACCCCAATGATATTGTCTTCTATGAGGTCAAGATGAGCAAGGAGGATGCATACCTTGTTACGGGCAATATCAAG
>JAGCXP010000085.1 GCA_017961345.1 Bacteroidales bacterium | reverse complement strand
TTTTTGTTCTGCCATGAAAATTCTCGGACGGATCGCCTATTGGCTCGCGGCCCTCGCGCTGGTCGCGGCCCTGCTCGTCAGCTTGGACTACACCTTGTCCGAGGCTCTCCTCGTCAGCCTCATCTTCGGGCCCTGCGCAGTCGCGCTCGAGTACCTGATGCCCAAGGCGCGGAAACCCATGGACAAGGTCTACCTCGCGCTGGCCGTGCTGGTCGCCGCCGTCGTGCTCATCGTGCTCCTGCACGCCCTCAGCTGGGAGGCCCTCATCCGCAAGGGGGAGTTCCCGGCCATGGTCACGATCCCGCCGATGCTCATCAACCCCGTCTTCCTGGCCCTGATCCTCACCGCCATCGCCATCGGCGATTTCTACTGGGCCAAGTGGCTGCGCCGGCGCTTCAGGCATGAGGACCGCACCATCACGTTCTTCTCCGACCGCCGGAGCGTGACGCTGCGCGTGGCGGACATCGACTACGTGGAGTCCAACGACACCGAGGTACGCCTCGTCACGGCCGACGGAAACGCCTACCGCAACAAGACCGGCATCAGCCAATGGGAAAATCTGCTCGGCGAGGATTTTCTGCGGATCCACCGCTCCTACCTGGTCAACATCGCCCGCAGCAGGCTGGTCTCGCCCGAGGAAGTGATTATAGGTCAGCACTCTCTGCCCGTCTCGCGCAAATACCGGGAATCGGTGTCGGGCACCCTCCGCCCGGACGCGGACGCGGAATAATGCAAAAGAATGGCGCCGGGGCGCAAAAAAAGCGAAAAAAAATTTGGTATTTCAAAAAATGTGTCTACCTTTGCAATCCCAACGCTAAGCAATAAGGTTTTGCGGAAATAGCTCAGTTGGTAGAGCGCAACCTTGCCAAGGTTGAGGTCGCGGGTCCGAGCCCCGTTTTCCGCTCCACAAAAAAGTCAGATCCCTTCAGGAATCTGACTTTTTTTGTTGCCCGTTTAGTCTATCTCATGGGCGTCATCGTAGTCTGGGCTTTTGGCGATCAGGCCTTCCGGCTGGATTTCCAGCGCCTCACACTCCGGTGAGATGTAACGATCGGTTGTTTCTTGTTTCATATGATTAAAATTTGATTATGTGCGACCAGGTGGCTGTCGTTTTTAGTTTTTCCCGGTAGACCATTGCCGACCCGCGACCTCAACCCAACCCCCGAGGGGTCGGCGCCCTCAGCCGCTATTCGTCCGAGTTGATTCCGCTTTCAGCGATGATGCCTTCAGGCATAATATCCACCACCTCGCAGTCCGGCGAGATGTATCGTTCATTTTGTTCAGTGACCATATCTTGTGATTTAATATACTTATGCAAAATAATCATTTCTCGCCAAATTAGCTATATTTGCCGAAATTTTCCTCATACACATGAAAAAACTTTATACATTCTTACCGATCCTGGCTGCGCTTCTCGTGCCGGGAAAGGCTTCCGCGCAGATGATGCCGGATTCTACCGTCCAGATCGTCGCATACTGGGAGGTTGGCGACAAGGTGGACTACACTTCCCTCAAAAGGGAATATGACATCGATGCCGAAGGCAACGAGACCCAGACAGCTTCCTCTTCCGAGACCGTCCATTTCGAGGTGGTGGCGGCCACGGACACCAGCTATACGCTGAAGGTGACCTATGACGATATCTTCGATATCCGCACGTCGGAATTCAAACTGACGGACAAAGAACTGGCTTCGCTGCCCAACCCGGCCTACCTGATCCGGACCGACGAGTTCGGATCCTTCCAGGGAATAGAGAATCTGGAAGAGATTACCGCCGCGTTCCAAAGCGCCGCGCCCATTTTCTCCAAGGTTTTCGAAAGGTCGATCGGCAACGACGGGAAGGAGATCATCGACAGGCTTGTCCAGGAGATAACGTCCCCGGATGCCATCACGCGCGCGGTCATCAGCGACATCACCCCGCTCCTGTACTTCCACGGGGCCAGGATCGACACCACGGCCGCTTATACGATCGAGGAGCCTGTCCAGGGCCTCCTGGGGGCCAGCAGCGGACCCTGCACCATGCCCGGCTCCTTCTGGGTGGATTCCGAGCTGACCGACGAATACTCCGCCGTGATCAGGAAAGAACTGCACGCCGACAAGGAGCAGATGGGCCCCATCATGAAATCGATCCTGCAGCCTATGCTCGAAACGATCTCGTCCGCCTTTACAGATGGGAACGAGGAGGATATCGAACAAGCCATCGACAGCTATTTCGACGAGATGGCCCAACACGCCACCTTTGCCTTCGAGGATTCCAGCGTCGAGGAAATCCACCTGGAAACCGGCTGGCCGATCAACTGGATGTTCGACCGTTATGTGACGTTCAGCATGTTAGGAAAGACCGAAGGGAAACACATCGCCCGGCAAATCCGGCTGGTGACCGAAGAGGAGGAATAATCTCTTCAACCGTTCTCTAAATGAACAGGAGGCGCCCTCACGGGTGCCTCCTGCCTTTTTAACTGAAAAAACTTATATAAGAAACTACTAACGGTTGTCGGGTACGATGATCTGGTGACCGAGCTTCAGCTTGTCGCCGGAGTCGTCGACCGTCCAGTACTGCGGCTTGCGCGGGCCGTCGCCTTCCACGTGGTGGACCACGTAGCGGAGTTCACCCTCGAAAGTGCGGAAGAGCATGCCGTGACCGGAATTGTTGGCCAGGAACGGTTCCGGTTCCTGCACCCACGGGCCGGCGATGGTGCCGGACTCGGAATAGCAGACTTCCTGGAGGTAGCGCTCCTTGCCCCAGGTGCTCCAGAGCATGCCGAGCTTGCCGGTCTGCGTGCGGAACATCTGCGGGCCGTCGGTCACCCAACCCGGCATCTTGAGGCCGAAGGTGGCTTCGCCCAGGCCGTTCATCTCGCCGCAGGACGGGGCTTCGGAAGCGCGGAATATCGTCACAGGCCACTCGGAGATGGTGTGGGTCAGGTCTTTCGAGAGCTCGATGTAGTCCATCGAACCGTCGATGATCTGGGTCCACTCGTGCACGAAGATCATATAGATGTGACCGTCCTCTTCATAGAGCGTACCGTCGATGCAGTCCCA
>JAGCXP010000084.1 GCA_017961345.1 Bacteroidales bacterium | reverse complement strand
TATTTGGACATCTGTACTCAGCTGATTCTGCCGTCAGGTTGTATCTCTATGGGTTCCATATGCCTTTATTCTTTTTAGTTAGTGGAGTATTCCATAAGTATACTGGAAAGATTAACTGGGGCCATTATTCAAGAACAATCCTTTGGCCCATTTTGATTTTTATAACACTATCAGTTCTTACGAATGTAGTTTTCTATGGCGCACACCTGGCGGCTCAACTACGTTCGTATTTTATTGATATCCCCAAAGGGAAAATGAATGGAATCATCTGGTTTCTTTTCGCTTTGTTTTGGTGCAGAGTATTCCTGGATTTTTACTGTGGATTCCGGAATAAGTTAATCCCACTATTCATCTGGGGATGCCTATTGTTTATTCCTGTTATTATCTTGAAAATCCGATTGCCTTTTGCACTATCCCAAGGCATGATGGCTTTTCCTTTTTATGCTATCGGATATTTAGAAAAAGACTATTTTATAACTAGAAAAGAATCTCTCAAATGGGGAGTTCCCTTTATTTGCTGCCTAATCCTAACAGTCTTGACCACAAGATTTCTTCATGGCCGCGTGTCTATGTTGAGTGTTAGTTTCGGTAACTTGTCTGGGACCGTTTTTGGAGACTCTGCTAAGGATTTTTCTTTGCTTTCGCGTGCTTTTCTTAGAATAGCAAATATCGTTCTATTCTATCTGAATGGACTTATTGGTAGTACTATGGTGCTTTCGTTCTCGCTCCTTCCTTTTCCAAAAACACAGTTTATTACATCTTTGTCCAAGTCTCTGATAACAGTGGTTGGGACGCAGTATATCTTCATTAACTTGATTTCTCGCACTCTCGGATTAAATAACGGATACTTATTAAGCATAGGATTATCTTTAGGTGTGTTCTTCTTATGCTATTTATCACATCAGCTTCTCCAGCCAGTATATAGTCTAGCCAATCCCAAATCGCCAAAATCTCGCCAAAAATAAAACAAAAACAGCTCTGAAGATACTCCAGAACTGTTTTGTGTGCGGTAGGTGAGAGTCGAACTCACACACCCCAACGGGCACTACCCCCTCAAAGTAGCGTGTCTACCATTTCACCACTACCGCGGATTGGGACTGCAAAGATACGGCAAAAATCCGAAACTGCAAATTATTTTTCGACTTTGTTCTTGTGACGATTCCAAAGTCCGTACACCTCGCTCACGTTTCCGGCGGTGATGAAAGCCTTGATATCGTGTTTCTTAATGTAGTTCATCACGCTGGAGAATTCATCCGTGGTGAGGAGGGACTGGATCTCAAGTCCCTTCTCGCCGCTGTAACCGCCGATCACCTCGTACAGGGAGCAGCCGCGCTGCAGGTTGTTGGTGATGTAGTCGCGGATCTCGTCCTCGTGCCCCTTCGCGATGATGCAGATGCGCTTGCGCCGGTTGACCGAAGCCATGAAATAGTCCAGGGCGAGGCCGTTGAACCAGGTGCCCACCAGGCCGATCACAACCATCCGGAACGGATTGATGGCGAAGGCGGTGCAGCAGATGAGAGCGCCGGCGACGGTCACGGACACGCCGATGTCGAAGTGCAGGTATTTGTTGACGATTTTGGCGAGGATGTCCAGTCCGCCCGTGGAAGCGTTGATGCTGAACAGGATGGTCTGCGAGATGCTCACCACCAGGACGAAGACGATCAGGTCCATCAGCGGGTCCCCCATCACGGACGTGAGACCGGGCTCGATGAGCTTTTCATAGGGGCACACCTTCTCCCAGAACTCCAGGAGCGGACCCAGGATCATGGCCGTGTACACGGTCTTGGCGCCGAATTCCTTGCCGATGAGCAGCCAGGCCAGGATCAGGAGGATGGCGTTGATGACTGTGACGACTGCGGAGACCTTGATGGGGATACCCAGCATCGTGAATACATTCGAGAGGACGATGGAAAGACCGGAGATGGACCCGAGCACAAGTTTGCTGGGCATCATGAAGTAATACACGGCAGCGGCCGCGATGGCCATGCCCAGGGTCATGATGAACAGTTCCTTCCAGAACTTCCAGGTACAAAGGTATTTCAGGATCTCTTGCATGGTATGTGGTCAGTTTCAACCTTTAAAGTTATGAAATAATCTCGAAAGTGCGTCTATTTTTACGTTTTCTTGCTATTTTTGTAGAAAACACTGATAAGATGAAAGCCTATATCGAACAGAACCGCGAACGCTTCTTCGAGGAACTTTTCTCCCTGCTGCGTATCCCCTCCATCAGCGCGAAGCCGGAGTACAAGCCCGACATGTACCGCTGCGCCCGCCGCCTGACGGAGCTCCTCCTTGCAGCCGGAGCCGACAAGGCTGCCGTGTACGAGACGACGGGCAATCCTGTCGTCTTCGGTGTCAAGACCGTGCCCGGCGCCACGAAAACGGTGCTCGTCTATGGCCATTACGACGTGCAGCCTCCCGAGCCCCTGGACAAGTGGCGTACAGACCCGTTCCAGCCAGTCCTCGCCAAGGACCCTGTCACCGGCGAAGAGGCCATCTACGCCCGCGGCGCGAACGATGACAAGGGCCAGCTTTTCATGCACCTGAAGGCGTTCGAGTTCCTGCTCAAGAAGGGCCTCCTGCGGCATAACGTAAAGTTCATCTTCGAAGGTGAAGAGGAAGTGGGCAGCCCGTCCCTCGCCGCATGGGCGGAGGAGCACAAGGACCTCCTGCAGGCCGATATCATCTTGGTGTCCGACACCACGATGATTTCCGAAAAGGTCCCGTCCATCAACTGCGGCATGCGCGGCCTCTCCTACCTGGAAGTGACCGTCACCGGCCCGAACAAGGACCTCCATTCCGGCCACTACGGCGGAGCGGTGGCGAATCCGATCAACACGCTCTGCGCGATGATCGCGAGCCTGCACGACGCCGACGGCCGTGTCACCGTTCCGGGCTTTTACGACGATGTCGTGGAACTCTCCGCCGAGGACCGTGCCATGCTGGCCCGCGCCCCCTTTGACATGGACGAGTACAAGGCTTTTCTGGACATCAATGAGGTCAAGGGCGAGAAAGGCTACACCACCCTCGAACGCGTCGGTATCCGTCCCTGCCTGGACGTCTGCGGCATCTGGGGCGGCTACACCGGCAAGGGTGCGAAGACCGTCCTGCCCTCTACAGCCCATGCGAAGATCTCCATGCGCCTGGTCCCGAACCAAACCTCCGCGAAGATTACGGAGCTCTTCGAGAAGCACTTCCGCGCCATCTGCCCGCCGTACGCGAAGGTCGATGTCCAGCCCTGCGAGGGTGGCAACGGCTTCCTCATCCCTATCACCTCGGACGGCTACAAGGCCGCCGCGAAGGCGATGGCCGAGGTCTACGGCATCGAACCGGTCCCGTCCCGCGGCGGCGGTTCCATCGCCGTCCTGGCGGACCTCCAGCGCATCCTGGGCATCGACCCGCTCCTGATGGGCTTCGGCCTGGAGCGCGATACCATCCACTCCCCCAACGAGAGCTACCTCCTCCGTCAGCTCTTCGCCGGCATGGAATCCATCGCCCTGTTTTATCAGTATTATTAGGACGCACCTGCAGCGCAAGAGACAGTTTCGAAAGAGGCTGTCTCTTTTTTCATCTGCATACTATGCGTTGATTATTTAGCAGTTTCTGCTATATTTGTCTCGTTATTAGTAGTATGATTCAACCGATGAAGAAGATCTTATTCCTCGCCGCCTGGGCCGCGCTGATGGCCATTCTCGGCAGCTGCCAATCCGAAACCTGCACCGTCCAGGGAACCGTCCAGGGTGTCTCGGACGGGGCGACACTCGTATTACAGGACGCATGGAACAAATTCAAAGTCATCTCCACAACTACGGTGGAGAACGGGACCTTTGAGTTCCATCCCCGTTTTTCGACACCGACCTATGTATACCTGTACGCCAAGAATCCCAAGGATGTCTTTGCCAATCCTTACGACGGCGGGCAGCTGAAGGATTTTCTCCTGGAACCCGGGACGATTTCCGTCCAGGTCGATGCCGGAGATGAGTCGGACATGGCTACGGGAGCGGCTGGAACGCCCCTGAACGAAGCGTACCGGAAGATTCTGGCTGTGGATGAAGATGAAAGGGAGGCGCTCTGGGAAGATGCGATCCGTGACGAAAAAACGAACCTCCTGACCTTGATCCATGCGAGCGGCAACGCCCGCAATCCTTCCCTGGCGTCGGAGATCCTGGACCGTTTGTCCCCGGAACATGCGAAAACCTATCGAAGATACATCTCTTCTTTAAAGAAAAGGATTGCCCGTAATCGGAAAGAGGAGGAGCGTCGGAGCCAAATGGAGTCAAGCCCTGAAGACACCCTTCCCGCTCTTCAGTATTATATCGACATGGAGCTTCCGGGGCTGGACGGCAAGCGGGTCAGCTTGAAATCCGTCCTCGAAAACCCGGCCAACCGCTATGTCCTCCTGGATTTCTGGGCCTCCTGGTGCGCTCCCTGCCTGAAATCCATTCCTGAACTGAAGGAGGCCTATGCGCTTTATCACGACAAAGGACTGGAAATCTTCAGCGTTTCCCAAGACTCCAAAACCAAGGATTGGGAAGCCGCCGTATCGGAGAACGGGATGACCTGGGTCAATGTATTGGACAAGTACCGCAAGGCGGGCAAGGATTACAGGGTCGATTACATTCCGACTGTCTTCCTGATCGACTGCAAGACCGGGGAAATCCTGCTCCGCGACGGACATCCGGATTTCGAGGCCATCCTCTCCGACCTGTTGTAACCCCTCGCCCATGCAGAAAAAGCGCTACGTTGTCCTGGACGCGCTTCGCGGGTTCGCCATCCTGGGAATCATCCTGGCGAACTTCCCGGAGTTCTCCCTGTGGACCTTCTCGGATCCGGCGACGTGGACCCGGACGGACACGATTACCCGAGCCGTCCAGACCTTTTTCGTAGACGGGAAGTTCTATACGCTGTTCTCCCTGCTGTTCGGCGTCGGGTTCAGCATCCAGATCGCCAATTCCGGGGGAAAACTGCGG
>JAGCXP010000009.1 GCA_017961345.1 Bacteroidales bacterium | reverse complement strand
GCTGCCCACCTTGTACTGGAACGTACCGCCGTTGACCGTACCCGTATTGATCAGCACCTGGGCCGAGCCATTGTAGGTAAGGCCGCTCTTGGCCGTAGGAGCCGTGTAGGTAGGATTCGTCTTGGCGATGGACGCCGTCAGGGTCAGAATCACCTTGCCGGACTCGCGGACGCGGGTGTACACCGTATAATTTCCGGCATTGGTCGCCATGGGAACGGAAGTGGACCAGGAAGAGCCATCCGTGCTGTATTCCAGGGTCACGCCTTCGACATAAGTCGTACCGCCCGTTACAAGCGGCTGGGCCGTCCCGGTGTAAACAATGTTCGACTTGGGCAGGGGCGTCGTCAAGACTTTGACGGGCTCCCCTTCGGCCTGGACCTGATAGATGGTGGCGCCGACAGGAATCGGCCACACCGTCGGCTGGGCAGTCACCAGGGAGAAGTTGTCCGCCACACCGTTCAGCCAGCCATCGGTGCAGCCGGCAGCGCCCGTATCCGTTCCGAGAACCGTCAGGCTGCCCAGACCGGAACAGCCGTTAAACATATTCTTGTAGCATCCCTCGGTCAGGGTGGTAGCCGGAAGCAAAATGGATTCGTCCGGCCTGTTCTTCAAGTGGACCTGACCACTGAACAGATAGGAGAAACTGTTGGGCTCGGAGAGGGTCGTGGCGGTGGAGTAGTCCGGCGAGAGGAGGCTCATCACGTTGCCATAGACCTGGCAGTCCTTGTTGACGGCAATATGGCTGGAACCAGCCGAGGTGCCATCTCCATAGGGTTCGTTTCCGCCCTCGCCCATAAACCAGACGCGCTGGCCTTCGTCAAGGGAAACGGAAGCGATACTCCCGGCCGGGATGAAGCCGCTGCGGCCGTCATTGGTAATCCAGCGTACGGGAGCGTTGGAGCGGTTGGTAAAGGTGACGGAGGTTCCGTCCGCCATTGCGCGCATCGTCAGCGGTCGGGTCAGTTCGAGCATGTGCTCGGGATCGTCGGGCGACTCGCTGCTGCCGCCATCCGCCCAATCCTGCACGGTATTGTCATCCAAGAGAATTTTGTCCTTGCCCACCAGCAGGCTCAGCGTGGTAACCTTGCCGGCTTCGAACGTGATGTCCTCCGTGTGGGTATAGACCAATTCCTTTCCACCCAGGGTCAGAACAATCTCCCGGATCCCCTCCTGCGGCATCACGAGAGAGGTGAACTGGGCGGAGGTGACCTTATTGAGCGCCTGGGTGCTCTTCTCTCCCGGGGTAATGACGCCGGTCAGATAGTTGATTTTGCCACTCTGGGCCGCCTGAATCGTGACGGCGGAGGGACAGGGATTGGGACCAAACTGGTTGCGGTAACGAAGGTTAATGTTGAACTTGGCCATCATATGGTCGAAGACCAGGTCCACGGTAATGCCGTCGTTCTGGGCGGAGAGACCTTCCAGACGCCGGGCGACCAGGAGGTCGGACTGCTCGTAGGCCGCTGCGGCGGGATTGAGCGTCACGTCGTCATCAACGAGGGAGGTAACGGTACGTTTGGGATAGATACCCACGAAATAGTGACTGTCGCGGACATTGCGCCAGCGCATCTGGGTATCGGGTTTCCAGGACTGGCCGTCATAGGTATTCACCATTCCGTTCACCACCATCTTCACCGAAGAGGAAGTAGGGTCCACGGCGCCGGTCCAGGCGTAGAGGGTGAGTTTGTCACCGGCTACGAAAGTCGTTACGCCGCTCTCGTCGGTGGTGGCCTTCGTCGCCATCTCACTGACGACAGCGTTCAGGCGGATATCACCGGAATCGGCCACAGAGACGCCGCTGCCCGCTTCTTTGTTGCAGGAAAGGCTCAGGAACGCCAGAGCAGCCAGGAAGAAAAGGGGTTGTATTCTTTTCATACGCATTCAGTCTTAAGGGTTAGTCTTCCTCCGGAATGACGGCCTCGCCATCGGGCAGGGTAACGCCGGTGGCCCAGTCCGTAATCGTGATGCCGTCATCCGCCAGGACAATCTGGTCGCGGCCGAGAATCAGGTTGAGGGTCGTAATCTTACCGCTCGCCAGGGTGATGTCCGCAGGCGCGTTATAGACAAAGGTTCCGTTGCCGCCCAGCCACTCGTCATTGCCGGAGAGGACGACGGTCACGGTGCGGAAGCCGGTCTGGGGCACCATCAAGGTGGTCCAGCACGCATTGGTCAGTTTGTTCATCGCAATGGCGGAGTTTTCCCCGGTCGCCGTGACGGCCTTGTCGAGATAATTGATGGTCGCAGTCGTCTTGCCGGTGGCGGAGACGGATGCGACGAGGGCCTCGGTGTTAGGGTCTTCCGCATCCTCCCGGGGCAGGGCCGTCCACTGGTCACGGAAGGAAAGAACGACGTTCAGCTTGGCCATCGCGTGATCGAAGGGCAGTTCCACCAGATGGTCATCGGCGACAAGCCCGTCCACGCGCGTAGCGATAAGAAGGTCACTCTGCTGAAATTTTGCAGCCGAGGGATCCAAGGTGTAGGCGTCAGCCGTGAAAGAAGCAATCTCCCTTGCCGGAGAGACGGCGACGAAATAATGAGGCGTCACCATGTCCGCCCATCGGATCTGTGTCTCAGGGACCCACGCCCCGGAAGTGAGCGTATGTTTGACACGGTCCACCACCCGTACGGCGGGAACCGCGGTATTGCTGCCGGTCCAGGCGGTCAAGGTGAGATTGTCACCCGGCTCAAAAGAGGCGGCGTTGCCGCTATAGGCGACTTTGCTCATTGTTCCGATGGTCGCATCCACCGAAATGATACCGGAGGGAACCCGGTTTTCGCCGTCTTTGTTGCAGGCTGCGAGCGCGAGAGAAAGCGCCGCTACAGTGAAAATTTGAACTGTTTTCATTGT
Organism: Bacteroidales bacterium; assembly: GCA_017961345.1. Taxonomy (GTDB): domain Bacteria; phylum Bacteroidota; class Bacteroidia; order Bacteroidales; family UBA932; genus Cryptobacteroides. The sequence goes on along the minus strand of JAGCXP010000009.1, from coordinate 14,245 downwards.
CTGTTACCTTTTAGTTGGCTTGGGGATTCAACACTTCTCCGTTGAAGGACCATGCATCGGTCCAGTCGTTGATGGAGGTAGAAGTGATATACATATAAGGAGTAAGTGTGTTGTAATCCAGTTCCAACACGTATTTCTTACCGTTTTCCATCGCCGGAGCCTCACCCTCATAGTCGAGATGGATGCCCTCGGAGGTCACGATGTGGAAGATCAGCATCGTCTTTTCGATGCCTGTGGCCGTGGGGAACACCTTGAATTCGTTGATTTCCGACTGGGCGTTGGCGAAGGTCAGGTGGCCGAGGGAGATATCGGCGCTGATCTTGTCGCTGGGAAGTCCGTAGCGCCCCCCTGCGCGCAGCGCGGTGAGCGTCACGTAATCGGCCGCATTCCGGATGCTGACATCAATCGTATTCCCTTCCGGAAAGTTTTTGACCTTCAGCGTAAAGAGCGCCAGAAGACGGTCAAGGTCCAGGTGGACGGTGGTCATGGCATCTGCGGCGACACTCACGTGCGCGATGCCGCTCCACGCCTGCTTCGGGTTGAAAGAAGGATTGTCGAGATAGGAATAGACGGTAGGCAGACTAAGGGCGACAGCGCGGGTAGGAGCCGTCTCCGACAGGGAGAAGCCGTTGGCTTTGTTCATGTTGGCGGCCACCAGCACATCATACTCTCCGGCAGGAAGGGGCAGCATCCATTCACTGGCTTCCTGGGGAGAGGCGAATTCCCGCTCCTCCTTTACGCCGGCACCCGTCACGAAATACTTCAGATGGGTAATCGAACTCTTCACGTCGGCAATGTCCTCCCAGCTCAGGTCGTTGCCCAGGTAGCCGATCGGGCTGCCGGGATACTTCTGGGACTGTTCATCACGAGGGAGATCCACTTCGAAGTGGTTTTTGTGGCGGCAGGCGGACAGCGTCAGCGATGCCGCAATCATTATGACAAAAACTGAATTTTTCATAGGACGCTTACTTGACGAATTTCAATTCAACACGGCGACCGCCCTCTTCGGGGGCTTCCGGATCCACGCCACAGGCCTTCACGTCACTCACGCGATCGGCTTCAATGCCATGGTCGATAAACCATTTCTGCACTGCTTCCATACGCCGGACGGAAAGCTTCTGGTTGTAGGCCTTGCCGCCGCTCTTCGAGGAATAACCGTAAATCCGGAGACGGAAGTCGGGATACTTCTGCATCGTGGTCAGCACTTCTTCCAGCGACGGTTCGTACACCGCCTCGACGCGGGTCGCTCCACTGCCGAAATAGACGTTGGCAATCGGCGTTTTGAATGCAGCTTCCTTCTCCGCATTCTCACGGGCAGCCTGCTCGGCTGCTTCCTTTTCTGCTTTTTCGCGGGCCAGTCGCTCCGCTTCCGCTTTTTCGCGGGCGGCCTGCTCCTCTTGGCGTTTCTTCTCAGCCGCCAGACGTTCCTGTTCGGCCTGCTGACGGGCCGCTTCCTGGGCCGCCAATTCAGCCGCAGCGCGCTCCTCGGCCTTCTTCTTGCGCGTATTGCCGATACGGAAGGAAAGTTTGACGCCGGCATCCCAGATCAGGTTAGTCTCATGATCCTTGTTGGGAATCATATCGAAACGCTTGCCGGTCAACGCAGCAAGTCCGCCATAGATACCCACTTTCCAGTTGTCGCCGATGGCATAGCCCGCGGAAAGCTGACCGCCGCCACCGAAGTGCCAGTTGGAAGGCTGGGCTTCTTCGTGGTACGCCCCGCTCTTGGAGAGATTGCCCTTCCAGGTGGAACGGGTGTTCACCAGCGCGATCTGGGGCGACACTTCAAGAGACCAGCGGCTGTTCCCGGGAATGAAGGAAAGCAGGTTGAAGTTGGCCTGCGCCACCAGGCGATACCACTGGGTCGCAACCTGGAGGTCGTTGAAATACCAACCATCCTTATCGATAACCTGGGTGGCCGCCCATTCCCCGTTGGTGGATACCCAATAGGGACAGCAGGGCATGTTGTACTGGCTCTGGCTACCATACTGGAAACCCACTTCCGTGGAAATGAGACGATTGAACTTGTAGCCTCCGAAGACGCCGCCCTGGATTCCCCAACTGCGGACACCTTTGTCGGTGATACTCCAGAAGGTGCCCTGTCCGAAGGAAGTTCCCACGCCGATACCGACGTACCAGGGGTCATCCACCGGTGCCATCACTGCCGTCGTATCCTGGGCACGGGCCGCGACTGCGAAAAGGAGCAGGAGCAGCGACAATAGGCAAATGGATAATTTTTGTTTACTCATATTCTCATTGGTTATGAATGTTACTTGTGTGGCTGTGGTTTTACCTTTTGCAATTTTAAGAATTATCCACCTGTAAAAAAATTGACTCCGCGAGAAATTTACGCAGAGTCAAGAAAATGGGGCAAAAATTTACGCAGGGTCAAATTTACTGGTGCACCTGGATAACAAAGGCGTGATGGTTCTCGTCTTTCCAGCGATTTTCGTCCCACTCGGGAGAGTGGATTTTCTGTGCGGAATCGGCCGGAAGGGAGTATTCCAGATAGCAAATGGAGTAGCCCTGGGCGAGGAAATGTTTCTCGTAAAAGGTCTGGACCTCGAAGAGCGCGGGGTCGACGGCAGGAGGGGCTGACGAGGGGGCGTGGCCTCCCTCGGCCGGCCTCAACGAATAGAGATCGATCGTTGAAAAGGAGACCGGCAGAGAATTGGCCCGGCAGAGCGCGAGGGTATATTCGTAGAGATAGCGGCTGTCGGTCTTCAGACGGATGCGGCCGCCGGGAGTGAGGAAGCCGGCGTAACGGGCGAGAAAGAGGGGCGAAGTGAGGCGCTTTTTCTCTCTCCCGATCTGCGGGTCGGCAAAGGTAATCCAGAGTTCGGAGACTTCAGCCGGACCGAAGAGCGAGGTAATGAACTCGATACGGGTGCGCAGGAACGCGACGTTCTGCAGGCCGTTTTGCTCGGCGAACTTCGCCCCCTTCCACATCCGCGCCCCCTTGATATCGACGCCGATATAATTGACTTCGGGATTACGAAGGGCAAGGGCGACGGTATAGTCCCCTTTTCCGCAGCCCAGCTCGAGCACGATGGGATGGTCGTTGTGGAAGAAATCGGCGGCCCAGCGCCCTTTCAGGGGATGGTCCGCGTGCAGCACCTCCTCCAGGGAAGGCTGCACCATGCAACGGAAGGTCGCGTTTTCCGCGAATTTACGAAGTTTATCCTTGCCCATTTCCGCCTTCCGAGCCACCCTGACTGCCGCCTGGATTGCCGCCCTGCCGTTCCCGACGGTCGCGGTCGCGACGGCCCCGGTTCCGGTTTTTCTTACGTTTGCGGGAGGAATTGTCGAAACGGGTGATGCTCCCCTCGCCCACGGCGGTCACGAATTCGGGCGCAGGTGCGAGGTCGTCCTCCTTGAGGGAGGCGGGCTTTTCCCCGGCGCGGTTCATCTCAAGCACGTCCCACACCTGTTCGGCGGAGAGGGGGTAGAGTTTCGCGAGGGAGCCCTTCTCGTAGGAGAAGTACATCACTTCGCGCAGAATGTCGGTCTTCATCAGCCAGGCCTGGCCGTCCTCGAATTCGAGGGGCTCGGTCAGCTTCGGGATGCGCGTGCGGGCATCGGCATAGGAGGCCGTCTCGTAGTTCAGACAGCACTTGAGTTTTCCGCACTGGCCGGCGAGTTTCAGCGGATTGAGGGAGAGGTCCTGCACCTTGGCCGCCGAAGTGGAAATGGACTGGAAGGTACAGATATAGTTCGAGCAGCAGAGTTCACGGCCGCAAATACCCAGACCGCCGATCAATCCGGCTTCCTGGCGGGCGCCGATCTGCTTCATCTCGATACGGATTTTGAACTCATCCGCGAAATTGCGGATCAGCTGGCGGAAGTCCACGCGGGCGTCGGCAATGTAGTAGAAGATGGCCTTCGTGCCGTCTCCCTGAAACTCCACATCTCCGATTTTCATATCCAGGCCGAGGTCCTTGGCCATCTGACGGGCGCGGATCATCGTCTCCTGCTCGCGCCAGGTCGCCTCCATCCATTTTTCAATGTCGAATGACTTGGCCTTGCGGTAGATTTTCTTGATTTCGGGCGAATCCGGCTCGATGTGTTTGGCCGCCATCTGACGCGCCACCACCGGTCCCTGCAGCGTGACGATGCCCAGGTCGTGTCCGCTGGTCGCCTCCACGATGACAAAATCGCCCGTCTTCAGACCCTGTCCCGTCGCATTGCGGTAAATCCCTTTGCGGGTGTTCTTGAAGCGCACCTCGAAGAGGTCGCTGAGAGCGGCTTCATCCACCCCCTTCAGCCAGTCGTACACCTCCAGCTTGCAGCAACCGTGGCGGTATTCCACCTGCGGCTCGCTGCTGTTTTCGCCGGTAATGATGCACCCCCGCTGACAGTCGTATCGTTTATTTTCGTTATCTCTTTCCATCTGTGGTTTACACCTATATAATATAAAGGCTCATCCGGTCCACCAGGTCCGTGAAGAGTATCTTTTGGTTGACGTTGCGGTCGATGTAATACGCCGTCTTGTCCAGAACGGGCAGCATCTTGACGGCAAACTGCCGCGAGACCTTGCCCGCGAGTTCCCGAAGGGCCGCCGCCCGGCTGGTAGAAAGGCCCGCAAGAGACTCCTGTCCCCGCTGGAGCAGAAAGATCTTCCGGAGCACTTCACTCGCAAATATACAAAAAGCTTTTTGTTTTTCACGCGAACCCAGCGCGGAGATTTCATCCCCGATGGCCAGAGCCGCGAGCAAATCCTTCTTCAGCAGGGCCTGCAGGAGTCCCGCCATCCAGTCGAAATACTGCTCCGCACGGTCATCGCTCTGCAGGGACTGCAGCGCCACGCCGAGACTTCCTCCGCAAAGGCGCGCCTGCTCTTCGGCCTCGGGTCCTTCATAGCCCCGGGAAGAGAGGCCCCGGACAATCTCCTGGGGAGACTGGGGTGGAAGCCGCAGACTCTGGCAACGGGAGAATATGGTCTGGAGCACCTTGGAGGGTTGGTGCGTAACGAAGAGAAAGAGCGTCTTCTCGGGCGGTTCTTCCACGAGTTTGAGCAGTTTGTTCGCTGCGGCGACGTTCAGTGTCTCGGGCAGGTAAAAAAGGACGGTCTTCCAACCGTTTTCTACGGCCGAAAGCGACAGCTCCCGCGAAAGTTCCCTGGCTTCCAGTACATTGATATCCCAGGTCTTGGTCTCCAGCCCGAGCGTTTCGGAAAGCTGCGCTTCCATAAACCAGGGATTGGAACGCAGCAACCCGCGGAAATCTTCCATATAGAAGGCGGAGGAGAGGTCCTTGGCCGCCGTCTTTCCGCTCTTGCTGCCGGCATTGACGGGGAAGACGAAATGCAGGTCCGGATGAATGAGTTTCTGCATCCGGTTGCAGGAAGGGCAGACGCCGCAGCTGTCCCCGTTGATAGGATGCTCACAGGCCAGGTATTGAGAAAAGGCCAGCGCCAAAGGCACGGCACCGCAGCCCTCGTTTTCATAGAGCAGCAGGGCGTGGGGCACCCGGGAAGCGTCCGCCATCCCGACGAGCGCCTTCTTCAGGTCTTCGTATCCTATGATATCGGCGAACCTCACTTTTCACGAACGGCCATAAAGCGGGCCATTTCTTCCATCGCGCTGCGGTACGGACTTTCCGGCAGCACTTCGAGGGCCGCGAGCGCTTCGCTCACATAGGCCTCGAGGCGTTCCTGGGCGTAGGCGATGCCGTCGTAACGCTGCACATATTCCATCACGCGCGCGCAAAGGCCTTCCTCGCCGCGGACAATCGCCTCGCGCAGCGCCTGTTCCTCCTTGTGCGCGGCATTTTCAAAGGCGCCGAGCAGCGGAAGGGTGATTTTCTTCTGCAGGATATCTTCACAGGAGGGTTTTCCGGTGTCCATGCCCGGACAGTAATCGAAGATATCGTCCCGAATCTGGAAGGCAATGCCCAGGCAGCGGGCATAAGTTTTGAGCGCCGTTTTCTGCGCCTCACCCGCCCCAACGCTGCAGGCTCCGGACAGGGCCGACGCTTCAAAAAGCGAGGCGGTCTTGCCGTAAATGATCCGCAGGTAATCTTCGATGGACGTATCTCCTTCGGAGGCCTTTTCCAACTGGAAAATTTCCCCTTCCGAGAGGTCGCGCAGGGTCTTGGCGAAAATGCGGGTGATGGCCGGATCGTAGTCCTTTCCGCCCGTAATGCTTTCCACGGCCTGCGAGAGCCAGTAATCCCCCAGCAGCACGGAGACATCCGCGCCGTAGCGGGAACGGACCGTCGGCCGGCCGCGGCGAAGGTCGCTCGCATCGGCCACGTCGTCGTGCAGGAGCGTGGCGTTGTGCAGCAGTTCGGCGGCAGCCGCGTAGCGCAGGGTGTTTTCGGGAAGCGGCGTCGAAGCGGGAGCGGAGCCCTCGCCCGTTACCATATCGGGACGGCAGGCGCGGGCGGAAAAGAGGCAGAGCAGCGGACGCATCTGCTTCCCGGCGTGGGACAGCACCTCTTCATTGAGATGCAGCAGAAGGGGGACACCGCTTTCCAGCATTTGCCCCATCAGTGCGGAATACGCCTTCCAGTCTTCCGCAACAAGCGCCCTGACCGCCTCCAGATTCATAGGCGTCAGTACGACGTTTCGATGTTCCAGACAAAGCAGCGAAGGCCGAGGGCGGGGGCCGCCTCATCGAGGGCCTTCATCTTCGCCAGGATGGGATCCACCTTGTCGTCGTCCACCATCGTCAGGACGGCGTCGTTGTGCGTGGGCCAGGCGTGGGAACCTTCGTGAGGCTCTCCATCCACGCTGCCGCGGCCACGGATGCCGGGCCATTGGGTGTAGCCCCGCACGCCGGCAGCCTCAATCGTTTCTACGATTTCGCTGTAGTAGGCCTGGTTGTAGGAAATAAAAATCGCTTTCATATCTTAAGCCTTTGCGGCGGCCCTGGCGGCCTTTTTGTTTTTCGCCTTTTCCTGCCAGGTGGAGAAGGAGGTATAAATCACGGGGATCAGCACGAGGGTAATCAGCGTGGAAATAGAAAGTCCCCAGCATACGGTGATACCCAGTCCGTTCCACATTTCGGCGCCCTCGCCGTGGCCGATGGCCATCGGGATCATACCGAGGACGGTGGTCAGCGTGGTCATCAAAATCGGGCGCAGACGGCTGCGGGAGGCCGTTACGACGCTGTCGATGATACTCATTCCCCGCTCCCGGCAGAGAATGGTGTAGTCGATGAGCACAATACCGTTTTTCACCACAATACCCATCAGGATAATGATACCGATCATGCCCATCACGCTGATGGCCGTATCGGTGACGATGCTGCCGATCAGCACGCCCGTGAGCGCGAACGGAATACTGAACATAATTACGAAGGGACTCATCAGCGACTCGAACTGCGCGGCCATCACGATATACACGAGGATGACAATCAGCGCGAGGAGGGTCAGAAGGTCACGGAAGGCATCCTGCTGGTCTTCGTAGTCACCGGCCACGACCACGCTCACTTCGGCGGGAATGTCGGTCCTATCAATGACCTCCTGGGCCTTTTCCACAATTTCGGAGAGCACGGCGCCCTTGGCGGCCACGCCCGTGACCATCACCATACGCTCGCGGTCCTTGCGGATAATCTGGGGCGGGGTACGCGTCTCGACGACCATACCGAGGTCTTTCACGCGGATGCCCTTGCCGGCGCTGTTGTAGATGGTAATGTTCTCAATGTCTTCGATACTGGTACGGAATTCCGGCGCCAGACGCACGCGGATTTCATATTCATCACCATCTTCGCGGAAATAGGTCATGACCGAGCCGTTGATGCAGGCGCTCAGGTAGGAAGCCGCGGAGGTGGAGTTGAGTCCGTTGATGGAAAGTTTGGTGCGGTCGAAATCGACGGAGTATTCCGGGGTGTACTCGTCCCGGCTGACAATCACCTCGGAGCACATCTTGCACTCCCGAAGGCCTTCGGCGAGCTGTGCGGCCACCCGGTCGGTCGTCGCGAAGTCATAGCCGTAGATTTCGAGTTCAACCTGGGTATTGCCGCCCATGCCGCCCATACCTTCCGTTACCTGGAACTTCTTGATGGAAGGGTACTCCCGGATAATCCCGCGCACGACGTCGGCCAGTTCGCCGCTGGAGCGCTGGCGGTCCATCTTGCTACCGAGGTCGATGTTGTAGGACACCTTGTAGGTACCCGTCGTCTGCATGCTTGCCCAGGCGTTGTCGGTGGACGCCTGGCCGAGAGAGTAGTTGCAGGAACGGATTTCCGGCACGGCCTCGCAGAAACGGCGGTAGAGCTCGGCACCGAGGTCGCGGGTCACGTTCTGGCCCGTACCGATGGGCAGTTCCACGGAAACGCGCAGACGGCCCGAGTCGCTTTTGGGGAAGTATTCCGTCTTGATGGCGGGACCGAGGACGACGGCCGTTCCGATGAAAATGGCCAGGGCCAGCAGCACGACGACCGTGCGGTGGTTCACGCACCAGGCAATCATCCGGCCGTAGCCGCGGGAAACGGCATCGAGCCCGGAATTGACCTTGCCGAAAACCGCTTTGTAGAACGCGCCGTGCGTGAGGTCCTTCTTGAGCATCTGGGAACACATCATCGGCACGAGCGTCAGGGCGCCGGTCGTGGATACAATCATAATGATGCTCACAATCCAGCCGAGCTGGCGGAAGAGCACGCCCGACATACCCGTAATCATCGTCAGGGGAAGGAACACGGCGAGCATCGTCAGCGTGGATGCGATGACGGAGATACCCACCTCCTGCGTACCGTGGACGGCCGCCTCCTTGGGTTTCTCCCCGCGCTCGATGTGCGTCGTCACGTTCTCCAACACCACGATGGCGTCGTCCACCACCATACCGATGGCAATCGAAAGGGCGGACATGGAGATGATGTTCAGCGTCTCGCCGGTGGCGAAAAGGTAGAGCAGGGAGGCCAGCAGGGAAATCGGGATGGCCGACACGATGATGAGGGTGGCCCTCCAACGGCCGAGGAAGAGGAACACCACGAGCATGACCACGAGGAAGGTGATCAGGATGGTTTCTTCCAGCGAGCGGAGGGTATTGAGAATGTTGCGGGAGTTGTCGATGGTGATGCTGACCTTCACGTCGGAAGGAAGCGTCTTCTCGATGCGCTTGAGGGCTTTCTTCACGCCCCGGATCACGTTGACCGTGTTGGCGCCGGACTGTTTCTGGATCACGATGATGGCACCGCGCACCCCGTCACAGTAGGCTTCCTGTCCGCGTTCCTCCAAATCGTCCTGCACCCGCGCCACGTCGCGCAGGTACACCGTCCGTCCGTTGTAATGGCCCACCACCACGCCGAGCATCTCTTCGGCCGACTTGAATTCCTTCTCCACGCGGAGGGTGTAGGTGTCGGAACCGATGTCGATGCTGCCGGAAGGGGTGTTGCGGTTTTCCTGGGCCAGAATGGAACTGATGGCCGTCACGGTGAGGCCGTAGGCTTCGAGTTTCTGGGGGTCGCAATAGACCTGCAGTTCGCGCTGGGGCGCACCGGAAAGGGATACCGTACCCACGCCGGAGATACGCGCCAGCGGGGTAGCGACCTTGTCGTCCAGAATTTTTTCCAGGGCCTTGGCACTCTGCGTCGCCCGGGCCGAAAGGATCATGATCGGCAGGTCGTCCGCGCTGAACTTGAAGATAATCGGCGTGGACACCTTCTCCGGCAGGTAGGAGGACACCATGTCCAACTTGTCCCGCACGTCATTGGTCGCCACGTCGATGTCGATGCCGTACTCGAATTCGAGGGATAACAGCGCGAGATTCTCTTTCGAAGTGGAGGTCAGGCTCTTGAGGTTCGCCACGGAGTTGAGCGAGTTCTCGAGCGTTTTCGTTACGTTGTTTTCGATATCCTCGGCGCTGGCACCCTGGTAGGAGCACATCACCATGATGGTGTTGGACTCGATCTTCGGGAAATTGTCCAGCGCAAGGTTCATCAGCGCGTACCCGCCCAGAATGACGAAGACGATGAAAATGAGCGCCGTCGTCACGGGTTTGTTAACCGCTGTCCTGTAAATGCTCATGGCTGTCCCCGGCTTATTGTTTCACTTCCACAGCCACGCCGTCCTTGATGCGGAGCTGGCCTTCCACGACGACTTTCTCGCCGTCCTTGACCCCTTCGAGCACCTCGTACTCGTCACCGATCCGCACGCCGAGGGTCAGGTGGCGGAACGAAACGGTCCCGTCCTCCTCGAGCACATAGGCGTAACGGTCGCCGGCACCCTGCTGACGCACCACGGCCAGGTCGGGAATGACCACGCTGTGGTTGGTACCAAATACAATGGTCACGCGCGCGAACATACCCGGACGGAGTTTGCGGTCCTTGTTGGGCACCTGCACTTCCACGAGGAAGGTGTGGGTCGAAGGATCGACGGTCGGGTAGAGGCGGGTAATCGTGCCGGTAAATTCGTCTGCGGGGAACGCGTCGGCGGTGACGGAGACCTTACCGCCTTTCTTCACGCGGGTGTAATCCCGCTCGGAAACGGCCGCCAGGAGTTTCACGGGAGTGATTTCCTGCACGACGAAAATGGGCTGTCCCATCGAGAACATATCGCCCACGTCGTAGTTGCGGGCCGAGATGACGCCGTCGATCGGGGAACGGAGGACGGTATTTTCGAGCATGTTGTCGTAACTCTTCTTGCTCACCTTGTAGGCAAGTTCGATCTGGTCGAGGTCGCTCTTGGACAGGCCGCCGACTTCATACAGCCCTTTCAGGCGGAAGTATTCGGTGGAGTCGTTCTTATAGCGGAGTTTGGCCTGGTCGAGATTGACGGCGTCCATCGTGGCCACGACCTGCCCTTTCCGGACGAAGTCGCCCACTTCCACGCGGATGCTCTTGATACGCATCGCCGTCTGGGGCGCAATGTTGTTGCGGACGAAAGCCTCGACGGTCGAGGTGTAGGTCTCTTTCTGGATGACGTTGCGGGCGGAGACCTGTTTCACGGAGACCAGAGGCAGGTCTTCCTCCCCCGCGGCGGCAGTTTTGTTCTGCTGCGAATTTCCGCAGGCGGCCAGCAGGGGCAGCAGGGAAAGCAGGAGCGTGGTTTTGAGAAGATTTTTCATATTTCGTATTCTTTTATTCGTTTTGGTCCAGGCCCAGGATGGATTCGAGTTCGGCCTTGGAGGAAATGAAGGTGTACACAGGCTGAATGACGGCCAGGCGGCTGCGGGTCAGCGCGAGTTGGGCGTTGCCCAGTTCGAGAATGGTGGCCCGGCCCACTTCGTAGGACTTGGCGGCAATCTCATAGGCCTTTTCGGCGGAAACGAGGGCCTCGCGGGAAGCATCGAAACTCCGGGCGGCCGTCTCCATCGAAGAGAGTTCCTGACGGACGCGGATGCGAAGTTGTTTTTCGGTACTCTGGGCCGTGAGCTGCATCTGCTGATACTGGCTGCGGGCCGCGCGGACATCCTGCAGGCGCTTGGTGCCGGAGAAAATGGGAATGGCCAGGCTGATACCGGCATAGGAATACGGGAACCAGCCGAGGTTCTGAATCGGATCGTTCGCCACGGCGGAATAGGTAAAGGTAGCTGTCAACGAAATGGTCGGCACGTAAGCGAGCTGTTTGAGACGGACGGTCTCGAGAAGCTGGTCGGACTGGAGGGAAATCTGGCGGAGGGCGCTGCTGCGTTCCAGCCCCACCCCTTCGAGTTCCGAGAGGGCCACTTCCATATTCTGCGCGTAGTCTTCCAGCGTGCCGGCCACGTCAATCTCCTCTTCGAGTTTCATACCGATGACGGCCTTGAGTTGCCAGAGGGCGAGAATGACGGTGCTCTCGGCGTTGTATACGTCTGGAACGGCGGAAGCGAGGGACGTGCGGGCCGTAATCATATCGAGCTCGGAGGCCTTCTGCACATTGTATTTCTTTTCCGTCTGGATGTAACTGGTCTTGGCGTTTTCATACACCTCGAGGTACACGCTGAGCGCCTCCTTGGCCAGGAGCGCGGCATAATAGCCCTGCTTGACCTGGGAGATAAGGTTCAGGCGGCTTTCCCGGGCCTTCTCGACGGCGAGTTCCACGCTTTGTCCGGAGATCTTGAGGCTTTTCCATAACGCCGCATTGATAATCGGCATCGAAGCCGAAGCCGATGCCGAGAAGGTGTTGAAGTTACCGATTTTGGTGTCGGGCATTGACTGGGCCATCGGCGAGTCGCTGCCCATCATGGCGCGGATATCGTTCTTGATCAGGGTGCGTTGGTAGGAACCGACAATGTCAATCTGCGGATACAGGGCGGCATAAGTACCCTTCCTGGCATAACCGCTGCGCTCCACTTCCTTGTCGGCAATCTTGATCGTCTCGCTCTCGGAGAGGGCAATTTTCAGCGCGTCATCCAGGGTAAGCACCGTCGCGCCCGGCGCAATCGGCGCCACGCGGATGCTGTCCTCCGGTGCAAAAGCCCGCGCAGCCGGAGCGCCCAGCAGAAGGGCGAATAGCAACACGGGAAGTAACACGATTCGTCTGTTCATGTTTTCGTCTTTCATAATTATTTCTCCACCGAAGGGAAAAAACCTTCGGGCGCGCATTCTTTTGCAAAAATTATTCCTTTCCACCGACCCTCGCGGGCTTTTTCCAGACCGTCACGGACAGCACCAGGATGACGATGCCGGCCACAATGAACGGTATGCTCAGGAGCTGCCCCATATTGAGGGCCATTCCCTGCTCGAAACCCACCTGCGGTTCCTTGATGAATTCAATCAGAAAACGCATGCCGAAGAGCACGATCAGGAAGATGCCGAAAATCTCTCCGCGGCAGAGTTTGTCGAGCCGGTACTTGTAGGCCCCCAGCAAGCCCAGGCCCAGCAGCGTATAGGTCAGCGCCTCATAGAGTTGCGTGGGGTGTTTGGGCAGCGTTTCTCCGTTCCGCGCGAAGACAAAGCCCCAGGGAAGGGAAGTCACGTCGCCGTAGATTTCGCTGTTGAAGAGGTTGCCCAGGCGGATCATTGCGCCGGCAAAACAAACGGTTATCACGAGCTTGTCCATCACCCAAAGGTAGTCGAAGCCGTAGCGTTTGCCGTAGCGGTTGGCATACCACCACATCGCCAGCAGCAGCGCAATCGCCCCGCCGTGGCTCGCCAGTCCGCCCTTCCAGGGCTGGAAAATCTCCAGGAACCCGTCCCAGCTCGTCAGGTAATAATCCGGCTGGTAGAAAAGGCAGTGGCCCAGGCGAGCGCCCACGATGGTCGCAATCAGCAGGGTATAGAGAATCGGATCAAGCAGTTTTTCCCACGGGAGTCCTTCCCGCCGGAAAAACCACTTGAAGAGATAATAGCCCAGGATGAAACCGCCCACGAAGAGCAGGGAATACCATCTGAGCTCAAAGCCGCCCAGCCGCAGCAGGCAAGGGTCGACGTTCCAGTAAACCGTCAGCAGGTCCATCCAGGCCGGTCCGGCTTATTCGCGGATGGCCGCGATACCGGGCAGTTCGATGCCTTCGAGGTATTCGAGCATAGCGCCGCCGCCGGTGGAAACGTAGCTCACCTTATTGGCATAGCCCATCTGCGTCACGGCCGCAACGGAGTCGCCGCCACCCACGAGGGTGAAGGCGCCGTTCTCGGACGTGGCACGGGCGAGGATTTCGGCAATCTTGTTGGTACCCTTGGCAAAGGCGGGAATCTCGAACACGCCGACGGGGCCGTTCCAGAGGACGGTCTTGGAGGCCATGATGACCTTCTCCCATTCGGCGATGGTGGAGGGAGCGGCGTCCACGCCTTCCCACTCGTCGGGAATCTCGCTGTTCTTGCAGATACGGGTGTTGGCATCGTTGGAGAATGCGTCGGCAATGAGGACTTCGTCGGAGAGGAAGAGTTTCACGCCCTTCTCCTGCGCCTTCTTCATGATATTGAGGGCGAGTTCCTGCTGGTCATCCTCGCAGAGGGACTTGCCGATCTTGCCGCCCTGGGCTTTGATAAAGGTATAGACCATACCGCCGCCGATAATCATGTTGTCCACGACATCGAAGAGGTGCTCGATGATGCCGATCTTGGAGGACACCTTGGCGCCGCCGATGATGGCGGTAACGGGATGCTCAGGGCTCTTCAGCACGCGGTCGATGGCCTTGATCTCCCCTTCCATGATGTAACCGAACATCTTGTCATTGGGGAAATACTTGGCGATGAGGGCCGTGGAAGCGTGGGCGCGGTGGGCCGTACCGAACGCGTCGTTGATATAGCAGTCGGCGTAGGAGGCGAGTTTCTTGACGAATTCCTTCTGGCTCTCTTTCACCGCCGCCTTGGCCGCTTTCTTCTCTTCGTCGGAAGCATCCTCGGCGAGGCCGCGGGGTTTGCCTTCCTCTTCGGCATAG
>JAGCXP010000083.1 GCA_017961345.1 Bacteroidales bacterium | reverse complement strand
ACCGTGGAAAATGCAGCCTTTGCCTGCGAACGGTTCCCGGCCTGGGGCGTACAGTTCCATCCCGAGGTCTATCACACCGCGCAGGGCAAGCTCCTGTTGGAAAACTTCGCCGTGAAGATTTGCGGCAGCCGCCGCGAATGGACGCCCGATTCCTTTATCGAGACCACCGTGGCGCAGTTGAAGGCGCAGTTGGGCGGCGATAAGGTGGTGCTCGGCCTTTCCGGGGGTGTGGACTCCTCGGTGGCCGCCGTGCTTTTGAATAAGGCCATCGGTAGCAACCTTACCTGCATTTTCGTGGATCACGGCCTGTTGCGCAAGAACGAGTTTGTGAATGTGCTCAACGATTATAAATGTCTGGGCCTGAATGTGATTGGCGTCGATGCTTCGGCGCGTTTCTTCAAGGACCTGGAAGGGGTGGACGACCCGGAGAAAAAGCGCAAGATCATCGGCGGCGACTTCATCAAGGTCTTCGACGAAGAAGCCTCCAAGATTCGCGACGTCAAGTGGCTTGCGCAGGGCACCATCTATCCGGACCGGATCGAGAGTCTCAACATCACGGGCAAGGTCATCAAGAGCCACCACAACGTGGGCGGCCTGCCCAAGACCATGCAGCTTCAGCTCTGCGAACCGCTCAAATGGCTGTTCAAGGATGAGGTGCGCGCTGTGGGCCGTCGCCTGGGTATTCCCGAGCACCTGGTCGGCCGCCATCCCTTCCCGGGTCCCGGTCTGGCCGTGCGCATCATCGGCGACATTACACGCGAAAAGGTCCGCATCCTCCAGGATGCCGATGATATCTTCATCAGCGCCCTGCGCGAGTGGCATCTCTATGAGCACGTGTGGCAGGCGGGCGTCATTCTCCTCGCAGACCGCAGTGTGGGCGTGATGGGGGATGAGCGCACGTTCGAGAGCGCCGTGGCCCTGCGTGCCGTCACCAGCGTCGATGCCATGACCGCCGACTGGGCCGACCTTCCGTACCCTTTCCTGCAGAAGGTCAGCAACGACATTATCAACAAGGTCAAGGGCGTCAACCGCGTCTGCTACGACATTTCCTCCAAACCTCCTGCAACCATCGAGTGGGAGTAGGGTGGAGAGCTCGCTTGCCGCGTTCGCGGCCGGCTGGAGATTGCTCATATGCCGTCTCAGGCCGTAGGCCTTCGACTTCCTGCCACGGGCAAACAAAGGTGGCGCATAAGTGCTTCAGAATCAATCAAAAACGTAAAATCGCCTGTGCAAAAACTCGCAGGTGATTTTGTTTAGTTTGTTGATTTTCAGCGGGTTGGTCGCCACCTTGATTTAGCGTTTTTATCAGCGACTTTCGCAACAGATGGAAAAGCAACAATAATTTGGAAGAATCGGTATTGTTTGCGATATTTGCTTGTCTGTAGGTTCTGCCAGATTTACAGCAGCACGTTTTCGGGCGGCATCCATCGGCCTTCCGAACTTATTATCCGAATTATGAGGTCACAAAAAAGAGTCTTTTTGCGAGACATCTTGCATCATTGTTATCAGCGAACGGATGCGGGCGTCGTCATTTTCTACAATGTCAGTGATTATCTGGCGTTTTTTACCTTGTTTTGCATAACGGCGCGTAAATACAGGGTGAAGGTGCTGGCGATGTCACTGATGGCGGATCATATTCATCTGTCCATCATTGAAGAACGGAAAGGCGAAATCTCGGCGTTTGTACGAGAATATAGTTCCCATTTCGCCCGTGTCCACAATCCGGTTTGTCATACGAAGGGCGCGCTGTTTGAGCCTCGTTTCGGATGTGCTCCGAAAAGGGGCGACAAGGCGGCACGTACCAACTTGATATATGTGGGGAACAATGGTCCCGAACGGCGTTTGTGCAGGAGGGCAGAAGAATACCGATGGAATTTTTTGGCCTATGCCATCAGTGACCATCCTTTTTCTGAAAAATATATCGCTCGAGATGCCTCCAAGGCTTTGCGAAATGCTCGCAGTCGCATAAGATTGCTGAGCGAAAAGAACCGGCCATTGCCCTATGTGCTTCTCCAAACCTTTTTTGCACGACTGGTTAGAAAGGAAAAGGAGCAGTTGGTTGACTATATCATAGGCAAGTACAACATTATTGACTACGTTTCAGCCATTCGTTTCTTTGATACATACGAAGATATGCTATCCGCTATGCATGCCAGCACGGGGAGTGAATACGACCTTAACGAAGTATTCATCGGGAAGTCCGATGCACATTATGCGAGGATGTCATCGCTGGTGTTTTCTGAGTTGGGATTTCGCGATGTACACGATGTGCTGGCGCTCGCAAATGAGGAGAAGTTTCGCATATTTCAATTTCTCTGCAATAAAACGGATGCTCTTCCCCAGCAAGTAGCCGCGTTTTTGCGAATGCCGCTGCAGCTGGCAGAATAGTGCGGGTAGAGGCCTAGGTGGTGCAAGTTGCGCCATTGGACGATTTTGGTGGAGTATAAGTGCTTCAGAATCAATCAAAAACGAAAAATCGCCTGCGCGGAAATGCACAGGCGATTTTGTTTATCTGACTGATTTTCAGCGGATTATCGGCCACCGAAAAATCAAGTGAATACTAGAAGTAGTAACGGACGCCGACGTTGACCTGCTGGAAGAGGGTCAGGCCGAAGGTGTTCTGCACCTGCGTGATGTTATTGACCTTGTCTTCAGATTTGGTGGTCGTGAAGTTGAAACCACCGAGATTCAGGGTGAAACTAAAGTGCTCGCTGGCGAGGATTTCGAAGTTGGCTACGCCGAGACCCACGGTAAATGACGTCGAAGAGGTGGTCGTCTGCTGCTTGGGATTGAGGGAAAGATCCCGCGTCGAGCTACCGAAGTCAAGTCCAAGGCCGAACTGGGGCACATAGTGCAGCCAGTTGCAGATGGGAATGTGATATCCGACATACGGAGAAATGAAGAAATCCCCATTGTTCGTGAACATATTCCCACCGGTGACAGGATCGATGGCATTGAAAATCCTGGTGTTGTTGTAGCCCAGGTCGAGACCGATTTCGAGCTTATCCATCACAAAATAGGTGACACCCGCCGAAATGAGGAAGGTGGAGGTACGGGCCGGCGTGGTCTGGGTGACAAGCCCGCCGGTAGTAGGATCCGGCTGCGTCACGATGTTGCTGCCACCGGAGAATCCGAGATTCGCGGTGATGCCAAACTGTCCGGCCTTATGGCCCACGGACGCGCTCTTGGAGCTGCTCTTGCTGCTGGAGGAGTAGGAAGAGGAGGAAGAGGAGGCGGAAGAGGAACTGCTGGAGACCTTCTTGCCGGCGGCGCTGGCGCTAAGGCAAAGCGTCAGGACGCAGAGGATGGAGAGAAATTTTTTCATTATAAAAAAGGTTAGATTGATTTTTACAAAGTTATTGAAAATTTTTAATTGTCCCAAATTCAAGGGCTTGTGCTGAATGGAAAGGATGGCCTCGTGCAATCAAGGGCTTGGCTCAGTTTGTCAAAGGCTTGGCTCAGTTTGTCAAAGGCTTGGCTCAGTTTGTCAAGGGCTTGGCTCTATTTGAAGATGACGGCTTCGCGGTCGGGGCCGACGGAAATGATCTTCACGGGCACGCCGGTCTCCTTTTCGATGTAGGCGACATAGTCCTTGAAGGCCTGCGGGAGGGAGGCGTAGTCGCGGATATCGCAGAGGCTCGTCTTCCAACCCTTGAACTCCTTGTACACGGGCTCGACGCTCTCGGCGCCGTCGTAGGGGAACCAGTCGATCTGTTTGCCGTCCTGCTTGTAGGAGACGGCCACCTTGACTGTATCGAAATCGTCCAGCACGTCGGATTTCATCATGATCAGTTCGGTCACGCCGTTCATCATCACGGCATACTTGAGGGCGACCATATCGAGCCAGCCGCAGCGGCGGGGACGGCCCGTGGTGGCACCGAATTCATGGCCGATCTGGCGCAGGCGCTCTCCGGTCTCGTCAAAAAGTTCGGTGGGGAAGGGACCGCTGCCTACGCGGGTGCAGTAGGCCTTGAAGATACCGATGACCTTGCCCACTTTCGAGGGGGCGATACCCAGTCCGGTGCAGACGCCGGCGGCCATCGTGTTGGAAGAGGTCACGAACGGATAGGTACCGAAATCGATGTCAAGCAGGGAACCCTGGGCACCCTCGGCGAGGATTTTCACGTCCTCTTTCAGGTACTGGTTCACGACAACCTCGTTTTCGATGAAACGGAAGCGCTTGAGGTTCTCGACCGCGGCGAACCATTTCTGCTCGTACTCGGTGATGTCGAAGGTGAAATCGGGATAGAGGGAAAGCATCCCGCAGTGTTTGGCCTTGAGGGCTTCGTATTTGTCTTTGAAATCGGGGGAGAGAATGTCACCCACGCGCAGGCCGTTGCGGCCGGTCTTGTCCATATAGGCGGGACCGATGCCCTTCAGGGTGGAACCAATCTTGGCTTTGCCCTTGGCAGCTTCGCTGGCGGCGTCGAGCATCCGGTGCGAGGGCAGGATGAGCTGGGCGCGCTTGGCAATGACGAGTTTGTCGGAAATGTCGCCGGCCTTGGCCTCGATGTCCTTGATTTCATCCATGAGAATGACGGGATCGATGACTACGCCGTTGCCGATGATGTTGACCGAACCTTCGCGGAAAATGCCGGAGGGAACGGTGTGGAGCACGAACCCTTCATCTCCGAATTTCAGGGAGTGTCCGGCGTTCGGGCCGCCCTGGAAGCGGGCGATGACTTTATACCCCGGGGTCAGCACGTCGACCACCTTTCCTTTGCCTTCGTCTCCCCACTGGAGACCGAGCACTACGTCTACTTTACTCATACAGTCATAGGTTTTGTTTCCGGGGTGCAAAGTTAGCATAATTATTCGTATCTTTGCACCCTCAAAAGAAAAATAACGCGTTATGACACAAGACGAACTGTTCAAAGTATTGGTGGCCCACTGCAAGGAGTACGGATTTATTTTCCCTTCCAGCGAGATCTACGACGGACTTGCCGCCGTGTATGACTATGGTCAGATGGGCGTGGAACTCAAGAACAACATCAAGAAATACTGGTGGGGTGCGATGACCCGCCTGCATGAGAATATCGTGGGTATCGACTCCTGTATCTTCATGCATCCCAAAATCTGGGAGGCCTCCGGTCACGTGGGCGCGTTCAACGATCCCCTGATTGATAACAAGGACTCCAAGAAGCGTTACCGCGCGGACGTCCTGATCGAGGACTACATTGCCAAACTCGAAGAGAAAAACGCCAAGGAGGTCGAGAAAGGCCGCAAGAAATTCGGTGATGCGTTCGATGAGGAGAAATTTCTCCAGACCAATCCCAATTGCGTGCGCAACAGCGAGAAAATCGCCCAGGTGCGCAAACGGATGGCCGACGCCCTCAACGCGAATGACCTCAAGGAACTCCGCCAGATTATCATTGACTGCGAGATTGCCTGCCCGATTTCCGGCACGAAAAACTGGACCGAAGTGCGTCAGTTCAACCTGATGTTCTCCACCCAGCTCGGCAGCGTGGGCGAGGAAGCCAATACGATTTACCTGCGTCCGGAGACGGCCCAGGGCATTTTCGTCAATTACCTCAACGTGCAGAAGACCGGCCGCATGAAGATTCCCTTCGGTATCGCCCAGATCGGCAAGGCCTTCCGCAACGAGATTGTCGCCCGCCAGTTCATTTTCCGTATGCGTGAGTTTGAACAGATGGAAATGCAGTTCTTCATCAAACCGGGCACCGAGCTCGACTGGTTCGCCCAGTGGAAGAAAAACCGCATGGCCTGGCACGTCAACCTCGGCATGGGCGCGGAGAACTATCGTTTCCACGACCACGACAAACTGGCCCACTACGCCAATGCCGCCACCGACATCGAATTCAACTTCCCCTTCGGTTTCAAGGAACTGGAAGGCATCCATTCCCGCACGGACTTCGACCTGGGCAATCACCAGAAGTTCTCCGGCAAGAAGATCCAGTATTTCGACCCCGAAAGCAACGAGAGCTATACCCCCTATGTCGTGGAGACCTCCATCGGTGTGGACCGTATGGTGCTGGCCGTGCTGAGCCACTCCTTCAAGGAGGAGACCCTCGAAAACGGCGAAACCCGCGTCGTGCTCAGCATTCCCGCTCCCCTCGCGCCCGTCAAGGCCGCGGTGCTGCCCCTCGTCAAGAAAGACGGACTGCCCGAACTCGCCCAGAAAATCATGGATATGCTGAAGTTCGACTTCAACTGCCAGTATGACGAGAAGGACTCCATCGGCAAACGCTACCGCCGTCAGGACGCCATCGGCACGCCCTTCTGCATCACCGTCGATCACGACAGCCTTGAAGACGGCTGCGTCACCGTCCGCTACCGCGACACGATGACCCAGGACCGCATCAAGATTGAAGACCTTCCCGCCATGATCCACCGTGAGGTCGACCTCGGGGTGCTGCTTCGCAAGCTGTAGAGACAACCCGCTGAAAATCAGTCAGATAAACAAAATCGCCTGTGCATTTCCGCGCAGGCGATTTTTCGTTATTTATTGATTTTGAGCCAAATACTATCCACCATAAATTTGGTGTAAAAAATTTTTTTTTGTAAGTTTGCGTGTTTGTGCCTAGAAAGTTTAACCCATAATTAATAAATCTTTATGAAGACTTTTTCGAAATTCCTGAAAGGCGGGGCTGCCTTGATGGCCCTGATGAGCCTTACTTTTTGCCAAAAAGATAATTCCGGCGGAGAAAGCGGCGGTGGAAATGAGCCCGTCGTCCTCAACCAGCGCGCCAACTGCTTTGTCGTGAAACCCGGAACGGCGTTCCAGTTCCCCCCTTGCATGGGTAATTCCAAGAATAATGTGGAAGCGACCTCTGCCGGTCTGGTCTGGCAGGACAATGCCTCCCTCGTCTCTTCCGTCGCCGTTGAAAACGGCAATATCAGCGTCAAACTGAACGCCGGACAAGAGGGTAACGCCGTCGTGTGCGCCCTCAATGAGGCCAAGGATACCACCTGGAGCTGGACGCTCTGGGTGCTTAACGATGCCATCCAGGACGTGACGGTGAGCAATTCCGCCGGTTCCGCGACCTTTATGGACCGTAACATCGGCGCCCTTTCCGCAAACGACTTGTTTGGTAAGGCGATTGGCAATTTCTATCAGTGGGGCCGCAAGGATGCCTTCCCCAGCCAGGAATTCAACACCCTGGAAAGTGTGGACAAAAAGATTTACAATCTTGCCGGCCAGGAAATCAAGGTTCGTTATTTCAAAATGACGGAACCCAGTCTCAACAATATTCCGGTGGCGATTGCTCATCCTCTGACAAGTTATTGGCAGGCGAAACAGGCCGGTGTAACGGATGGTAACTATGGCTGGATTTCTACCATGTGGAACAGTGAAGAAGCAGCCGCTATCGGCATTGACACCCTGTGGAACAACAACAGCAAGAAAACCATCTACGATCCCTGCCCGGCGGGTTACCGCGTCGGCGATGCGGCCGCCTGGGCCGTAGTGACGGGATTTCAGGCGAACCCTGCCGATACGACGACGGTTACGGACAAGGCCTATACGCCGGATGCGAGCATTACCTCTACCTGGGATGAAAGGTATTATACCCAGTATCAGTATCAGGCCTACTTCCGTGGAGCCCGATATGGCAACCTGTTCCTGTATGCCGGCGGTGACAAGACGCATCAGGGTGTCGGCGAGGGACTGGTCCCCAAGGCAAAGGCGTCCTCGATTTGCATCTGGACCGCAAAGGCGGACAACTTGAGTACCGTCAACAATTTCCGGGCATTTGCCGCCAAAGCAACGCCTTCTTTCGTCAAAGCCACGGAGACCGAGCCGCCTTATGTGAAGGTGGGAGCTCTTAATACGTCATCGGGACTTAACTTTGGTTATAACTGCCCGGTCCGTTGCATCAAGGAAGTCTTAGAGTAATCCAGATCTGAATGAATAAATATTTTTCCAGGCTGATGGCAATCCTTGCGATTGCCGTCAGTGTTTCCTGCCAAAAAGAAAATCAGAAAGGCTCGAACTATGGCGACCTGGCCATCTTCTGGGGTGACGAGGCCTATACCGTAGAAGCCGGCCAGAGCGTGGCGATGGCCTTTACCGTCGTGGGAACGGAAGGCGCCGCCGTCAAGTGTACGGCCAGTGTCAACGATGCCGATTTCCTCTGCAGGATCAAGGTGAATCCCGACTATACCGGGATTGTGACCGTGACGGCGCCCGACATTGTCCTTCGGAAGAAAAACCTGAGCGTGATGTTGAAAGTGGTGGATAACGGCCACGGACGGGAAGCCAGTCAGGATGTTCCCCTTACCGCCAACAAGTCCGAGGATCTGTCCGTCGCGTTTGCCGCCGACATCAAGTCGATGGCGGCCCGTCCGGGTTCTTCCTTTGAAATCCCGTTTGTCATCAAGGGGCTGGCCTCCGCCACGCTCGTCAATAAGAGTGTGACGCTCAGCGGGGACTGGCTGGCATCGACCACCTGGCCCACCGAAGCCAAGCCGACCGGTATCATCCGTGTGACGGCTCCGTCCGCCCTGACCAACGCACTCAATGTCAAGATCAACGTAACCGACGATTATTCCCGCAGCGCCCAGCTTGATGAGACCATCGGCATCGTGCCCGTGGAACCGGCCGCCGGAGCCGCCAACTCCTTCATCGTGGCGCCCGGCTCTTCCCTGACCATC
The DNA here is from genome assembly GCA_017961345.1 of Bacteroidales bacterium. Classification (GTDB taxonomy): domain Bacteria; phylum Bacteroidota; class Bacteroidia; order Bacteroidales; family UBA932; genus Cryptobacteroides. Next base: position 19,429 of record JAGCXP010000083.1, on the reverse strand, counting down.
CATGCGGTCAAGGGAAATTCCACCGAAGAACTCGATTTCGACAATGCCGGTCTCGTCTGGCAGGACAACCGGGGGATGGTCGCTTCCGTCTCCGGCAATGGTACGGAGAAGGCGGTGGTCGTGAACCTGAACGCCGGCAAGGCGGGCAACGCCGTGGTCTGTGCCCGGAAAGGCAGCGAGATTGTCTGGAGCTGGCATCTCTGGGTCATCGACTACGATCCGATGGACGATCCTTTCGTCTGGACCAATACGGACAACGTGAGCTTTACTTTCATGGACCGCAACCTCGGTGCGATGAGTTGTGCCCAGAAAGACTGGAAATCCTTCGGTCTCTTCTATCAGTGGGGCCGCAAGGATCCTTTCGTGAGTTCTGTCGGAATGGATTCTTCCGTGGAGGCCAAGATGTACGACCTGGAAGGGAATGAAGTGGAAGTGCAGTATCTGGACCGTCCGGTTACGGAAGGGACCGGCAATAACCTGGCTCTTGCCATCGCCCACCCCGAGACGTTCCTGACCTGTGTCAACAGCAATCTGCCCCGCGACTGGTACGCCTCCCGCTCCGCCGGTCAGAACAACGACCTCTGGGGCGGCGTCTCCGGCTTCAAGAGCATTTACGATCCCTGTCCGGAAGGCTGGACCGTGCCCGCTGCCGGGGATCCCTGGAGGTTCCGTTTCCAATATGATAAACAGGGGAGTCTGACGGATTCCAAACCCTACGATCCGGACAAACCCTGGTATATCGACGATGAGAGCGTCGGTTTCCGCTACCGGACTCCGGCCAACAAGGAATACTGGTTCCCCTTCCCCGGCAAACGGGAAGTGGCGGACGGTTTTATTTCCGGTGTTGGCGGCGGCGCGCAGATTCATACGCGCAGCACTTCCCAGACGTATTGTGTAGTGGAAAGTTTCGCCTGGGGCAACCCCTCGAGTGAATTCCAGCTCAACCGTCCCTACGGTAGTTCCATTCGATGCATCAAAGAATAATTCTCTTTGCCTGGCTCTCTCTGGCCTCAGTGCTGCTTGCGGCAAAGGGGCCGGGGAGCGTGGATGGCATCGTCCGTTCTGAAAGCGACGGCGGCCCCCTGACCGGGGTCGTCGTCCTTGACGAACAGGCAGGCCGCTCCGTCATCACCGACGGGGAGGGCCGTTTTGCCATTCCGGCGAAAGAGGGAACCGTTCTTTCTTTTTCTTTCCTTGGACTGAAAACGGAAACGGTGACAGTCGGTGCAATCAAGCACCTGGAAGTGTGGATGAAGGACGATGCCAAAGTGTTGGAAGACGTCCTGGTCGTCGCGTATGGTACGTCCACCAAAGAGTCCTTCACCGGCTCGGCCGAGACGCTGCGCGCCGATAAAATCAAAGACCGTCCCGCCGCGAACGTCACCAAGATGTTGGACGGACAGGTGGCCGGCGTGATGTCCACTTCCGGCAGCGGCCAGCCGGGCAGCGGCGCGGACATCCGGATCCGGGGCTTCGGCTCCATCAACGCGTCCAATGCCCCGCTCATCGTGGTGGACGGCGTGCCTTTCGACGGCGAACTGAATTCCATCTCCAGCGCGGACATCGAGAGCATTTCCGTGCTCAAGGATGCCTCGGCCGGCGCACTGTACGGTGCCCGTGGAGCTAACGGTGTCGTCATCATTACCACCCGCAGCGGTGGGGAAGAGGGGATGACCGTCAGTTTCAGCGCCCGGGCGGGCGTCAATTCGCGTTCCATTCCCTTTTATGAGACCATGAACGCCCGTCAGTATATGGAGCATATCTGGAGGGCCTGTTACAACGATCTGGTCTATATCGAGGGGTACCGGCCCGAGGAAGCCCTTCCGCTGGTCGCGGACCGCGTATCGACGAATTATCTCGGAAAAGACGAACAGTACAATATCTTCAATACGCCCGTGGCCACGCTTTTTGATGCGGACGGGCACATTGTCTCCGGTGCCGCCCAGAAGTGGGATGAAAACTGGATGAAAGAGGCAACGGCTCCGTTCCCCGTCCGGCAGGAATACCAGGTCGGCATCAACGGCGGCAACGCGAAGGTCCGGTATATGGCCTCGCTGAGTTTCCTGGACGATAAGGGAACGCTCAAGACGACGGGCTTCCGCCGCTATACCGCCCGCGCCGGCGGCGATTTCAAACCCCGCAAGTGGCTGAACTTCGGCGTCAGTATCAACTATTCCCATTCCTCCAGTGATTTTCTGGGGGCGGAAGGGGCGAACAACAGCAATGTCTGGTACTCCGCGATGATGATGGGCCCCATCTATCCGCTCTACAAAAAGAATCCGGACGGGAGCGACGTACTGGAAAACGGCGCACGTGTCTTCGATTACGGCTCGTCGCGTCCGGCGGGGGCACAGAACAACCGCAACTCCGTGGCCGCCCTTTTTGACGACGGTTACTCCACCGTATCGGATAATGTCAGCCTCCGGGCTCATGCAGGGCTGTCTTTCTGGGATTTTGACCTGACCACACACATCGGTGTGGATAATATCAATACCACGGAAGATACGCGCTACAACCGCATTTCCGGCAATGCCACAGGCATCGGCCGGCTTCAGAAAGAGTCTGCCAAGACCCTTAGTTACACCTGGAATCAGTTGCTTTCCTACAAGAAAGATTTTTCGGGCGGGCATCATTTCGACGCTCTGGCCGGCCACGAATTTTATGGCTATAAGTCCAATTACATTCTGGCCGAGCGTACGGGTTTCCCCTTCGATGACTTTGATGAACTGGCCCTCGCGTCCACACTGGCGGATGCCAACTCCGCGTCTGAACACTACTACATTGATTCCTGGCTGCTGCGCGGCAACTACAGTTATGCCGACCGCTATTATTTCAACGCCAGTTTCCGCATGGACGGCTCGTCCCGCTTTGAAAAAAAACACCGTTGGGGCGCCTTTTGGTCCGTGGGAGCTTCCTGGCGAATTTCTCAGGAAGCATTCATGAGCGGGGCTAGCTGGCTCAACAACCTGACCCTCAAGGCCAGTTACGGGGTTCAGGGCAACGACAACCTCGGCTCTTACTATGCCTGGCAGTCGCTCTACAGTCTGGCTTATGCCAACGCCAACCGCAGCGGCGCCATCATTGCCTCCCTCGAAAACGCCAACGTGACCTGGGAAAAGAACGGCAATCTGAACGTGGGTGTGGAATTCCGGATGTTCGACCGTTTCAGCGGGACCATCGAATATTTCAACCGCACTACGACCGACCTCCTGCTGAGTTATCCCTTGCCGATTTCCACCGGATTCAGCGGCTATTACGCCAATGTGGGCAGCATGGTCAACCGGGGCGTGGATACCAGTTTTTCCGTCGATATCTTCTCCGGAAAGGATTATCACTGGAATGTCACGCTGATTGCCTCCTCCTTGGCCAACAAGGTGCTTAAACTCACCGGAGACGGCAGCGATATCGTCAACGGCAATTTCCTGATTCGCGAAGGCGAACCGATCAATACGTTCTATCTCTCGCGCAGTGCGGGCGCGGACCCTGCGACCGGTCAGCAACTCTACTGGGCCTATCAGAAGGATGCCGCAGGACGGCGCATCGAGGGGAGTGATTACGTCACCAACGATGCTACGCTGGCCGCCTCCTGCAAGTACCTGCTCGGCAGCCGTATCCCCATCGCTTACGGTTCCTTCGCTACGTCCGGTTCCTACAAAGGTTTCGATGTGAGCATGCTCTTTACCTGGTCTATCGGCGGAAAAATTTACGACAGCGTCTATCGCAGCCTGATGGAACCTTCCTATCCCGGCCAGACTTACCACGTCAACGCCCTACGCAGCTGGACGCAGCCCGGACAGATTACGGATGTACCGCGTGCCGAGACTTCGCTGGTCACGACGGCGACCGACCGTTTCCTGATTGACGCGTCCTATTTCGCCATCAAGAGCGTTTCGCTGGGTTATTCCCTGCCGCAATCGCTGCTTTCCAAGGCGAGAATCAAGCAGGTTCGCTTCTTCGTTACGGGAGAAAACCTCTGTCTTTTCTCCCATCTGCCCGGCCTGGACCCCCAGGCGAGTTTCAACGGCAGTACTTCCTACAGTTACACCCCCAGCCGTACCGTTTCTCTCGGTGTGGATTTCAAATTTTAGCCTATGGAAAGGACGAAACGATGGCTTCTGCTTTTGCTGCTCGGAGGGCTGACGATGTCCTGTTCCGATATGCTGGATACGCATCCGACCATCGATGTGGACAAGGATCGGATTCTCAAGGATGCGGGTTCGATGCAGGTGGCGCTGGATGGCGTGTATGCGACCATGTACCGCCGGATTGATTTTGTAACGGCCAACGCCCATCAGTGTTTCGGCAACATGGCCGTAACGCTGGCCGCCGACCTGATGGGGGACGATATGGTTCAGACGGCCCAGGGCCCCGGCTGGTTCTGGAAGGACTATTGCTACGAGCAACGGCAGCGCTATACCGCCAAAATATGGCGTTGTTATTTCACCTGGAAGTATTTCTACGAAATTATCAGCAACTGCAACTACATCCTTTCCGCCGTCTCGACGGTTTCGGGAGACAAGGCGGAAATCGGGGACATCGCCGCCCAGGCGTATGCGGCCCGCGCCTTCTCCTATTTCATGCTGATTCAATCTTATCAACAGACGTTCTTCGGCCACGAGGACCTGCCCGGCGTGCCGATATACACGGAGGCCAGCGGTACCACCGTTGTCGGAAAAGGGCGGGGAACGGTCCGGCAGACCTATGCGCAGATTGATGCGGACCTCGAGGAGTCCCTGCGGCTTTTCCGCGAGACCGCCCGTCCCCGTGCCCATATCTCCCATCTGGATTCCTGTTCCACCCATTTGCTCCGGGCCCGTGTCGCTCTGGTGCAGCACGACTGGGCCAAGGCGGAAGAATCCTGCCGACGCATTCTTTCCGGAACGACCGCCCGCTTGCTGACCCGGGCCGAAGCCACCGTGGTCAAGGGCACGTATGATGATGCCAACCCCAAGAACTGGACGACCGGAACGACGCCTTTCAACAGTGTCGAGTCGCCTTGCGTACTCTGGGGCGCCCAGGTGCTTTCCGATCAGGGCCAGCAGATTGCCTATGCGTCCTTCTATTCCAATATGGATGCCTGCACGGATGTCTATTATGCCACGGAATCGCCCAAGTGCATCAGCAACTGGCTCTATTACCAGATTCCGGGAACGGATATCCGGAAAGGCTGGTGGAACGGGCTTATCGGCCATCCCCGCAGTATCTGGAAGGGAGGGGCCAACATCGATTACAATCAGTTCAAATTCCAGTGGGCTGACCAGAAGTCCTGTCTGGGCGATTATATCTTCATGCGCATGGAGGAAGTGTACCTGGTGCTGGCCGAGGCGCTCTGCCGTCAGGCAAAGTACAGTGCTTCCCGGGATGCGCTCTGGGAGGTGATTTCCCGCCGGGATACAGACCCGACGGCACGGACCTCTCTGGATGCCCTGACCGGCGACATCCAGACCTTTGCTACCACCGGAACGGTTGTGACGCTTCTGGATGAAATCCTGTTGCAGCGCCGCATCGAACTTTGGGGTGAGACCGGCCGAATCTTCGACATCCTCCGTCTGGCGCAAGGCTGGACCCGTTACTGGGAGCTGGCTGGCGGAGAAGTCTCCAATCACAGCAATTACCTGGAAAAATATGCGGAATACCTTGCCTTCCCGCCCGATTTCCGGGAATGCATCCTGATGATTCCCCAGGCAGAAATCGACAATAACCCGGCCATCGGCCCCCAAGACCAGAACCCGTATGTGCAATAGCCTTTCTCATCATCTGCTGCGGGGCCTTTGCTGCCTGTTGTTGGGGAGCCTGCTTTCCTGCAACAAAGCCAATGTGGGCCCGCTTTTCCCTTCGGACGGTGCGGAAATCATCTCTTGTGGCTTCGCCTCTTCCGTGCTGCGCGCCAATGTGTCCGCAGAAGACGAGGGGGTGCTGCGCGTCCCGCTCTATCGCGATGGCTCGGGGATTTTTTCCCAGAAAGTGCGGCTTCGTTTCGATCCGACCGGAACGGGCTCCGCACCGGATGACCAGTGGGTGGACGTCGATCCGGACGGCGTGTTTTCCCTTTCTACCCGCAATGTCATTTTCTCTCGGGACGCCCTTTCCGCGGCCGCCGTCATCAGTTTCACCGATGTGGCCCAGATTCGTCCCGGACGGAAATATGTGATGCGGCTGGAGTTGGAAGGCAGTGAAAAGGGCTTGCAGTACCGGACCATCACCATCACCGTCCGCCGCAAACTGACCTTTGTCAAGTATGCCGACTGTTCTTTCAAGGACGAGTGCCTCTTTGAAGCCGCCTACGACTGCGTCCTCTTCAAGGCGGAGGAGGCGCAGGTGTACCGGGTTATGGATCCCTATACCGAGGGCCTTGAAAAAGAAGGGTATGTCGCTGCCGGTTACAGCCGGAATCCGCCCGATTATCTGGAATTTATGGTGGACGACTCCGGTTTGATCACCTATGAACCGTTCTATACCGGCATGCTCGTTCCTACGCCCGCAGGGACGCTGGTGGGGGCGTATGGCTATTGGCCGGGCGATTATAAGTGGGGCAAGGATTTCAGTTCGTACATTCCGCTGAACCGTCGCAGCAGCGAGACGCAATTCATCCTCTGGCCGGTCTATTGCCTGCCCGATTACAGCCACGGCTTCCTCAATGAGGGGGCGTATCAAATTACGATTACGCTGAAATAGTAAAAAATGATTACCTTTGCGCCTTGTATGCGTAACAGCCGTCATATTCCCCCTTTGCCCGCCCGACGTTTTGGCTGGTTGGCGGCGCTTGTCCTGGGTGCGCTGGTGCTCTTCGCCTGCAAGTCGCAGTACGAGACGCTGCTCAAGAGCAACGACGTCGAAGCGAAGTACAAGGCGGCCATGGATTATTTCAATAAAGGCCGTTATCGCAAGTCCGCCGAGTTGTTCGAGAGCCTGAGCGTGCAGACTGGGGGGACGGAGAAGGACGATACGGTGCAGTTCTATTGGGGAAAGAGCAATTACCTGGGCAAGGATTATTATTCGGCCGAGGTCAACTTTACCAAATTTATCGAAAACTATCCCCGCAGTCCCTTTACGGACGAGGCGACGTTCCTGCGCCTGGAGTGTCTGTATCGCCAGACCCTGCGTTATGAACTGGACCAGAACCCCACGCGGAAGGCTATCGCGGCCATTAACGAGTACGTGACCGAATACAAGAGCGACACGACCCGTCTCAACCGTTGCTGGACGATTCTGGATGATTTGCACTGGCGCCTGGATACCAAGGAATACGAAGCGGCCCGCCTCTACTACAATATGGAGGATTACATCGCCGCCCGCGTGTCCTTCCGCAATATTCTCAAGGACAATGCGGAAAACTGCCATCGCGAAGAAATTCTCTATTACATCGCGATGTCTTCCTATAAATATGCCACCCTCTCCGTGGATGCCAAGCAGAAGGAGCGTTATCTCGCTTTCCAGGACGACTATTACAATTTCATCGGTGAATACCCCGTTTCCCGCTATCGCCGGGAGATGGATCTCGTGTTCCGCCGCAGCCAGAAAGCCCTGGGCCGCTATGTGGGTGAAACGGAGGATGACAAGCTGACGGAAAAGGATTTGGAGCGGGAGCGCAAGAACCTGGAGAAGCAGGCGGCAAAAAAATCTTCGGACAAGAAGTGAAATTTTTGAAACCCGGCCGAAAAAGCGGGGTATAATAAAGCGGATTATAAAAAGAATGTCATGATAACGACCAAAAACGTTCCCAACAACACGGTTACCCGTGACCTGAGCGACTTCGCCGCCCCGACGGGTAATATCTACGAGACCGTCTCCATTATCTCCAAGCGCGCCAACCAGTTGTCCGTGGCTGAGAAGAAGGAACTTTCCAAGAAACTGGAAGAGTTCAAGGATGCCCGCGAGACCTCGATGGAGGAGGAATTTGAAAATCACGAGCAGATCGAAATTTCCAAGTATTACGAGGCATTGCCCAAGACCACGCTCGTAGCCATCGCCGAGTTCCAGAACGGAGAACTCGAGTACCGGATGGCCGAAGAGGAGGCCTAAAGCGCTTTTGCGCCCGTTAAGCCGGCCGGCTGCTTGCTGGAGAAATACGGAATGCTCGCTTCCCTCAGCATAAAGAATTATGTCCTGATAGACTCTCTGGAGGTATCATTTCCGGAGGGTCTTGTCATTATTACGGGACAGACCGGCGCCGGCAAGTCCATTCTGCTGGGCGCACTGGGGCTGGCCCTGGGCGCCAAGGCGGATGCTTCCGCCATTGCCGAGGGCGCGGATACCTGTACCGTTGAGGCGGAATTCTCCGCTCCGGACCTTGCGTTGAAGCCGCTCTTTGAGGAAGAAGATTTGCCCTGGGAAGACGGTGGCCTGATTCTTCGCCGGGTGCTTTCCCGGGCGGGCAGAAGCCGTTGTTTTGTCAATGACTGTCCCGCCTCCGCGCCCTTTCTGACCCGTATCGCCCCCTACCTGCTCGATATCCATTCCCAGCATCAGAACCTGCTGCTGACGGACCGTCGATTCCAACTCTCCCTGCTCGACTACTATGCGGGGGACGGGCAACTGCTCTCGAACGTGGGGGAACTGTATGCGAAATCGCGTTCGCTTGCCGCGCAGATTTCCAATCTTGAGCAGCGTATCGCTACGGCGGGGGAGGAAAGCGAACTCAACAAAATCCGGCTCGACCGCCTGAATGCGGCGGGGTTGAAGGAGGGAGAATTGGAAAGTCTGCTGGAGGAGGAAAAACGTCTGTCCAACGCCGAGGCAATCAAGGCTTCGCTCTGTGCGGCCCAGGAAAATCTTTCCGGGGAGGACGCGCCGCTGGACAGCCGCCTTCGTGCCGCCGGCAAGGAGCTCGACCGCCTGGCCCGTTTCTATCCAGACTGTGCCGCCCTTTCCCAGCGCCTCGAATCCAGCCGTCTCGAAATCGAAGATATTCTTGCGGAAATTGAAAGCCGCAACGAGTCTTTTGAAGATGCTTCCGCCCGCCTCGAGGCCGTGCAGGAGCGCATCTCTCTGCTGCAGGGGCTTCTTCGCAAGCACGGTTGCGCCACGGAGGCCGAATTGATTGCCCAGCGCGATACCCTCGCAGCCCTGCTCTCCGATGATGGTGCCCTTCAGATTGAACTCAACGCACTGCGCAAACAGGCGATGGCAGTTGGCACCGAACTAAACGCCGCGTGCAGCGTGCTCCATGAGGCCCGCGCCAAAGCCGCGGGTCCTCTGTCGGACGCCGTTACACAGGCCATCCGCGCCCTAGAACTCGACTATGCGATGTTCCGGGTGGAGGTGAAGGCTGCCGGTGCGTCTGCCGCCCGTGGGTCCCAGCCTGCGCAGGCCGCCTCTGACGCTGCTGCCCATGGTGCCACAGTGCCGCAGGCCGCCTCTGACGCTGCTGCCCATGGCGCCACAGTGCCGCAGGCCGTGCCCGTCCCCGTCCCCACCGGCTGGGACGAAGTCCGCTTCCTGTTCTCTTCCAACGGCACCGAACCCGTCCCCGTCGAGCAGTGCGCTTCTGGCGGCGAGATTTCCCGTATTATGCTCTGTCTCAAGGATTTCATGGCGCGCTATGCCCATATGCCCACTATGGTCTTCGATGAAATCGACAGCGGGGTGAGCGGCAGTGTGGCCGATAAAATGGGTTCCCTCATCTGTGCAATGGGCGAGCGGATGCAGGTGATTGCCATCACTCATCTTCCCCAGGTGGCCGCGAAGGGTCGCGCCCACTATCTTGTCACCAAGGATTTCGACCCCGCCACCCATAAGGCCCTCTCCGGTCTCAAACGTCTCTCCGACGACGAGCGCGTCCTCGAACTCGCCCGTATGCTTTCCGGCTCCACCCTCACGCCCGAAGCCATTCAGAACGCCAAAGTACTGCTCGGGTAAGCGCTGGCAAAAGCAAGGCGCGAAGCGAGCCGTTCCTTCGTGCTTGGCGCAGCGCCTTCGCTTTAGCCGACGGCATTCCTTCCCGCCGGCGGCGTTGTCCCTTCGCCTGCGCAAGTGCTTTGCGGTTGTGCTCCATCGCCAAATAGATTCCCGTTACTTTGCTGGCTACGTTTTTGGCCTTTTTCGTGTCCCGCCAAGTTCTTCGGAACTCGGTCGGTCAAGAGTGCACGTGCACATTTGCCCGACCAAGTGCTGGAGCATCTCGTCGGCCAAAATTTGCCCCCAATCTTGTTCCGCGTGTTCCACCTGTTCCATTCCCCTTGTGGAACGGAACAAGATTTGGACCTCACCTATTATTATGATTATGCGATTTTTACAATAAGGGTGCAGGGGTATGAAAAAAAATGCGTATATTTGCCAAGTTGTTTTCGGACAACGGACATACAGAAAGCGTTTAGCTTGTCCCAATTTGATGAATCTGGACAATTCATAGTGGATTTGGGAAGAGTGACAACGCTTACGCTGGCTATTTTATGGGCTCTGCCCACATTATAGCAGAAAGTGTGAGCAGTTTCCATTCTTATTCAATCCACGGCAGTCCAGAGCCAAATCAAATGGATAAGTCTAGAGGAGGCCCACGCTTTCTTTTATATAGCACTGTTCCGAATCGGGCCTCTCGGTGAAACGAAACGAGGGTATGCCACATAATTCTGTAGAAGGAGGATTGCTCCCGGCTGTTGATACTATTCGTATAAACAGTGGTGAATACATCGGTCTATCCATTCTTGAGGTACGGGCTGTTCCTCACATTTCAATTCTATCTGATGACATTTCATCCGAAGCACGCAATCGAGTTATTGAGCAGGCGGCTGCAGATATGTCAAACCTCCTCATTGAGATATATCAGCAATATAAGGAGCAGTATAAAGCGGAGTCGGTTAATCCGGATATGTCCTTTGAGTTGATATGGACAACAGAACCTGTCCAGAATCAGCCCTATGAAGCGGCAATACGCTTATTCATTGTCCTGAGGAGTATCCATAAGGATGCAGGAACGGCATCGAGTCTGGTCAGAATGGTTTCAAAACTCATCTCCGCCACTTTGGGTGGTGGGTTGTATGAATATTCTGACTATTCAGTGTCGGAATTCTCGAAGGTCTTTGGGACTATATGTCATGGGACTTGCCACGCCATTGTCAAGGAGGAGCGCACAGAGAATCTTCAAAATAGTTATCTGCCAGTGTGTTATGCCTTTGACCAATTCCCTACGGATTACAAGGATTTGAGCAGATTGGCAAATATACTTATCCGGCATCCCCATTGCGCTGTATCATTTCAACTGATACCGACTTATTATACTCCTGAGGAACTAGCTGAACTTGAGGCGCTTCATCAGAACCTGAGTATGCTCGGGCACGGTGTTTCGGACAGACAGGTCGGCAATGTTAGTTTCACCAATGCCGAGAGGTTGATGAATCTGTACAAACATTATTCCGATAACCGTAACCGCTCCTTATTCTTATACAATATTGTCGTGTACGGTGGAAGCGAAGCACTTCCGGCGGTTTCATCAAAGGTGATGGGGCAATTAACTTTTACAGAAGATGTGTCTCCGAACCTGCAAATTGTCAAGGTAGACTGCTCAGCATTTTATCAGAGCGAGCAGATGATGTATCCCTTGCCCTGGGTCTTAAACGAAATACTTATAAATAACAATAGATCTGCCGCAATATGGAACGGGCAGTATGTCAGTCCTAACTTATATCGTTTCCCCTACATCATTACGGCAGATGAAGCAGCATCCTTCTGGAGACTTCCAATAGGTGATGACAGGGTCAATGCCGGCTTAACCGTCAATGAGACAGGGAAAGCCAGTAAAACATATTCGAAGAATCTCATCAATGCCGGAGACATTGAAATTGGGAGGCTAAAATCATCCACTTCAAATACTATAGGCTTCACGCTGAAGGATTTGGCAAAACATATGCTCATCGTTGGGACACCTGGCTCTGGTAAAACGACATTCTCTGTCGGTCTTCTTGACCGGTTATGGAAAGACCATCACATCCCTTTTCTGGTAATTGAACCGGCCAAAAACGAATATAGGGCATTGATACAAAGCATTCCTGAACTACAGGTTTTTACTCCAGGCAAGAATTTCATTTCCCCTTTTGTTTTCAATCCTTTTGTCCCACCGAAGAATGTACGACTGGAGACATATAAATCCACATTGAAAACAGCCTTTGCCGCAGGTGTGTCCATGTCGACACCTCTCGACAAGATTTTTGAGGATACCGTAAACAACTGCTATTCGGATTTCAGATGGCTGGATTCGTATACGGTGGATAGTAAAGGAAAGATATTCAATATCACGGACTTCATCAAATGCTTCCAAGAAACGTTTGATTCAGTTGGCTATACCGGGGATGCAAAGAATATCGGACGAGCCGGTATCGTGAGACTTAAGAGTCTGGTCAATTTGTTCGACAACTACTATTCGATTCCGATTGAAGATATTCTCAAGAAGCCAACTATCATTGAGCTTGCCGCCATTGAAAATAGTGAACAAAAGGCTCTGATTATCGCTTTGCTCCTACTGTCGATATTAGCCTATGTCAATGCAAATTACATCGGTGAAGGCGGGTTACGTAACTTCATTCTACTTGAAGAAGCTCACGTCCTACTAGATGCCGACACTAACGTAGGTGAAGGGTCAGCGAACCCCAGCGCCATTGCTCAAGGACTCGTTAAGCGAATGCTTGCGGAAATCCGTTCCTATGGTGTCGGACTTGCCATCGCAGATCAATCTCCCAGAAAAGTTGGAATAGACATTGTGGCTCTGACTGACATCAAGGTGGCATTCCGTCTGGTAGAAGGCCAGGATAAGGAAATACTAGCCAATGCGACTAGTATGACCGATTCACAAATGGCGCGACTTGCCAAACTGAAGCCCGGCGAGGCATTCCTTTTCTTTAACCGCCTGGACGAACCGGAGGAAATCATTACTCCGGATTATCGCCTTAACAATCAGATTAGCATTTCTTTATCTGATGACGGCATCAAGGAATTATCATCGTATTGGAATAACAAGCAAGACAAACTTAGGCCATATCCAGAATGTGCGTTCTCGCCTTATTGTACGGAATGCTGTGACTTCGAACGCAGGTTGTTAGCCAGAGAGATTGCACGAAGGATGTTTAAAGCGGTTCCTCAAGGCACGAATAATCCTGAACCAATTAAGAAAGTGTTCTCGCACTTTACGGGATTGATTAAAACCGAGTTAAATGATGAGCCCTATAGCAATGAACTCAAGGCTTGCACAAAGATTCATTTTTGGCGTAAGATAAAATATGAAACTCGCCTTAGGGTTAAAGATTCCGATGTTGAACAGTCTCTAAACAAGTAATGTTATGAGGGAATTTGACGAATCAGATTCTTTTGAATCGGATATTAATAAGGATATGACCGGATCTTTTGATTCAGACGTGAATAGTGATAAATCAGGTGCATTTGACTCTGATGTAAACAGCGATAGCGGAAGTTTTGATTCGGATGTCAATTCGGAAGAAGGTGGCTTTGATTGGAATACTTCAGAGGTCAATGATGAAGATTTTGAATGGAACGCTTGGAAGGATGACGGTGAATCCGACTACGACGCCGAGGGCGGATTGGATGACGGCGATGATATATCTTCCGATTATAACGAAGATAATGGTTCTGATTTCAGAGATGATATGGGTGGGGACATAAGCGATGACGGCGGGACTGATTTCTCCGATGCGGGAGGAGAAGATTTTTCGGACACCGGTGGTGGAGACTATGCTGAATAATTGACCGCATGGACATAATACTTGATTAACAATATTTTGCAATGAGAGAATATGCCGAAAGAGACTATGATGCTGAAATTAGCGGAATAGAAAACCAAATTCGAAGCAATCAGGACTATTATGAAAACCTTGGGCAACAGATTGGAGAGTTGTCCAGAGACAAGGAATTATATGATGAAGGGGAATGGAATTCTCTCTATGATGAGAAAGCAGGCGCACAATCCGATGCCGTAAACAAGATTAACGAATTGCGTGGCCAATTGAATGACCTACAAGCGGAGAGGGACGGACAATCAACCGATTATCAGGATGATGCTGCAGACGCTCCATCTGATGAGGAAATACCTGAAACTCTTGATGATGGTGACTATCTTGACGATGAGTCTCTGGAGGAGAACGAGCAAAAAACGGATAACGATGTCAACGAACTTGATGACGGTGTAGATAACGATACAGAAAGCAATGAAAGCTCAGAGTTTGATTCCTCTTTTGATTCTTTAGATGATTCTGATAACTCGTCAGACGTTGCCGAGTCAATAAAGGAGGATGTAACTAACGATACGGATGAACCAAAAGAATAACAATTAAATCATCAATAATATGGGACTTTTTCACAGAAACGAAAATGAAGCCAATTTTGCCGGTGGAAGCAAAAACATTCTGGAGTCTATTCAAAGGCAGAATGACACAGGGACACTGATTTATCTTGATCCAAGGCAAGACTTCAACACGAAATCTACCATTACGGTTGCTCCGAATGAGCAGGTCATCTTTATTAGGAATGGTGCTTTCTATGGTTTACTGCCGGGAGGTAACCGGTATGAAGTAGAGACGGACAACTACCCCGTATTAAGCAGGATTCGAAACATGCTGTCCGGAGGTGTGAGTACATTCTCTTGTCAAGTGTACCATGTCAGCACAAGTATTCAGGAAGTGCTATGGGGAACGGCCAGCCCAATAGAGCTGGAAGACCATCACCTTGGTGACGGCATTCCTACAATGGTTCGCGGTGCCGGAAAGTTCCTTGTGAGATTCAATATCGACGAGGATGATGAGGCGTGTAAGAAAGCGTTCATGCAATTGATGGGTGACAAATCTACATTCACCGGCAGCGATCTCAGCTTCCTCTTCCGTGCCAAAATCTCCCAAAAAATCAGTTCCTTGATTGGTAAAAAACTTGAGGAACGGTCGATGAGTCGTTCCATTAATGCAATATCAAGTCAGTTGGAGGACTTCGCGGGTGAGATAAAGCCATTCTTTGATGAACTGTTCGTCACTTATGGCCTTGAGGTAGTCGACTTCTCTTTCGAATCCCTTAATATCGACGATACGGATATCAGGCGCAAATATATAGACCGTCTCTCCGCAGCCAAACACACCGGCAGTTATGACAAAGCCATGCAGCAGGAATTGCTGGAGAATGTGTCCTTGAATCCAGGAGCTGGCGGAGTGGCAAGTGCTGGAGCCGGATTAGGCATGGGCATGGCTGCTGGAAACGCTTTTGCCAACATGGCTACTACTGCTTTCGCTAACCCTCAGCCGCAACAGCAGGCTCAACCTACAGCAGGTTTTGGAGGACAGGGACGCTTTGGCGTCAATCCTGCCACTCCCCAGCCTGATCCAACGGAGTCTTTGTCGAAAATGAAACAGCTGCTTGATGCCGGACTCATCACACAAGAGGTCTATGACGCAAAAGTAGCCGAGATTATGCAACGCTTATAAGTACCGATATGAAAAAGAATATTTTTAAAGTCCTTGTAGGACTCGTCTTTCTGGTAGCCTTTAACGTCCTCTTTTTCTTTCTTGGAGGCACGGAAAGAACAACTACAGAATGGATCAGCTATGGATTCATTCATTTCGCCTATCTGTGCATCCTCCTGACTCCTCTCTTCTGCAAAAAAAAGAAAGGGCGTACTGTTCTTAATGCCAGTCTGTACTTAAGGGCGCTCATTTATTTCATCATTGCATTAATTGCCGGCATAGCATTTATAGCGTGTAATCCGGAGGAAATACTATGGCCCACAATCGTTCAGGCGGTGATTGCCACCACCTTCCTTATCATGCAGTTGATGAGTGTTACAGCCAATGAGGTAACAGATGAATCTCTTGAACGTCAGAGCAAGGAAAAGGTTTACATTCAAGAACTCGCGTCCAATATGAGAGAGGCGATGCAAAGTGCACAAGATTCCGAGGTCCGTAAAAAACTACGCGGTGTCTACGAGGTGCTTAATAACGCTTCAACAGGCAGTTGTCCAGAGGCGGAAGAAATCGAATTACAGTTGGCAGCAAATGTTAACGCATTGTGTATGAATGCTCCCGGTTTTAGCTCCAGCCAGATTGACAATAGTATTTTAACTATCAAAGAGACTCTGAGAAAGAGGAATGCCATAATAAACAAAAGTCGCTTTTCTTAAACCGTAACCGAGTATGAAAAAACTAAGTATAGTCACAATGGTTGGCTTTATTGCCATGCTGTTGTCGACCGTAGCTGCATGGGCAGAGAATACGCCCATTACGAACGATGGTATCGGCAAGGTGAAACTTGGCGCAACTATTTCTAAGTTACCCGATTCGGTTGATGGTGTCTATGATAGAATTGAATTCTCTTCTGAGGAAGACTATGACGAAGGCGGCGAGTATACCTATGAAGTTTACCATGCTATTTTAGGAGACGTTGTTGTTTTTGACATCTTTCCAGAGGGAGATAAAGTAGGTTCAATAACAGTACTGTCGCCAAATCTGAAAACTAAAAAAGGACTGAGCATTAGTTCAACGCCTACAGAATTATTTGAGGCAGGAGGAAAGGCGATTTCCTTTAACGATGGGTCCGTGGCAATTGTATGTGACGGTGCTCTATTCTTTGATGTGCCCCTCTCTGATGAAGGCTATAAAAAAGCCGAACAGTCATATCTTGGCTATGAAGTGGCTTTTGATGCATCTGATTTCAAGGATTCCGGGCATCCGGGAAGAATTGTCCTGAATGGTGAATATGGCGATCAAGCCGGTGAAGCATCTGCGTCTGACATGAGTCTCAAGGATATTCTGCTGGCGTCCCTATTCCTTGTCGTACTTTTGGCCATAATCGGCCATATGGTTTATGTCAATTATTTCGTCAAACCTTTCCCCGAAGAGACCATTGCTTTACAAGGAACCGATCTGAACAATTCGTTTGTTATTTCCAGAATGGATAACCTGTACAACAATGTATTCACCACATACCAAGAGTCTGGGGATATGTCAGGAGAAGAGCCTTTGAAATTCCCTGTGGGCAGCAAAGCAGCAAGTGAAGCGAAGAGAACACTTAAGGATATCTATGATAATCATATGCCTGTTGGAGGGGAAGCGGCCGAGAAGTTAAGACGAGTGTCGATTCTCACCAACGAGGCATATAGGCGTTCTTTCTCTGGTTCTGTTAAATTCCTGATAATCACGATAATAGTGGGCTCGGGAGCGTGTTTCTTGAACAAAGATGCCACTCCGCTTCTCTATTTCCTACCAGCATGCGTATTATATTATTTCTCATGTATGACGCCTTACTATATACAGATGGAAAAGGCGCTGAAAGAAATGAAAACTGGAAGGAAATCCGGTAAATTTATGGATGCTATTCTTGGCGGTGTTTTCGGGATTGCAGCTTCTGCACCTATGATTGTAGAAATCACCAAGGACGCAAATACGGGCAAAGTACTTGATAAGCAAAATGACAGTACGCTGCAAATATTCGCCTTAGCCCTGTCTATTATTTTGTTCATCGTGCTTGCTTACGCAATGGTGTTCGTGGGCTTGCTCAATTATGTCAGAAACTACATTCTAAGATAATCCAATCATCATAATCATAATTATTAATCTTTATGGAACAAACAACATCATTGAAGTTGCAGCAGGTTGTATGTCCTTCCTGCGGACGCCCCATCAACTCATTCAACCCTAATAAGTTGATGACGGAATGCCCTTATTGCGGCAGCCATCTTGTCAATCCACTGATCTCCTCAAAAGAGATTCCTGTCCCGGAGAGAATCATTCCGTTTACCACTAATGAGCAGTCTTTTGAAACCGCTCTTGTCAACAGTTTGGTAAATCAGGATTATGTACCCGTGGACATTTTCCAATCCATCAAGACTGACAAGGTATTCCAGGCCTATCTTCCGATGTACCTCTATGAAGGGACGTTCAATTCGGCTTGGAGCTGCGAGTCATCCTACATGGACCAGAAGGTCTCTGTCAGTTCAGACTCCGTGAGTACGCGCGATGTCAAGAAATGGCGTCCCCAGAATGGAAACGCAGCTGGAAACTTCGCTTTCCTCTGTCTGGCTAACGAGGGCGGTAAAGAGATTCCTGATGAACTGCGAGAGTTCACAAAGAATTTCCCTTACGATGTCATGATGTCAAAGGAGTTCAATGAAAGCCTGATTGACTATAATGATGACAACCTTCTCTCTTTGGAAAGGAATACGGACGCATCCCTTATCTGGCAGAAATATGGCAAGGGTAAAGTCGATGAGACAGCCATGAAAGCCGCACGTCAGCAAATCGGAAATCAGGAGATTCGCAATTTCAGGGCATCTTCCAGTTTCAATTTGACAACTACCGGCAAGTATGTCCTTGCTCCTTTCTGGTTCGTCTATTATACTTATAATGGCTCTCAATACCATTTCCTCATGGATGGTGTCGGCCAAACGACGTCTTATTCTTATCCTGTCAACCAGGACGAGGTTAAGTGGATTAATGGCAAGGTCACTATTAACAATATCATCAAGTGGCTTTGGCCCCTGGCTATACTCGTGTGGGTTCTCTCCAAGAGTTTCGTCGCAGGCCTTATTTTCTTTGGCGTATGGTTTGTCGCTAAGCTCGTCGTCAAGAAAGTCATGGAGAACCAGATTGCCAACAAACTGGATGCATCAAGACGTGAACGAGAAGCTGCAGCAGCTGCGCTTTAACACCTCCTCAGCGTGTCCTATCTGATAACGTGTTGCCAAATGGTTTGGATAGGACACCTTTTACGGCCTGTTTTCCTATTTGAGGGGTAAACAGGCCGTATCCTTAAAAGAGAGAGCATTCTCTTTACTCTCCACCAAAATGCTAACTCCGAAGAAAAATGGCTAAAAAGAAGAAAAAAGAAGAGAAAGAGCCGAACCTTTGGTTGTCTCTTGCCGCAGCGATTGTCTTTCTTGCAATTATTACCATTTGCCTGATTGATTATGCGAAGCAATTATCTTCATCGATTACCACATACGGTGTGATAATGGCGGTCTTTATGGGAGGATGTGCCATTGCCATCATCTGGTTAATCGGATACATCATTAAACGGATAAGAATAAAGAACAAGTGATGATGATGGCAGACCGAACGATTCTGTTCAACGTGCGATCTATCTTCTTCCAACCCTTTGTCAAGATTGCGATTGGCCATCTTCTCATAAACATTATTGACAAGATAATGATTGGCAACCTGATAAATATAGCAATCAAGGGACGGTGATAGTCCTGCGATTCTAATGTTTCGATGAGCCAATTATGAGCCAATTGTTTAGAACAAATAAGCGACTGAAATTCAGTCGCTTATTTGTTATTCTGTGGAAGAAATAGGTCCACCGGTGCTCGTTTGTGAGCCAATTAAATAGCCTTCTCAAACAACGCGTCCATGGTCACAACCCGTTGGATGCGGTTGCTATACATGTTCATCTTAAGGCCATACGTAGTAACTAGCGTAGGCTGGATGTTTATCTTGTTCTTGGTGGCTGT